>CAMKNB010000001.1 GCA_946414095.1 uncultured Mycoplasmatota bacterium
AGCTCCTGCTGAAATGGCACCAACGCCAACAACAGATGGAGTAGTTCCAGCACCTACAGAAGTAGATTCTGTAACTTTAGAAAAAGAAAATATTAGTGATAGTAATATAAGAGAGCTTAATGAATATGTTGATAAATTAATTGAAGATTTTAAGAAGGAAATAGATGAAAAGATTGAAATCTTTAAAGGACAAATTAGTGAAAAGATAAATAGTGTTAATTATGCAAAAATAACAAGTGACTTTGTTGAAAAGGCTGAAGATTTAATGGCAGAAGATACAAGTACAATGAGTCAAGAAGAACCACAATTAGATGTTATGCCAAAAATAGAATTGCCAAGTGTTGAAGAGAAATCTGCTGAAGTAGAGCCAGTTGAACTTCCAACATTAGAAACTTTAGAATCATCAGCTGTGCCTGCTAGTACGACACCTGAAGCATCAGTAGCAGAAGTACCTGCTGTGCAAGGAGTAACTCAAGCTATTGCAGAACCAACACCATTACCAGCAACAGTCGAGGCAACACCAGAAGCAACAACGGAAGATACTTTATTAAAAGATGCCATGGATCAAATAGCAAATATTTCAATACCTAGTATTGATTCAACACCAATACAAGGTGGAAAATTCTTTTAAAAGTAACTAGTCTTATGACTAGTTTTTTTATTTAAAACATATAATTAAATATGAAAAATTTTATTTTTTTAAATTATGGAATAAAAATTGATAAAATATATGAAAAAGATAGCAAAAAATATTTCTTTATGAATAATACTAAATATTATATTTACGAAAATATCAAAAACGAAAAATATATTGATATTCTATTTAATATTACGAATAATATGTTTTATAACAATATAAAAGTAAATACTTTTATACTGAATAAAGAAAAGAAATATATAACACAAAAGAATGATAATAGAATATGTATACTTAAAGTAAATGATTTAGAAAATGATTTAACATTACAATATCTTAAAAAATTTGAATTTTATAGTTCTAATTTAGATAATTATGATATTATTGATGATTGGAAAAGAACAATAGATAATTTAGAAAAAGAAATGATAGAATACAATAAAGAATTTCAAGTAATACAAAATAGTATTAATTATTTTATTGGAATGGGAGAAAATGCAATTTCTTTATTAAATAACTATAAAAATGAAATAATTAATAACAATAATTCTATAGGACATAAAATAGAAAAAAATGGTATGAATTTAAATAATCCTTTTACTTTTATTAAAACAAATAGAATGTATAATTTAGCAAACTATATAAAATTCATTTTTTATAAAGGAACAATAGATTATGATGTGGTGGATTTAATTATAAAAAATGTAAGTAATGAATATGAAGCAATTTTTTTATTTTCTAACTTACTATATCCTAATTTTTACTTTAATATCATAGAAGAAATAATAAAAGATAATCAAAATGAAGAATTATTAAGAATATTTATAGACAATAGAAAAAAATATAATGATCTTTTGTTTTACATACAAAATCGATTTAAAAATGTAAAGGATATTACTTTAATATCATGGATAAGTGAATAAATATTTGAAATGTGATATAATTGCTATGAAGTGATTTTTATGGAAGAAGTTAATATTGGTGATTTAGTTAAATGTGAAGTAACAGGAATAACTAATTATGGTGTTTTTGTAAAATTAGAAAATGGTTATGATGGATTAATTCATATATCAGAGGTATCAAGTAAATTTGTTAGCAATTTAGAAAAGCTGTTTATTTCTGGAGATATTATTGAAGCAAAAGTAATAGAAGTAGATAGTGAAAAGAGGCAAGTTAAACTATCTATTAAAAGTATTAAAGGAAATAAAAAAAGAAAAAAAACTATACAAGAAAAAGGAAAAGGCTTTGAACCTTTAAAAGAAAACTTGGATATTTGGGTAAAAGAGAAGCTTAAAGACCTTGAAAAAGATACAAAAACGCCATAAAAATCACATTTAATCTTGACATAAAATACAATAAATGATATATTTATTAACGTCAACAGGAAAATTATGGGCGATTAGCTCAGTTGGTTAGAGCATCTGCCTTACAAGCAGGGGGTCGGGAGTTCGAGTCTCTCATCGCCCACCATAATTTTATTTTTTTTCGCCGAAATAGCTCAATTGGTAGAGCAACTGACTTGTAATCAGTAGGTTACGGGTTCGATTCCTGTTTTCGGCACCATGTTTTGGAGAGATAGCGAAGTGGCTAAACGCGGCAGACTGTAAATCTGTTCCTTCGGGTTCGATGGTTCGAATCCATCTCTCTCCACCACTTGAAATTTTGCCTCGTAGCCAAGTGGTAAGGCACAAGACTTTGACTCTTGCATTCCGCTGGTTCGAATCCAGCCGAGGCAACCATTTTATTTATATATGTCTCGCTAGCTCAGTCGGTAGAGCACTTGACTTTTAATCAAGGGGTCTGGGGTTCAAATCCCCAGCGAGACACCAGGTGTGCCTTAGTGGCGGAATAGGTAGACGCACAGGACTTAAAATCCTGCGAGTGTAAAAGCTCGTGCCGGTTCGACTCCGGCCTGGGGCACCATAATATTGGAGGAATACCCAAGTCTGGCTGAAGGGACCGGTCTTGAAAACCGGGAGGTCGAGAAATCGGCGCAGGGGTTCGAATCCCTTTTCCTCCGCCATTTGTTAATATCGCGGGATGGAGCAATCTGGTAGCTCGCTGGGCTCATAACCCAGAGGTTGTTGGTTCAAATCCGGCTCCCGCAACCATGGTTCGTTGGTGTAGTGGTTATCACGCTCGCCTGTCACGCGAGAGATCACGGGTTCAAGTCCCGTACGAACCGCCATGTGGCTTCATAGCTCAGTTGGCAGAGCACAAGACTGAAAATCTTGGTGTCGTTGGTTCGATTCCAACTGAAGCCACCACTTTTTTTATTTGGAGATGTGGTTTATTAAGCGCTCATAGCTCAATTGGATAGAGCATTTGACTACGGATCAAAAGGTTAGGGGTCCGACTCCTCTTGGGCGCACCACTTTTGTATTTAAGAACAGTAGTTCTTTTTTTTTAAATTTTATTAATAAAATTTATTATGATATAATTTAATAGGTGATAAAGATGAATTTATGTTTTGAAACATATGTATTATTGTTTATTATTTATTCAATATTTGGTTGGATTATTGAAGTTATTAATGAATTAATTACATGTCATAGATTTGTAAATAGAGGTTTTTTAATTGGACCATATTGTCCAATATATGGTTGCGGTGGAGTGTTAATTACTTTTTTATTATCAAAATATTATAATCATCCTGTTACCTTATTTATTTTGGCTATTGTCATTTGTTCATTATTAGAATATTTTACTAGTTATTTTATGGAAAAATTATTTAATTTAAGATGGTGGGATTATAGTAATAGAAAATATAACATAAATGGAAGAATTTGTGCAGAAACTATGATTCCATTTGGCATTCTTGGATTAGTAATGATATATTTAATAAATCCATTATTATTCAAGTTATTTTCTTTATTTACAATTGATACATTGCATAAAATCAGTTTGACAATAATAATAGTTTTTTTGCTAGATTGTTTAATATCACTATTTACATTAGTAAATATTAAAAGCGATATTAAATTTTATGAAAAGGATAACACAGCAGAAATTGCTTCTAAAATTAAAGATTTTTTATTCAAAAAAAATTGGTCATATAGAAGAATACTTAATGCTTATCCAAGTATTAAATTAATTGTTAAAGAAAATTTTAATAAAATAATAAGCAAAGAAAAATATGAACAGGAGAAATTAAAGATAGAAACAGAAGCAAAAATTGAAAAATTAAGATTAGAAAATGAATATAAGATAAGCAAATTAAGAAAAAGAGCAGAAGAAAAACTTAAAAATATTCAAAAAAAGAACAAAAATTAAAAAAAGTGTTCACAAAATAAAAAAAATATGTTAATATTATACCTGTACTGAAAAGCACAGTATCGGGAAGTGGCTCAACTTGGTAGAGCATTCGGTTTGGGACCGAGGGGTTGCAGGTTCAAATCCTGTCTTCCCGACCATTAGTTAATAAAGCCTTTATTTAAGGGCTTTTTTGTTGCTTTATTTGTTTCTGTTCTTGTTTACCTTGATATAACAATTATAGAAAATCACAAAATCCATAAATACTTATGCGAAGGATTATTATTAAATTAAAAATATTTTGTCATAGCTTTCAAATTATAAGTATTTTAGGGACTTTTTTAATTTAAATAAGTAATATATTATTTTGAAAAAAATTTATTATATAGTAAAATAAAGGAGAAAGTTCTATAGCTACAATGACAAGAGAAGAAGCAGAAATTTATAATAAAAATGAATTAGATAAAATAAAGAATGGTGGCCTGGAACTTATGAATTAAAATATGCTTACCATGTTGAATCTACAAATAATACAATAATAATAGATTATACAATAAATGTTGGTGATATTGATACTAATGCAAGTATTAATTATAATGGTCCAGGAAGAGGTAGAAGTGACAAAGAAATAGCAGTTTGTAGTCAAAATATATTAGAGTTAGAACAAGAATTAGAATTATTAAAAAATTTGGATACTGCTGTATCATATGAATGGAATAATATGAACTTGGTAGACGGAGATATTAATTTGTATGCAACAGCAATAAATTCAATAAATCCTACAATATTTTAGAAGAGTTTTATTAACTCTTTTTTTAATATATTAAAATTTGGTATAATTATCTTGGTGAAGTTTATGAATTCAGAAAAAATTGGAAATTTTATTAAAGAACTTAGAAAGAAGAATAATTTAACTCAACAAGATCTTGCTAAAAAATATAATGTAACTTATCAAGCGGTAAGTAAATGGGAGAATGGTAAAAATTTACCTGATATTTCGTTAATAAGACAAATGAGTAAGGATTTTAATATTAGTATTGATGATATGTTGGATGGGGAAATATCAAATAATAAAAAAAGTAAAACATTATTTATAGTTTTTGTGGTATTGGTACTAATTGTTTTAGTATTAGCATTAATTATTAAAAAAATAGAATCTAATACATTTGAATTTAAAACAATCACAACTACTTGTGATATATTTAATGTTTCTGGAAGTATAGCATATGATAAAGAAAAGTCTTCAATATATATTTCTAACATCAATTATTGTGGTGGTGATGATGACAATGTATATGGAAAAATAGAATGTAATTTATATGAGTCAAATGAAAATATAAATACTAAAATAAGTTCATGTAATGCAAAAGAAAACGTGACATTAGAAAAATATCTTAAAGATGTGAAATTAAATATTGATAATTATGCTCAAAAATGTAAAAAATATAATGACAATAGTTTATATTTGGAAATAAATGCAACTGATGATGGTGAACATATAACAACTTATAAAATACCATTGAAATTAAATGATAATTGTCCTAATTAATAAATAATATGATATACTTATATAGAAAGTAGGTAAATATGAAGAATAAGAAGAATATTATAATTGCAATTGTATTAACAGTTATATCAGTTGTTTATACTATGTTAGTGAAAAATGTTGATGTTAGGGAAATCGGACCAAATAATTCTAGTGTTGGTTTTGGCGCAGTTAATGAATCTTTTAAAAATTTAATTGGCTCATCAAATGCAATTTATAAAATTAGTGAGTTGCTAGGCTATGTAATATTATTATTAGTAATAATTTATGGATGCATTGGCTTATATCAGTTAATAAAAAGAAAAAACATATTAAAGGTAGACAGGGAAATAATTATATTAGGTTGTTTTTATGTATTAATGATGGTAGTTTATATATTTTTTGAAAAATGTAGTATTAATTATAGACCAATATTAATAGATGGTGAACTAGAAGCATCATATCCTTCAAGTCATACAATATTATCATTATGCGTTGGGCTTAGTTCATTAATTGTAAGTCAAAAATATTTTAATAAGAAATATATTAAAACTATAAATATTATTACAATTGTATTAATGTCACTTGTATTATTAACTAGAATAATATCAGGAGTTCATTGGATAAGTGATATTATTGGTGGAATTATTATTTCACTTACATTACTTTCTTACTTTAAATTAGCATATTTTTATAAAAGAATTGAATAATATTTGTTATTTATGATATATTTATTATAGGAGGTACTAAAATGATTAATTTTTTAATTTCTTTAGTAATAGGAGCAATTTCAGGATGGCTTGCAGGTATTCTTATGGGTACTAAAGGTGGCTTAATTAGAAACATTATTCTTGGCGTTCTTGGAGGACTTGTTGGTGGATATGTATTAGGACTACTTGGTGTAAGCTTTGCAGGCTACATTGGTACAATAATTCAATCTGTTATTGGAGCTTGTTTATTAGTTTTTGTAGCAAGATTTATATTTAAATAAATTCCTTATTAGGAATTTTTTTTTTACATATTTTTTAATATTTTGTAAATAATAGTATCAGGAGGGAAATATGACACAAAAAGAATTATTGTATTTAGAAGATGCAATTGGTCATGAAAGCAATATTATTATGATTTGTCAAAGTAATCTTGAAATGATTAGTGAGCCAGAAATAGTATCTTTTATGCAAAATGAATTAAAAAAACATATTAGTATGAAAGAAAAATTATTAAATTTCTTGGAGGATAAAAAAAATGAATGATTGTTTATTATTGGATAATTATTTAATGATATTAAAAAGTACAGTTGAAGTATATGTTCATGGTACATTAGAAAGTTCAAATGAAGACACTAGAAAAATATTAAAAAAAGGACTAGATGAAACAATGAAACATCAAGCAAGTACATATGATTTAATGTGTTCATATGGATGGTATAGTGTTGAGAATGTTAAAAATAGTGTAATTGAAGATACATTCAATAATGTTGTTAATAAAAATTGTTAATAGACTTTAAGTCTATTTTTATTTATAATAGTTTTAGGTGATAGTATGAATAAAAGTGAATTAATAAAGGAATTATCTTCTAGAATAGGGTATAATATTGAAGATACAAATAAAATAAACAACATATTTGATGATAATTTTATTATTGGCAAAAAAAATAAGGAGAAAATAATATCTAAATTAATGGAAGTAATTAGTATTGATGAAAAAGAAGCAAATAGAATATATGAATCTTTTGCAGAATTACTAAAAGATGGAGTGTTAAATAGATTAAAACATCCATTTGGAGAATAAGATTTAAAAAATAATAGATAGTTATAAAAAAATAACTATCTTTTTTTTGTTAGTGTATGCTAAAATTATATTTAGGGAGGATTTGTGTTATGGCAAAAGCAAAAGAAGTTGAAAAGAAAGAAAAGGTAGATTTAACAAGTATTAAAGAAGAATTAAAAGATTATGTAGATTTACAAATCAAAAAAGGTTTTAATGAAGAATTAGAAAAATCAAATAAGAGATTAATTAGAGAAAAAAATAAAAAGATATTATTTAAAAACATAGTTATTATTATTTTATTGGCCCTAGTATGTTTCTTGTTATTCTTATTATATAAATCTAAATATTTTAACAAATACTTTATTAATGAAAACACTACTACTAATAATGTAATAGAGAAGACAGAAACAAATAATAAAGATGATACAAAAGAAGAAATATCTCTTCAAACTTTAATTAATCAATATTCTTATTTATTAGATAATATTTATATTAGCGAAAATAGTGAATATATTAGTGACTATTATAATGGAAAATTTACTAATGAAATTAAGAGTTATATTGCACTAAATAACTTAAATAAGGAATATATGACTACTGAAGAAGATTACAATATATTTAGTGAAGATAAGTTTAAAGAAATATATGAGAAATTATTTGATAATTTTGAGAATGTCAGTTTTGATTATAATGGTAATAAAATAAGGTATTTGAGTATGATGAAATCATATATATCAAATAATTTAATTAATAATGAGGGGACAAATATTAAAAAAGAAATAATTGATATAAAAGTAAATGATAATATTGTAATTACTACTATAGAAGGATTAATACTAGATGGAAAACTATATAGAGTTTTAGATAATGCAGAAATAGAAAATTACAATAATGAAGATTTAATAAAATATGAAAATGTATTGGACAAAGTTATTTATACATTTAAAGATGGTAAATTAATTAATATTGAAAAGTGAATAAAGAGGTAAAAATTATGAATAAATTAAAAACAAAAGAAATCATTTTGTCAGGGGTATTAATAGTTTTAGGAATTAGTTTGATAATATACGCAGATAAGGTAACAAGTGCGTTATCTATAATAATTGGTGTAGCTTTAATAGTTATGGGATTAATAAATGCTGTAAGTTATTTTAAGGAAACAAAAAGCAGTGCAAGTTTAATACTTGGTACTGTTGAGATGGCAATAGGAATATTTTTGATAGTAAAGTCATCATTTTTAAAGGAATTCATTTCTTTTATAATTGGAGTTTACATTTTATTATCAAGTATTGCTAAATTAGTGGAAGCAATTGATATTCAAAAAGAAACAGGTTACAGTCAGAAAAGATCAATAATACTATCTGCAATTGGAATGGGAATAGCAATACTATGTGGAATTGGTAAAATTATAGTTCCTGATATGTTTTTAAAATTGATAGGGTTATTAATATTAATTTATGGAATTATTAACATAGTAAATTTATTTATTCTTAACAAAACAAAAAAAGATAATAAACTATTAGATATTAGGGAAGTTAAAGTTGTTGAAGAAAAAACAAACAAATAATAATGATTTACAAAATATTTGACAAGCAAGTTTTTTATTTAACTATTATTGAAAATAACATGTTATAATTTTAATAAAGTAGGTGTAATATGACAAGAGATGCAAAAGCAACAGTAATATCATGGTTATCTGTATTAATAGTACTTGGAGTATGTATTTATATAATAATGCATGTTGTAGAAAACCATAAATTAGAAGCTGAAAAGCAAATGGCAAATAGTGTAGGTGATTTGGGAACAATAAAAGTAAGTGTTAATGGAACAACATATGATGCAAAAGTTGAATCAAACACTACAGCTAAAGAATTTTTAAATATTTTACCAATTTCTCTTACTATGAGTGATTCAGATGGAAATAGGAAATATAGTTATATGTATTCAGGATTAACTACAAATTCAAGTAAAACTAAAAATTTTCAAGCTGGTGATATAGCGTTATCTGGTACTAGTACAATAGTTGTTTTTTATAAATCAACTAATTCTAGTGGAAAATTTATTAAATTAGGACATATAGATGATTTTCCAGATTTAGGAAGCGGAAGTGCAACTATTTCATTTACAAAGTAGCCTTAAAAAGGCTTTTTTTCTTAGGAGGTAAAAATGAAAAAAGAGTTTTTTAAAATCAAGTCGAATTGTGATGGATTAGAACTTGATGTGGCATTATTTATTCCTGATAAGATATTTGGATTAGTTCAATTATCTCATGGAATGGTTGAGCATAAAGAATACTATTATGATTTTATGGAATACTTAGCAAAAAATGGCTATGCTTGTATTATAAATGACCATAGGGGACATGGAAGAAGTATTAAAAATATAAGTGATTTAGGTTATCTATACGAAGAATCATCTGATTATTTAGTTGAGGATTTACATCAAATAACTATGTATTTAAAGAATAAATTTCCAAATAAAGAATTAGTATTGTTTGGGCATAGTATGGGTTCTTTAATAGTTAGAAAATATTTAAAGAAATATGATTTTGAAATAAATAAATTAATAGTATGTGGTTCGCCTAGTATAAATAAGATGTCCAAAATAGGATTAATGTTATCGAAAGCAGTTAAACTATTGAAGGGTGAAAGATATAGAAGTGAATTTTTAAATAAACTCGCTCTTTCAAATGATGAAACTAATTCATGGATTTCAGATAACAAAGAATATATAGATAAGTATAATAATGATAAACTATGTGGATATATTTTTACAACAAATGGTTTTATTAATTTAACCAATTTAATGATAGATGTATATTCAAAAAGAGATTGGAAATTAAAAAATAAAAAATTACCAATTTTCTTTATAGCTGGAAGAAATGATTCAGTTATAAAAAGTGAAAAATTATGGCATAAAAGTATTTCTTTTTTAAAAGATGTCGGATATAAAAATATTACATTTAAATTATATGATGATATGAAACATGCAATATTATTTGAAAAAAACAATGCAAATGTATTAAAAGATATTATAGATTTTATAAAGTAATAATTTCACTATAGATTATTATAATAATTTATGTTAAAATACATATGATTTAAGGAGGAATAATATGCTTGAACTAAAGAAAATAACTAAGATATATGAAACAGGCAGTCTTAAACAAAAAGCATTAGATGGTGTAAGCTTAAACTTTAGAAAAAGTGAATTTGCATCAATATTAGGTCCTTCTGGTAGTGGAAAAACTACATTATTAAATATTATTGGGGGTCTTGACAAGTATACTAGTGGTGATTTAATAATTAATGGAATATCAACTAAAGAATATAAAGATTCAAACTGGGATTCTTATAGAAATCATAGAATTGGTTTTGTATTTCAAAGTTACAATTTAATATCTCATCAATCTGTATTACAAAATGTTAGTCTAGCTTTAACACTCTCTGGTATTTCTAAAAAAGAAGGAATTGAAAAAGCTAAAAAGGCATTAAAAGAAGTTGGATTAGCTGAACATATATATAAAAAGCCTAATCAATTATCTGGTGGTCAAATGCAAAGAGTTGCAATAGCAAGAGCGCTTGTTAATGATCCAGATATTTTACTTGCAGATGAGCCAACGGGGGCATTAGATTCAGAAACAAGTATTCAAATAATGAATATATTAAAGAAAATATCAAATAATAAGTTAGTTATAATGGTAACTCATAATCCTGAATTAGCTAATGAATATTCAAATAGAATTATAAAATTAAAAGATGGAAAAATTACTAGCGATAGTAATCCATTTGATGGAAAAGAAGATACTAGTGATGAAACAAATAAAACAGGTAAAACTTTTATGTCTTTTTTAACAGCTTTATCCTTGTCTTTTAATAATTTGATGACTAAAAAAGGAAGAACTATACTTGTATCACTTGCAGAATCAATTGGTATTATTGGTATTGCACTTATACTTGCATTATCAACTGGATTTCAAAACTATATAGATAAAATACAGGAAGATACTCTTTCATCATATCCATTAACTATTTATGAAGAAAATGCAGATATGACACAAATGCTATTATCTATGATGGGTAGTGAAGAGGATGATAGTATGGAAGATAATAAAGTCTATGAAAGACAATTTATATCTTCTATGTTTGGTAATGTAAGTAAAAATGATTTAAAGAGTTTTAAGAATTATTTAGAAAATAATTATAATTTGGTAGAAAATGATATTACATCTTATAAATATAGTTATAGTGTTAGTCCAGTTATATATTCAAAATATAATAAAAAATTAGTTAAATTAAATCCTAATTCAATGTTTTCATCATTTGGAAATAATTCTATTTATTCGCAATATTCAAATATTTACTATGAAATGATGGATGACACAGAATCATTAAATGAACAATTTACAATTTTAGCTGGTAATTGGCCAAAGAATTTTAATGAATTAATAATTGTATTATCTGAACCACATACTATTGCTGATATGTTAGTTTATTATTTAGGTCTTAGAGACACAAATGAAATTAATGAAATGGTTAGTAAAATGATGGCTGGAGAAGAAGTTAAAATAAATAATGAACCATTTGAATTTACTTATGATGAATTAATGAATCTTGATTTAAGACTTATTAACAATCCAGATTTGTATAAGTATAATTCCAAATATGATATATATGAAGATATGAGTGAAGATGAGGATTATATTGAAAAATTATATAGTAAAGCATTAAAACTTAAAATTGTTGGAATTGTTTGCCCTAAAGATGGAATGTCATCATTAGCTCTTCAAAATGGAATAGCTTATACATCAAAATTAACAGATTATATTATTGAAAATTCTAGTAAAACAGAAATAGTAAAAAAACAATTAAGAAATAAAAAAATAGATGTCTTTTCTAATACAAATTTTGATGATAAAAAGAAAAACTCTAATCTAGATTTTGAAGATCTAATAAAAGTAGATAAGAAGAAAATAGAAAGTGCATTCAATATAAAAATAGATGAAAAGACAATTAAAAATACAACAACTAATTATATGAATGATATATCTTCTTCAATAACAGCTGATATATCAACTGCAAAAAAACTATTTGATAGCAATTTAAAAAATATTACAAAGTCATTAATATCTGATTATGTTAAAAATCCTAAAGAAACATTTTCAAATCCATTAATGCCTAATATGACAATACCTATTATATATGTAAATGATGTTGATAGTATTGTATCTGATTATATGAAAAAAAGTGAAACAAAGAGTATTTTAAATGATATGGAAAAAAAATATGTAATACCTTCTAGTATTTATGAAAACACTTATACAAGTTTAATTTCTGGGTTATTAAAAGGTTATATCGTTTCATATAATCAAATGGATAAGACTTATACAAAAGATGAATCTAATGAGGGAGCTATAATAACTGATGCTGCAAGTGATAAGATGTTAGAAGAATTTATGGCTCAGACAGTTGTAATAAGCACTTCTAATACTATGGCTGAAAAAATGACTGAAGCTTTAATGCAAAAAGAAATATTAACTAAAGTAGGGGAATTATCTGGTACTTTAATGTCTAGTTTAGCTAATGCATTTGATGTTAATCCTAATGCATTAGCAGAAGCTTTTAAGTTTGATTTATCTGAAGATGAATTAAAACGTATAATGAATGCTATGACAAGTAGTAATAGTGGAGGAAATGCAAAAGCAAATTTAATTACTCTTGGATATCAAGATAAAGAAGAACCAACATCTATAGCATTTTATTTTAAGAGTTTTGACTCTAAAGAACATTTTATAGATTTTGTAGATGATTACAATGATAAGATGGAAAAAATAGAAGAAAATGATAAAGTATTAAATTATACTGATGCTACTGGAATACTTATGTCATCAGTTAAAAAAGTAGTAAATAGTGTTAGTTATGTATTAATAGCATTTGTATCTATATCACTTGTCGTATCTTCTATAATGATTGGTATTATTACATATATTTCAGTACTTGAAAGGACTAAAGAGATTGGTATTTTACGTGCAATCGGAGCGTCTAAGAGAAATGTCTCATCAATATTTAATGCTGAAACATTTATTATTGGATTACTTAGTGGTTTAATGGGAATTGGAATTACATTAGTATTTATACCAATTATTAATTATATAATTCATAGTCTTACTGGAAATGTAAATATTAGTGCTACGATATCAATATTATCATCTCTAATATTAATTGCTTTAAGTGTCGTACTAACTCTAATTGGTGGATTAATTCCATCAAGAAAAGCAAGTAAACAAGACCCAGTAGTTGCACTTAGAACAGAATAAAAGAATTTCATTTATGAAATTCTTTTTTGTTAAGTAAATGTTAATTTAGTTGTAAAGTGAATCATAGTTTATTTTAGTGTGTTATAATTAATTTATGGAAAATAGTATAATTGAAAAAATTAGAACAAGTTCAAAAGATATTATCAAAGATAATAATTTTTTGTTTGCGGCATTTGAAAATAGATTAGTTATAAGATTAACACATATCTTTGAAAAATATAAACTTCCAATTAATAAAAATATAATAAAAAAGAATATGGAAGAAAACTTAATAAATAATTTAACTGATGCTAATAAAGAAATAATTGAGAGATATGTTAAATTATTATCAAACTATGAAAAAATAATATTTGAATATGTAAAAAATAATACAAAAACAGAAATAATAAAGAAATCAACAATGGGATTTATAGAAAAGATTTCATCTAAAAACAAAACATTTATTACCGCTAGTTGTTGTGCAAATTTTTTAGAAAGTATTAATTCTATGATATATGTTTATGATAATAAAGATTTGAATAGTGAAGTAACAAATAGAATAACTAATGATGTAAAAGAAATATTAAATGAGTTTAATAGAAATAATTATAATTTTGTTATTGAATCAATAAATGAAATAATTAAAAATATAATTAAAAATATGTAAGGAGAAAAAATGAATTTAATAGAATATAAGAAGTTTGAACCAATATATGTAATTGGACATGAACATTCCGATGTAGATTCTATTGTTTCTTCTAAAATAATGTGTGATATATTTAATGATTCGGGTATCAAATCATATTATGCAATTTTGGATAGTGATTATGAAATAGATGATTATAATAAAAGCTTGATAGATGAGTGCATGAATTATAATCCAGTAGTAATTAAAAGAAAAGATATTAACAAATATAATTGGTTTTTAGTAGATCATAATGATGTTTCACAATCATTAAAAACTAGTACTAATGTTATTGGATGCATAGATCATCATATTAATTCTAATCAAATAAAAAATGTAATGTTAAGTGATGTGTGTGCTAATGCATTATTTATTTATGATATTTTTAAAAGTGAATATGATTTTTCTAATGAACAGAAATATCAAATATTTATTGCTTTTTTATGTGATTCAACATATGGAAAATCTTCAAAGTATAGATTAGAAGATGGTAAACTTGCTGATAAACTGGGTTTTGGTCATGATTATGAAAAATACTTTAAGAAATTTTTTAAAACAACAGATTTATCAAAAGGAGTAAAAGAAGCATTATATACTTCATACAAAAAATATGTTTTTGATAAAATAGAATTTGAGAGTAGTTCTATTAGTTCATATGGAACTAAAGGATTAAATGAATATAAAAGTTTAATATCTAATATTAACTCATTTTTTGGTATATGGAAAGATTATAAAAGCAATAAAACTTATGTATTTTTTAATTATAAAAATAAATTAAAAGAATTTAATTATAATTTTATTGCATCTAGAGCAACAACTATATTGAATGATGTGTTAAAATATATAAAGGAAGGTGATATAGATGAGTGAAGTATTTAAATTAGTAAAAGAATTTAAGAAGAAATTTCCACTAACAGTAGCATTTAGAACAAGGAAACATTCTAAAATAATCGATATGCATTTAAATCCCAATGAAAAATTATTATATGTTTTTTGTGGCCAAAAAAATGTTAGTTCACTAATGTTTATTAATTCATGTGTAGTAGCATTAACAAATAAAAGAATAATGATTGGTCAAAAAAGATTGTTATGGGGATATTTTTTTACAACAGTTACACCTGATTTATATAATGACTTAAAAGTAAGAAAGAATTTAATTTGGAGTGATGTAGAAATAGATACAGTTAAAGAAAATGTATACATTTCTAATTTAGATCCAAAAGCAGCAATAGAAATTGAAACAGTAATAACTGAATTTATGATGAAAGAGAAAAAGAAATATGCAAAACAAAATAATTAAAATATTATTAGCAGTAGTAGTATTTTTTGAAGTTGTAAGAGCAGATGATATAAAATTAGTAAGTGAAAGATATATTCTTTATAATATGAATGATAATAGTGTTTTACTTGAAAAAGATAGTCATGATGAAGTAAGTATTGCTAGTCTTACAAAAATAATGACAGTAATAGTAGCTATTGAAAATATTAACGACTATAATAAAATAGTTACTATTAAAAAAAGTATGATAGATGATATTGCATGGGATGTAGCAACCGCTGGATTTAGGGTTGGCGACAAATTAACTTATAATGATTTATTATATGCAGCAATACTATCTAGTGGTGCTGATGCAGTAAATGCACTAGCTGAAAGTGTATCTGGAAGCAGAAGTGAATTTATAAAATTAATGAATCAAAAAGTAAGTGAATTAGGTCTTAAAAATACACATTTTCAAAACGTAATAGGATTATATAGTAAATCAAATTATAGTAGTGCATATGATATGGCACAAATATTAATTTATGCATTAAAAAATGAAAAATTTAAAAGTGTATTTGAAACAAATAATTATAAACTTTCAAATGGAAAGATAATAAAAAGTACAATTGAAAAATATAATAATAAGAATAATTTAAATATTTCTTTTATAACCGGATCTAAAACAGGATATATTAGTAAGGCTGGCTTTTGTTTAGCATCAACTGCAACATTAAATAATGTTAATTATTTGTTAATTACATTGAATGCATTTTCAAATGAAGCAAATGTTCATATAAAAGACCATATCAAAACATATAATTATTTTAATAATAATTATGGTTATAAAAAAATAGTTGATGAGGAAGATATAATAACTACTTTAAAAACAAAATATGCAAAAGAAAAAAATATAGATATTAAAGCGAATAAAGCTATTAATAAATATGTTAAAAATGATTTTGATAAATCTAAAGTAGAATATATATATGATGGTAGAGATAGTATATCTTATTTTACATCTATAGGTACAAAACTTGGTAGTGTTAAAGTAAATTATGATGGTAAAACAATAGATGAATTTGATCTTATATATCATACGAAGTTAACTTTTAGTTTGTTATCATTTATATGGATTAATAAATATTGGATTATATTTTTTGCATTATTTATCTTTTTACTGGTATATACAAAGAGAGCAAAGATAAAAAGGAGTTAATAAAGATGCATCAAAAATAGAAGTAAATAAAAAAACGTATTCTAAACAGTTATTGTCAAAAAATAAAAACAATTTAACTTATAAGTTGACAATAAGTAATTAAAATTTTAAAATGATATTAGAGGTTTTTATACTTCTAGAAAGAGATATAATGGAGGAAAAGAATTATGGATAGCACAATTTTCTCCATTTTGCTTGTAGTAGTTGGATTGTTTGTAGGTGCTACGATAGTTTTGATTTTTAATAAACTAAAAGTTAGTGCTGCACAAAAGGAAGCTAATAAATTAATTCAAGATGCTAAAAAAGAAGCTGAAAAAGCTAAAAGAGATGGTATTCTAGAATTAAAAGAAGAGAGTTTTAAATTAAAAAAACAGACTGATGAAGAGATTAAGGAAAAGAAAAAAGAACTTAATGATCTTAATCAAAGAATTGATAACAGAGAGAAAAGTTTAGATAAGCGTGATGAATTATTAACTGAAAGAGAAAAAAACTTAGAACAAAAAGATAAAGATTTATTGGCACAACAAAAAGAAATTCAAGAAAAAGATGCAAAAATGGAGAGTATCATAAAAGAGCAAATAGCTCTTTTAGAAAAAATCTCTGGTTTTTCTAAGGAAAAAGCAAGAGAATTAGTTATGAAAAAGGTAGAAGACGAAATGAATAGGGAAATAGCTGTCTACCTAAAAGAGAGAGAGGATAGTGCAAAATTAGAAGCTGATAAAAAAGCAAGAGAAATATTAGTTTCTAGTATGCATAGATACTCAAATGATGTAGCTGGTGAACAAACTGTTAGTACAGTAGAACTTCCTAATGATGAAATGAAGGGAAGAATTATTGGTAGAGAAGGTAGAAATATTAGAACAATTGAGGCTGTTACCGGAGTAGATTTAATAATAGATGATACTCCTGAAGTAATAGTATTATCTTCTTTTGATCCATTAAGACGTGAAATTGCTAAAGTTACACTTGAAACATTGATTAAAGATGGACGTATACATCCTGCAAGAATTGAAGAACTTTATGATAAAGTTTGTGAAGATTATAAAAAGATTATACGTGAAAAAGGAGAAGAAGCATTATTTGAACTTGGTTTGTCAAAAGTTGATCCAGAATTAGTTGAAACAATTGGTAAGCTTGCTTTTAGAACAAGCTATGGACAAAATGCTTTACAACATAGTATTGAAGTTGCTCATTTAAGTGGTCTTATGGCTAGTGAACTTGGGGAAAATGTTAATCTAGCTAAAAGGGCTGGTTTACTTCATGATATAGGAAAAGCTATTGATTTTGAAGTAGAAGGTTCTCATGTTGAGATAGGAGCAGATATTGCTAAAAAATATGGTGAAGATAAAGTTGTTATTAATGCTATTGAATCTCACCATGGTGATAAGAAAAGTGAATATGTTATTTCTGAACTTGTTGCTATTGCAGATACATTAAGTGCTGCAAGACCTGGTGCAAGAAATGATTCATTAGAAAATTATGTTAAGAGATTAGAAGAACTTGAAAAGATTGGAAATGAAATAGAGGGTGTTGATAAGACATTTGCTATGCAAGCAGGTAGAGAATTAAGAGTAGTTGTTAAACCTGAAGAAATAGATGATCTTACAAGTTATAAAGTAGCAAGAGAAATCAAGGATAAAATTGAAGAAACAATGCAATATCCAGGTACTATTAAAGTTGTAGTTATTAGAGAAACAAGAGCTGAAGAAGTTGCTAAATAGTGACTTCTTTTATTGTTAGCAAAATTGACAAAATTGCTTTTTTGTGCTATACTTAATATGTAATTGAAAGGGAGTAGTTCCTATATAATAATAGAACTAATTCGTCAACTCGATAATTATATCCGGATTAGATTAGAACGAGACTTTCACACAATGTGTGAGAGTCTTTTTTGATATCTCACAGGAAAGGAGTGATGAATAATATAAAAAATGAAAATTAAAAATACAAAAAATATAGGGAGGTTATTAAATGAATGAATTTTTTGAATTTTTAAAGAAGAATAGTGAAACTATGTATGAAAAAATAGGGGAAAAGGTGAATAAGGGTAAAGATTTATTATCTACACTTAGTAAAAGAGATAGTGATAAAGATGTGTATGATGTAATTAATGATAGAGCAAATAAAAGTTTTAAAGAATTTTTGCTTGTATTACCTAAACTTGCAACACTTGTATTTAGAGCAAATAAATTAAAGAGTGAAGGAAAAGATTTAGGACCTATAGAACATGATTTAATTCTTATAATAAAGAAGATTGTACCTGTTGCTATAGATGCATCACATCACTCTTATGAAGTCTATAAAGAAATAGATTATAATTATGGAAATGATAGATTGTTAGAATATGTTAAAGAAAACGGAAAAAATCCATTAGAATTTGCATATAATTATAATAGTAATAAAAATGTTATAATGAAATTTTTAGCAATTCTATCAATTCTAGATGAAGAAGGGGTAAATCTTGATTATTTTAATGATCCAAGTATCGCTCTTAGAGTTCTTCAAGGTGAAAGCGAAATGGATATAGTGTCAGAAAAGTTTGATAATTTAAGTCCAGAATCAGTAAAAGAAATTGATAAATTGCTTGATAAAGAAACAAGTTATTTAGATTTAACTCCTGAACAAATTAATCGCTTAGATAGATATCATTATAAATATATGAATAATAATGTATATCCAAATATGACTGAGAATAATAATATTAGTAAGCCAGAAGATAGAGTTTTAAAACTTGCTTCAAAACTTGGAAATAAGCAAATAAGCAAATAATAACTATTGAATTTTTTTGTTAATTAGTATTATATAAGAAGTAGAAATACTTCTTTTTTTATGATATTATATACATAGTAGGTGATAAAAGATGAAGAAAAGTGGATTCACATTAGTAGAAGTAATAGTAAGTATAGTATTGGTAAGCGTAATAATGGTGAGTATGCTAGCATCATTAGTAAAGCTTAGGGATACTTATACTGTGATACATGAAAATAGTGATGTAATAGTATACACATCATCAATTGCAAGAGTAATAAATAATGATTTGATGAAGAATAATGGAATTAGATATGCAAATTGTACTCCAAATGGTCTTGAATGTGAATTTATATTAGGTAATGATCAAAAAAGAAAATTAGAGATAATAAAAGAAGGAGAAGATGTAGATTTATGTGATTATAGAAATAGAAGAGGAAAAGATGCAACACATGAAAGAATAACAACCACATTAAAATACACTAATACTTCAGAGTTAGGTAATGAAGGAGAATTAATATATATAAGAACACTAACATTGGATAGATATACAGAATATTCAAATTGTATAGATGGAACACAAACTGATAAATGTGAAGAGGATTTAAAAAATAATTGTAAGAAAGGTACAGTAACAACAGAAGGATATAATTTTTATGATATGAATGTACCTGATCAAAATTTATATTATGGAGATAATAATCTAGTAGATGCAATATCAAAAGTTAATATAAGAATATGGGATGGAAAAAACGAAGAAAGTACAAAATATGATATTGTGTTATATAGTTCTGGAAGATATGATGATAGTGAATTAGTAGGAAATACATATAAGATTGCACTTGATACTAATGGAGCAACAGAGTCTGGTACAGTAGAATTAGATGAAGTTTTTGGAGTAGCTTATTTTGATAGTGAAAAGAGTCATTCAAGTAAGAATATATTAAGAAAGATAGAAAAACCTGTAAAAACAGAAAATGGAAAACCAATGGCATTTTTAGGATACTATTATTATAAAGGTAGTGCTGATACATTAGGAACTCAAATAATAGATTCTAAAGGAACAATTGTAGCTTCAAGTAGAATATTTAGAAATGATATAGAATTAAAAAATCTAGAAGGATTAAGTGAAGAAGATAGGCAAGCCCACGAAAGAGTAGTTGCAATGTGGGAAGAATGTTCTGGAGGATATAGGGTAGAAGATGGTGAATGTGTAGCAGAGACTTATACAGTAGAGTTAGATAAAAATGGTGGAACAGGAGGAATTAATAGTTATACAGCATCATATATGTCTCTAGTTCCAAATATATCTTCAAGTGGTTTACCTTCAAAAGCAGGATATAAATTTTCAGGGTATTATGAAGGAACTACAGAATATAATGATGAAACTGGAAAAGGAAAAGTAATATATAATCATACAAATGGTATAACGATAACTGCGAAATGGAACCCAAATACATATCAAGTATTATTTAATGTAAATGGTGGAAATGCATGGACAGGTAACACATGTGGAAGTGGATATACATTTACAAGTGGTAGTAATACATGTGCAAAGAGTGTAACATATGGATTAGCTTATGATTCTATGCCAACTCCAATAAGAACAGGTTATACATTTGATGGATGGTATACTTCAGCAAGTGGAGGAACAAAGATAGAAACATCAACAACTTTTTCAATAACATCAACGCAAACATTATATGCCCATTGGAAAGCTAATACATACCAAGTAACATTTAATGTAAATGGAGGAAATGCATGGACAAGCACAACATGTGGAAGTGGTTATACATTTACAAGTAGTTCTAATACATGTGTAAAGAATGTAACATATGGTTCAACTTATGGATCTATGCCAACTCCAACAAGAACAGGTTATACATTTGATGGATGGTATACTTCAACAAGTGGAGGAACAAAGATATCAACATCAACAACTGTTGCAATAACATCAGCCCAAACATTATATGCCCATTGGACAGTTAAAGCATACCAAGTAACATTTAATGTAAACGGAGGAAATGCATGGACAAGCACAACATGTGGAAGTGGTTATACATTTACAAGTAGTAGTAAGGCATGTGCGAAGAATGTAACATATTCATCAACTTATGGATCTATGCCAACTCCGACAAGAACAGGAAATACATTCGAAGGATGGTATACTTCTGCAAGTGGAGGAACTAAAATAGAAACATCAACAAATGTTACAATAACATCAGCCCAAACGTTATATGCCCATTGGAAAGATGAGACCAAGCCAACAGTTAAAATAACAGCATATAACTATGATTCAAGTAAAACAAATAAAGTTGGTTCAACAACACTAAAATCTCAATCAACATTCACATCAGATGGAACATATACAGTAAGTAGTGATTGGTTAAATAGTGGAGTAACATTTAAAATTGAATCATCAGATAATGACTCTGGTATTGAAAAAATCGTGTGGAAGTGGAATGTAACTGGTAGTTTGATAGATACAGGAAGTGAATATAATGGCTCAAGTAGTCCAAGTACTTATACTACTGATTTGGCAATAAAATATCCGACATTTACAGGAAATGGATATAGAAAAGGACAATGGGTAGTAACAGACAATGAAGGTAATGTATTAACAGTAACAATAGTAGCCAAAGTAGATACAACAAAACCAACAGCAACATATACAACAACAACTACACAAGCTTCATTAAAATGTGAGGATAATATTGGACTTTCTGGATACTATTTTGGAACAAAAAGTTCACCAGCAGCTAGTGATTATACTTCAGCAAGTGGAACAAGTAAATCTTGGACAAATAATATGACATCTGCAGGGACATATTATGTATTCTGTAAAGATGTTGTAGGAAATGTATCAAGTTCAAGTAAAACATACTATTCAGTAACATACAATGCCAATGGAGGAACTGGAGCTCCAGCTGCACAATTAAAAGTTCATGGAGTAAATTTAACATTATCAAATGGTACGTTAAATAGAAAATATAGTACTTTTACAGGTTGGAATACATCTTCAAACGGAAGTGGAGTTAGCTATTCAAATGGTGGGTCATATACAGGTAATGCTAATTTGACATTATATGCTCAATATAAATGTGATGGATGCCATATAAATAATAGCACTGGAGATAAATGTGTTATAAATTATGGTGATGGATCTAATAACGATAAAGAAAAAGGTTATGCAGGTAAAATTACTGCAATATATAAAGATCAAGCTGGAAATGAATTTTGTCATGAAAACTTATTAAATATTCCTTTTAAAGCTGATCATTTTGGCAATTATTCAATGGATGATTGGATTAATAACTCTGATCATGGATATTGTTCAGATGATCCACTTTCTACGCTGGGATTCTACAGATACTTCACTGGTACACATGAATCATGGCAACAAATTTGTACAGACGTAAATCAAAATTATACAACGTGTACCGCTACTGTTTGTAATAAACCTCCTTTTGATAGCTCAGTAGTAACCGAATTAGGAGGACAACTTGGTTTTCATAGACCTGGTGGTAATGTCGCTAGTGAAACATCTATAGATGTAACTGCACAAAATTCATCATTACTATTCTTCATTAACTTTAGAGATGAGGGATGTGGTCATGCTCATACAATTTCAAACATTATGTTTAAAATGGATAATGAACCATACAAAACTTTAAAACAACTAGTAGATAGTAAAGTTATCGAGCCTTTAGTCCTTATAAATACTAATTCTTTTGATCAGTATAGTGATATTACACGAAGAGTTTACAATGGAGAAGAATTGGGCACTGCTAGTTCATATTTTAATGTTATTGTTATATTTACATTAAAAAAAGGACACACGTTCAATGGTTTCAAACAAAAACAAGATGAAGCTTCTTTAAATGATCCAAAAGATTTAACTATTGTTGGTACTTATTGTGCGGATGGAACATTTGTTAGATATGTTAGTACTGATGACTTTAATTTAACACTTAGAAATGGAAGTTAGGTACAATATATAAAAGTAGTATATATTAATAATTAATAAAATATTATAAGTAGACAGAAATGAATTAAATCATAAATATCTGTCTACTTTTTAGTTTGAAATCATTTACTTGTCATTTAAATTGACAAAATGTTTATTAATTATTATATTATTAATAAGAGGTAATATTATGAGAAGATTGTATATTGATTTTGATGGAGTTGTTATGGATACAATACCTGCTTTATATTCAATGCTTGAAAATGAAGGTGTTGATTTAAATGATGAAGATCAAAAAAGGAAAGCATTTGCATCCTATGATTTTGGATTAATAATTAAAGATAAAAATATTTTAAATGATTCAGTTAATTGTATTAACAAATTACTTGAAAGCAAGCGATTCGAAATTAGTTTTTTATCTCATGTTAATTCTCTTGAAGAGGCAGTTGTAAAAATTAGATATTTGCGTCGTCATTTTAAAGATGATATTACAATTATAATTGTTCCTAAATGGGTGTCTAAAACTAAAATGGTTCATAGTGAAGGGGCAATACTTGTTGATGATTTCTCAGGCAATTTAAGAGAATGGAAAGAAGCTGGAGGAATTGCTGTAAGATTTTCTAAGGATCTTGAATCTAAAGGATATAAAGTATTAAATAGACTTGATGCTTTACTTGATATGTTTGATGAAAATGGAGATGAAATATGTTAAAAGTATTGTGTATAGTAAATGGATATCTAGAAGAAAATTGTTATATTGTACACAATAATAAAAATGCATTGATAATTGATCCTGGTAGTGAAGGAGAAAAAATAACATCTAAAGTTGATGAACTTCAGTTAAATGTTGTTGGTGTGTTAATAACTCATCATCATTTTGATCATGTTGGTGCATTAGATTATATAAAATCGAAATATAAAGAATCTATATATGTAGATTATATAAATAAAAATACTATACCTGGATTTGACTATGAAATAATTGAGAATTATGGTCATACTATGGATAGCGTATCTTATTATTTTAAAAATGAAAAAATTATGTTTACTGGGGATTTTGTATTTAAAGAGTCTATTGGTAATTATGATTATATTAATGAAAATATAATGTATGAGAGTCTTAAAAGATTTATTCTTATGGATAAAGATATAATTATATATCCAGGTCATGGTGAAAAAAGTAGTATTGGTTATGAAATAAAACATAATCCGTTTTTGAGAGGTATTTAATGTTAGCAAGTGTTGTTATAGAATATTCTGTTAAATCATTAAATAAAGTCTTTGATTATATTATTCCAGATGATTTAATAAATAAAATTAAAGTAGGTCATAAAGTAATAGTTCCTTTTGCTTCTAAAGAAGTAGAAGGTTTTGTTTTGAAAATACATAGTAATTTTGATAAATCTTTAGAATATAGAAGTATTACTAGAATAGTAGAAGAAGATTTTTATTTAAATGATGAATTACTTACTCTAGGTAAATATATGAGTAATGTTTTATTATGTAATTTAATCAGTTGTTATCAAGTAATGTTACCTAAAGCACTAAAAGCATCTATCAAAACAAATATTAATAAAAAATATGAAAGTAAGGTATATCTAAATAAGAATATTGATATAGAATGGTATATAGCTAATCACAAAAGAGCTTTTAAAGAAATTGAAATAATTAATATGTTAACTTCTGGAGAAGTATTAAAAAGTACAATTAAATCTTCATCATTGAAATCATTAATTGATAAAGGTATTGTTATTGAAGAAAAATATGAAGTTAATAGAGAAGTTAATTATAACAAAGAAAATAGTAAGGAGATTAATCTTACAACAGACCAAAAGAATGCTGTTTTAGAAATAGAAAATAGTAATGATAAAAAGTATTTAATATATGGCGTTACTGGTAGTGGTAAAACAGAAGTATATATTGAACTTATTAAAAATAATATTGAAAAAGGGAAGACTGCTATTGTACTTGTTCCAGAAATATCATTAACACCTCAAATAGTTTCCAGATTTAAAAGTGCTTTTGGAGATAACGTAGCTGTATTTCATAGTTCACTTTCTGAAGGTGAAAAGTATGATGAATATAGAAAAATTATGAAAGGTGAAGTATCGATAGTAGTTGGAGCAAGAAGCGCTATATTTTCACCACTTAAAAATTTGGGATTAATAATAATAGATGAATGTCAAAGTTCAACATATAAGCAAGAAAGTACTCCAAAGTATGACGCTTTGGAAATTGCATATAAAAGAGGAGAAGCTAATAATGCTAAAGTTATTCTTGGGAGTGCAACTCCAAGATTAGAAGAGTATGCAAGAGGTAAAAAAGGAGTAATTCATTTAATTAATTTAAAAAATAGAATTAGTGGAAAGTTTCCAAATATTGAAATAGTCGATATGGAAAGTGAAGCTAAAAAGCATAATTATATCATAAGTGAAAAATTAGATATTGAAATAAATAAATCATTAAGTAAAAATGAGCAAGTAATTTTACTTTTAAATAGAAGAGGTTTTTCTACATTTTTATCTTGTACAAATTGTGGTTATGTTTATAAGTGTCCTAATTGTGATATATCTTTAATTTATCATAAGAGTAGTAATTCATATAGTTGCCATTATTGTGGATATAGGTGTGAAAAAAGTGATATATGTCCTAATTGTCATGAAGAAGGCATTAAAGATTTAGGACTTGGTACAGAAAAATTAGAAAGTATTATTGAAAAGAAATATAACACTAAGGTGCTTAGAATGGATGCAGATACTACTAGTACTAAAAACTCACATCAAAAACTTATAAATGAATTTAGTAGTGGAAAATATAATGTACTTGTTGGAACACAAATGATATCTAAAGGTCTTAATTTTGAAAGAGTTAGTTTGGTTGGAATAATAAATCCTGATGCATCTCTTTCTATACCAGACTTTAGAAGTGGTGAAAGAACTTATGAATTATTAAGTCAAACTGCTGGTAGAGTTGGAAGGTTTGATTTACCAGGAAAAGTAATAATCCAAACATATAATCCTAGTAATTATGTATATAGTGCTGTTGTTAAGAATGATTATGATAGTTTCTTTAACTATGAAATGAATATTAGAAAGAAATTATCATATCCACCATATTATTATATTTGCAATATTTTAATTACTAGTGATGATTTTAATGTATGTGGTGAAGGTGCTAAAAGAGTAAAAAAGTACTTAGATAATGTGTTGGATGATAGTTATATAATTTTAGGCCCTAGTATTTCTAGTATAGTAAAACTAAAGAATAAATATAGATTTAATATTATGATAAAATATAAAAAAGCAGATAATTTATACAAAGCATTAAGAGAAATAAATAGCATTAATATAAAAGATGTAAATATTGATATTAATATGAATATTTAATATAATTTAGGTGGTGAATGAAATGAAAGATAAAAGAGTAGTATTTATGGGTACTCCTGAGTTTAGTTTGAAAGTACTTGAATCTTTAATAGAGAATACAAATGTTGTTTTAGTTGTAAGTCAACCAGATTCTTATGTTGGACGTCATCATGAACTTAAATATACACCTGTTAAAAGCCTAGCATTAGAGCATAATATTGAAGTGTTTCAGCCTATTAAGATTAAAGAGGACTATCAAAGAATACTAGATGTTAATCCTGATATTATTGTGACATGTGCATATGGTCAAATAATACCTAAAATATTACTTGATACTCCTAAATATAAAGCTATTAATGTTCACGCTTCACTTCTTCCTAAATTAAGAGGTGGAAGTCCACTTCATAAATGTTTGATTGATGGATATAGTGAAACCGGAATTACAATTATGTACATGGATGTAGGTATGGATAGTGGAGACATAATAAAACAAAAAAGTATTAAAATAACAGATGAAGATAATGTTGGTACAATTCATGATAAACTTAGTATTCTTGGAAGCGAACTATTAATTGAAACTTTGCCATCTATATTTAATGGTACTAATGAAAGAATTAAGCAAGATGAAAGTGAAGTTACTTTTGCATATAATATAAAAAGAGAAGAAGAAAGAATTGATTTTAATAAGACTGCTAGAGAAGTATTTAATCAGGTGAGAGGATTATATCCTTTTCCAGTAGGATATACAGTTATTAATGATGAAATAGTTAAAATATGTGAATGTAAAATTGGAGATAAAAAAAGCGGACTAACATCTAGTATAAGTAATTTATATAATGATGGTATTGGAGTAATGTGTAGTGATAAGGAAATAATTATTACAAAATTAAAGCCATCTGGTAAGAAAGAAATGAGTGCTAGAGATTATTTAAATGGAAAAAGGAATGAAAGATTATTGGGTGTTAAATTATGATAAATAAAATTAGCAAAAAATATAATATAAATGGAAATATACTAAAACTAATAATTTTTGGTGGAATATTATTATTAATGCTTATATTTGCATTAGCTTTAAAAGGTAAGCATGTAAAACAGAAAGAAAAAATAGTTGAAGCAACAGTTGAAGAATTATCTTCTTTAATGAGTAAAATAGGAGATAATTATTCTTTACATATTACTGAAAAGATTAATAATGTATCTAAAGAATTGTTTTTTGATACAGATGGTGTATCAAAATTATATGATGGTTCTTTATTAGGTGAAGATGGGATTCTTGTATATAACAATAAGAATTATATATTATATGCCAAAGATATAAAAAATATAGGAACTGCAAAATTACATAGTTATAAAGGTGATACAAGATTCATCAATGATCCTTTCTATAATATTGATTTAATCAAAAAAATGATTAATTATTGTGAATTATCTCAAAAAAATATAGTTAGAGTTAATTGTGAAGTAAAATTATCTGATTATTTAATTGAATATAATAAAATGTATAATAAAAATATAAGTGCTAATTATGATACAAAGATGATTTTTGATATAGTTTATTATAAAAATGATTCTATAGGAAAAATATTTGTTGATTATACTGATGCTAATAGGGTAATTAATAATACTGATGATAGTGTTAATTATGAAATAGTATTAGTTAGCACTGATAATAATGACTTTAGTGATATTATTTCTTTTTTCAAAAAGTCACTATAAATCTAATTATGTCGAATCTAATGAAATGTTCTTTTAAATGGGGTATTATTTATTTGGAGGTGTGATACGGAGAACATAAATTATAGATTCAAAGAAATTGATAACATATTAAATTTATGCATTTTAAGATTTGAGAGCAAACTATAGGTTTGCTCTTTTATTGACTAAACATTATAATTGTCGTATAATTTTAAATGGAAGAGAGGCTAAAAAAGATGTATGAAGATAAAAGATTTCTAACAGCTAAGGAGATACTTGAAAAAGATTTTAAAATAGATGCTAGAGGTTATAGACCACAAGAAGTAGATCAATTTCTTGATTTAATTATAAAAGATTATGTTGATTTCGAAGCAACAACAAAAAGGTTAGTTACTGAAATTAAAGCATTGGAAAATGAAAATAGTAAGTTAAAGTCAGAAATTAGAAATCTTAAAGAGTCTCTTGACATTGCTGGTTCAAATAAAGGCGTAACTAATGTTGATTTACTTAAGAGAATCAGTGATTTAGAAAAAGTTGTATATGGAGAAGAATAATTCTTTAGACAAACGCTGCATATATTTTATGTAGAGGAAAGTCCATGCTCACTCATCCTGGAATGGATGAAAGTGTTCGTGCTAAGGGAAAAAATAACCTTAGGTAGCAATTGCTAACGGCATCGAAATAGTCAAGATCTGACTAAAGTAGATATAAAAGTGCCATAGAGACGAGACTATTAGGAATAATAGTTGTGGAACGAGGTAAACCCCACGAGTGAGAAACCCAAATTTGGTAGGGGAGCTCTTACGAATGAATAATAAAGGAGTAAGGGAAGGAGAAATCCTTAGATAAATGTTTGTCACCTTTTAGGTACAGAACATGGCTTATTAAGAATTATTATTTTTAATTAGGAGAAATCATGAAAGAAATAGGTAATAGTTTCAAGACTGCGAGAGAAACTATTGGAATATCTAAGTCTGAGGTTATTAAAGATTTAGATATTACTGAGAGTCAGCTTGATAATTTAGAAGATGGAAATATTAATGCATTTAAAGATGTTTTTTTTCTAAAAGATATAGTTAAAAAGTATGCTAAATATTTAAATTTAGATGAAGATGAAATTATGGATAATTTTAATGATTTTATGTTTAGCTATACATCTAGAATTCCAGTCGAAGAAATATTAGAACAAACAAGAGAAATTAAAATATTAGAGCGTCAAAATGATGAAAATAAAATAGTATCACCATATACTATTAAAAGAAAGAAAAACAATAATGTTAAATATGCATTAATATATACTTTTTCTGTAATTATTTTGATTGTTTTAGTAATATTAATAGTTAAATATGTAACAGATAAACAAGTAGAGGAAAAAGAATTATATAATGTTATTGAAAGGGTGTATTAAAAATGAATGTACCAAATAGAATTACAATATGTAGAATAGTTTTATCTATTGTATTATTAGTGTTAATGATATTTCCATTAAATAGAATAGGTTTAAATTTTCCAGAAATAATAGTAAAAGAGGGTTTTATCATTGATAGTAAATATATAATATGTGGAATAATCTTTTTAATAGCATCAGTTACTGATTTTCTTGATGGGTATTTGGCAAGAAAATATAATTTAGTCACTGATTTAGGAAAGGTTATGGATGCAATTGCTGATAAACTTCTTGTTAATGGCGTATTAATAGTGCTTGCTACTGAAGGATATATTAGTGTTATAATTCCAGTTGTAATTGTTTCAAGAGATATAATAGTTAATTCAATTAAAATGGTTGCAGGGCAAAAAAGTGGAGCAGTTGGTGCTTCTAATACTGGAAAGATTAAAACAGTATTTATGCTTTGTGGAATTACATTACTAATGTTTTATAATTTACCATTTTCATTGTTTAATTTCTATCCTGCAAGAGCATTAATAATGATTGCTACTGTATTGTCAGTAATAAGTGGTATTGAATACTACTTAAAGAATAAAAAATATTTGATTAAATAGCACTTTTTAGTGCTTTTTTAATTTTGTAAAAAAATATTTTTTAGTAATTTTTTGCTTAAAAACAGTGTTTTTCAATTACTATTTTTATTAAAAATAAATTTTGAAAAACTTAACAAATTAATAATTGAATTATTGGCAAACAAAAGTTTGTAAAAAGTTGTTGACAAAGAAAACAAAATGATTTAAAATTAAATTATTGAAGGAGAATACTTATGAAAAAAGACAAAGATAAAACTTTAGATCAAGTCCTTGCTGATATTGAAAAACAATTTGGTAAGGGCGCAATAATGAAATTAGGAGAAAAAGGTGTTAAAAATATAGATGTTGTATCAAGTGGCTCACTTGCTCTTGATCAAGCACTTGGTGTTGGAGGATATCCAAAAGGAAGAATAATAGAAGTTTTTGGACCTGAATCAAGTGGTAAAACTACTATTGCTCTTCATGCTATTGCAGAAGTACAAAAGCTTGGTGGAAGAGCTGCCTTTATTGATGCAGAACATGCATTGGATCCAGTATATGCTAAAAAATTAGGTGTTAATACAGATGAATTATTATTAAGTCAACCTGATACTGGAGAACAGGCATTAGAAATCGTTGAAGCATTAGTTAGAAGTGAAGCAATGAGCATAATTGTAGTAGATTCAGTAGCAGCATTAGTTCCTCAAGCAGAAATTGAAGGTGAAATGGGTGACTCACATGTTGGTCTTCAAGCAAGACTAATGAGTCAAGCTTTAAGAAAATTAAGTGGTGTAATTAATAAGACTAATACTATTTGTATTTTTATTAACCAATTAAGAGAAAAAGTTGGAATTATGTTTGGTAATCCTGAAACTACTCCTGGTGGAAGAGCATTAAAATTTTATTCAACTATTAGACTTGATGTAAGACGTAGTGAACAAATAAAAGTAAATGGCGATGTACTTGGAAATAAAACAATAATTAAAGTTGTTAAAAATAAGGTTGCTCCTCCTTTTAAAACTGCTGAAGTTGAGATTATGTATGGAGAAGGAATATCTAAAGCTGGAGAAGTAATAGATATTGCTTCTAATATGGGAATAATTGATAAGAGTGGCGCTTGGTTTAGTTATAAAGGAGAAAAAATTGGACAAGGAAAAGAAAATGTAAAACTTGTATTTAAGAATAATCCTGAATTATATAAAGAAATTGAAGAAAAAGTTAGACATGATTTATTTAATCCAAATGATAGTGATGTAAAAGAATTAGAAAATAAAACTGATGAAAAATAAATTCATCAGTTTTTAATTGAATTCAACAATCTCGAAGTATTCATTTTTATTATTATCAAAAGCTAACATTGGAAAAAATATAAGTGGTAGCAATAATAATCCAATAGAATATGACTTATTTTTGTTGTAAGTAATTGATAGTCTAACATATAAGAGTATTAGCATTCCTACAATAACTAATAGTGGAATAATAGCATATATAAGTAATAATTTATTTATTAAAATAAATATTAGAACAAATGATATAAGAATTATTAATGATAAATATCCTTTTAGTCCAGAAAGTTTAAAAAGAATCCATAAATTTAATCCTGGAATTAAAGCATAATATCCTGGTTTACTATTTCTTTTGAAAATTTTCCACATAGAGATAATTAATATTGTTATTAAAAATACAATTAATAAAATATATATTGTTAATAATACTTTAATATTTATATTATTTAAAATACTATTTTTAAATATACTTGAAAACTTATCATTTAGGAAAAATTCAATTTTACTTAAATAATAACTTATTGAGTGTTTCATATAATCACCTATTATACAGATTAATTTTATCATTTATATAAGAATATTGTCAAATATTGTAGATTGAATGTATTTTAAAAATAATTATTATTTAGTATAATTAACTTAAGGTGATAAAGTGACTGTAAGAAAATTTAATTATTTTAGATTTGGTGTATTTATTGCTATTGTTATTGCTATTATTGTAGGAATAGTTCTTTTAATTAGTCACATTAACTATACTAAAACAAATCAATATAAATTATTAAATATTGGATATACTGAAGAAGAAATATCAATATTAAATAATAAACTTAATGAAAGTGAAATTAATGAATTAATGAAACTTGATTATAATAGTGTATATGTTAATTTAATAAAAGAAAAATATTTTATGTTTAAAAATTTTGATAAATATTTATCTTATAGAAGAGAACATACAGATTATGATTATAGTAAAATAATATCTATTATAAATACTGAAGCAAATGTTGATTGGATAGATGAAGAGAAAGATACTGATACTAGCAAAGGTATATTAATGCTTGTAAATAGATTATATGGACTTAATAAGGAATATGAAGTAGGCGATATAGTAGATGTTCCTGTTAAGTATGCATATAATGGTAAGAAATTAAGTAATATTTTATTAGATGATTTGAAAAATATGTGCGATGAAGCATCACAAAGTGGATACACTTTAGTAGTATCAGATGGTTATAGAAGTTACGATGAACAAGAAAAGTTGTATAATAGTTATGTAAGTTCAAATGGAAGAAGTGAAGCTGATAAAGTGGTAGCAAGACCAGGTCATTCAGAATATGAAACAGGTCTTTCATTAGATTTAGTTCCATATAATAAAAACTATGATACACCTAAAGCTAGTGAAGAATATATATGGCTTAGAGAAAATGCACACAGATATGGCTTTATTTTTAGATTTGATCAGGAAAAAGAGAATTTAACGGGTTTTAAAGAATATACATGGAGACTTAGATATGTTGGTGAGGATGCTGCGACTATTATTTACAATGAAAATATATGCTTTGAAGAGTATTATGCATTTTATGTAGAAGGAGAAAAAAATGAATGATAAAAAAATAGTAGTATTAGGTGGGGGAACAGGACAATCAGTATTATTAAGTGGTCTTAAAAGATTTCCATTTGATATAACAGCAGTTGTAAGTGTTTGCGATGATGGCAAAAGTACTGGAAAACTTAGACGTGAATTCAATGTTCCTGCGATGGGAGACGTTAGAAGAGTTTTAATTGCTATGTCAGAAACAGAAGATGTTATAGGAGAACTAGTTAATTATCGTTTTAAAACAGATGGAGATTTTGATGGACATACTGTAGGTAATATTATTTTGACAGCACTTACTGATATTTTTGGAAGTATGTCAGCTGGTATTAAGCAAGTAACTAAAATTCTTAATTTAAAAGGTTCTGTTTTACCACTTACAGATGACAATGTAACTTTAATGGGAGAAATGGAAGATGGAAGTATTGTTGAAGGAGAGCACAATATAACTCTTAGCGATAAAAAAATAAAAAAAGTATATTATAAAAAAGCACCTAAATGTAATAAAGAAGTAATTAAAAAAATAAAAGAAGCTGATGCTGTTATTTTAAGTATGGGTAGTATTTATACAAGTATTATTCCTAATTTACTTTGTAAAGAAGTTATAAAGGCAATAGATGGAAGTAATGCTAAAGTAATATATGTATGTAATTTATTTACTCAGCCTGGTGAAACAGATGGATTTAAAGTTAGTGATCACATTAAGCTTTTAGATAGTTATCTAGGTAATAGGAAGGTAGATACAGTTATTACTAATAGTGAAAAAGTTAGTAAGACCTTACTAAAAAAATATGAAACTCAAGAGCAAAAAGATTTGGTTTTAAATGATATAGAGAATATTAAAATATCAAATATTAGAAAACCACTTGTAACAATTGCTGATGGTACATTGAAACATGATAGTCTTAAACTTGGCCTTGAAATCATGAATATTTTAGCAAAATAATTAGTTTTTGCTTGACTTTATCGCAATAATTATGGTAGTATTAATATGCTTGATTGTTATCAAGTGCCTACCTAATGGGGAATTGGCTCAGTTGGCTAGAGCATCTGCCTTGCACGCAGGGGGTCGCGGGTTCGAGTCCCGCATTCTCCACCATTAGTGAATTAATCCACGTTAGTGGATTTTTTTGTTGTTTGTATTAGTTATTTATTGTATAATAATAATTAGAATAGAGGTGTATGATGAAAAAAGAAAAAAAGCAACATATTCTAGTTTATTTTTTGAAAATGTTATTAATATTCATAATTATTGATTTATTGATGATGATTTTTGCAGCATTAATAACTAATTCATCACTGGGATATAAATATGGTGGGGACTTAATAATGGAGTTGTTTTATGGTTTGTTTGTTTTAATCGTGATGCTACTCTTTAAAAATTCATATGTGTTTACAACAAAAAAAGATAAATTTATGGTTGGAATTAAACTTGCAATTCCGATGCTAGTAGTATCATGTATTAATTTAATTGGAAGTATAGCATCTTTAGATTCATTTTCATTATTAAAATTTATTAATGTTTTAATTCTTTCAATATTTGTTGGTGTAGCTGAAGAATTCTTGTGTAGAGGATGGTTACAAAATGAGTTTTTAGAAAGGTATTCTGATAATAAAAATAGTGTTATTGTTTCAATTATTTTATCTTCTTTAGTATTTGGATTTATGCATATAATGAATCTTAGTACTCAAACTTTATTTGAAACAATATTACAAATTGTTAATGCAGTAGCACTTGGTTTATTACTTGGAAGCATATACTATAAAACGAAAAATATATGGTCAGTAATTGCACTACATGCGTTTTATGATTTTGCTATATTCTTAGGAGAAATGAATCTAGTTAAAGATTGTACATATAATACACCAACACTTGGTGTTACTCTTGTTAGCAGTATTGGAATTATAGTTATAAGTGCTATTTGGGTTTTAAGTGCTATATTGGTTCTTAGAAAAACAGATTTTCCTAAGAAAAAAGCTAGTAAGAAAATTAATAATTCTATTATAATAATGATAATAGTTATAGAATTTGTTATATTATTCTTACCATTTGAAAAGTTAGTTCCTGAATACGATGATTATAAAGTTTGTTATGATTATAATAAAATAGATACATTTAGCAATTATACACTTCATTATCCTTCATATGATAAGTATTTGATAGAGTATCAAAATAAACAAGATGAAACAGATGAAAAAGGAAATGTTATAGATACAATTAGTGGAGAAAAATTCTTATTTGAACTAACTGTTAATAATGGTAGAGCAACTATTAGAAATGCTAATACTGGAACTAGTGTAACTTTAGGATTTAAAGAAGTTGTTAGAGCAGAAGTATTAGAAAATGAAGATAAATACATTATAGTTATTCATACATATGAGAATGAATCGACTGTTTATTATAGTGAATATTTTGTTAAAGGTGAAATGTCAAATGAATATTATTATTTAAATGAATCTAATTCATCATTTAAAAAGTTTGAACTTCCAGAAATAGCTTCAATTGGATATGTAACTATAGATGATTCTAATACTAAATATCCTGTTATGATTTCTGTTAATTCAGATTATTTCATTATTAAAAATAGTGAATTATATTTAATAAGTAAATAAAGTGGACTTCAAAGTCCATTTTATTTTATAATTAATTTGGGTGAAAATATGGAAATAATTGAATATGAAGAAAAGTATTTAGAAGATGTAAGAGATTTGCTTGTAGAACTTGAAGAATATATTGTATCTATAGATGAAGATGAATTAGATCAAGTAGGTGAACATTACAGAGAAAAGATGGCACTTTTTGATTTAAAAAGAGTAAAAGAAAATAATGGTAAAACATATTTGGCTATAGAAAATGGAAAAGCTATTGGATTAATAATGGGAATAATAAGAAAATATGAAGAAGAAGACTATTTAGATTATAAATGCCCTCATTCTGGAAATATAACAGAACTAATTGTAAGTGAAAAAGCAAGAATCAATGGTGTTGGTACTATGCTTATGAAAAAGATGGAAGAATACTTTAAAAATTGCGGCTGTGAATATATATTTGTTGATGTGTTTGCTTATAATAAGAACGCTATAAAGTTTTATCAAAATAAAGACTATCATTCTAGAATGCATTGTATGTTAAAAAAGATTAAATAAAAAGTGTTAACAATTTATTAACACTTTTATTTTACTTTTAATATCATTGGAACTATCATTGGCCTTCTACCAGTAAGTTCAATGACATATGCATTTATTTCTAATATTATTCTATTTTTTAAGTCAGTTAAACTAAAGTTATCTTTTTCAAGCTCATTTAAAGTAATTATGTTTGTTTTATCTTGTATTTTTTTAATTAAATCTTGGTTGTCATTTACTACTACAAATCCACGTGTTGTAATATTTGGTTCAATTAACATTTTTTTATTTTCTAAGTCTAGATTTAATATAACAATTAACACGCCATCAGTTGACATTATTTTTCTATCTTTAATGATTGAAACTCCAACGTCCCCAATTCTACTTCCATCAACATAGATATCATTTATTGGAATAGATCCCTTTCTATAAACTTCATTGTCTTTTATAGCAAGAATATCTCCATTTTTATTTATAAATGTATTTTCTATTTTTACATCGCATAATTCAGCTAGATGAGTATGTGCACTTAACATTCTATATTCACCATGCATTGGCATAAAGTATTTTGGTTTAATAAGTCTAAATAATAGTTTTAATTCATCTTGTCTTGCATGACCACTTGTATGAACATTTGATTCACTTGCATTTGTATATACTTTAGCACCTTTTAAATATAATTTATTGATAATTCTATTTATTGACATTGCATTTCCAGGAATAGGGGAAGATGAGAATATTACGGTATCTTCTGGCATAAGTGTAATATTTCTATCACTTCCATTTGCTATTCTTGAAAGAGCAGCTAATGGTTCACCTTGAGAACCTGTACAAAGTAAGCATACCTTACTTGGCTCCATTCTATTTGCTTCTTCACTTGAAATAAATATATCTTTATCTTTAATATATCCACACTCTATAGCTATTTCAATATTAGCATTCATACTTCTTCCAAATACTGCTACTTTTCTATTATATTTTTTACATGTTTCAACAATATGAGTAAGTCTATAAATATTACTAGCAAAAGTTGCAAGTATTATTCTTGAATGAGTGTTTTCGGCAAATATTTCACTTAATGCTTCATCAACAACAGATTCACTGTTTGAAAATCCTGGTAAAAGGGCATTTGTTGAATCACTTAGAAGCAGTGTTACTCCTTCACCACCAATTCTTGCCATTTTAGTCATATTAGCAACTGGTCCAATTGGAGTTAAATCAAATTTGAAGTCACCTGTTTCAACAATCGTACCATTTACAGTTTTAATAGCCATTCCAAATGAATCAGGTATTGAGTGAGTAGTTGTAAAGAACTCAATATTAAAGTGTTTAGTTTTAATTATTAAATCTTCATTAACAGTTACCATTTTTGGAAGTGGTATATTTCTTTCTGATACTTTATTTCTAATTAATTTTCCTGCAATGTTTGGTGCATAAATAACTGGTATTTCAATATGCTGTAATAAGAAAGGTATTCCACCAATATGATCTTCATGACCATGAGTTATTATTAAACCTTTTATTTTATTTTGCATTGTTTTTAAAATCGAGTAATCGGCAAGTACATAATCTATTCCCATTAAATCTTCTTCTGGAAACATAACACCACAATCTATAATAAAAAGTTCATCTTCATGCATTACTACATACATATTTTTACCAACTTCACCAAGACCACCTAATGCACAAACTAAAGTTTCTCCATTTTTACTATTCATAAAATCATTTCCTTTCAAAAAGTTAAATCAGTAAATAGCATTATATCAAAAATAAACTTATTTGTCAAAACGATTGATTTATAATATAATTATATTTAGATGGGTGGTTTTATGAATACTCTAGATTATTATAATGAAAATGCAAGAAAGTATTTTGATAATACAATTAATATTGATATGAGTAAACAATATGAATTATTTTTAAAATATGTTAGGGAAAAAGGAAAAATATTAGATTTTGGATGTGGTAGTGGTAGAGATAGTTTATATTTTAAAAATTTAGGTTATCAAGTATTACCAATAGATGGATCAAAAGAATTATGTGCTTTAGCTAGTGAATATACAGGTTTAGATGTTAAATGTATGAATTTCCTTGATTTAAGTGATGTAGAAGAATATGATGGAATATGGGCATGTGCTACATTATTACATATTGATAAAAAAGATTTATTAAAAGTATTAATAAAACTTAGAAATGCAATAAAAAGAGATGGAAGTATTTATGTTTGTTTTATGAATGGATATGATGAAGAAGAATATAAGGAAGATGGAAGGTATTTTAATGATTTAACAAAAGAATCATTCAACAGTTTAACATCGTTATCATCTCTTCAAATTGTAGATTATATAGAAAGTGAAATAATTGAACCAAATAAGTATTGGGTTAATTATATTTTAAAAAGAAAATAAATAGAGGTGTTATTATGGGATTTTTTAGTAAGATTAAAGAAGTATTTAGAAAAAAAGAGGAAATAAAAGAAGAAATAGAAGATAATAAGAATATTGTCATAAGTGAAGAAGAAAAAGAAGAAGTTATAGAGACTGATAAATATGTTGAGGGGCTATCTAAATCTAGAGATAATTTTGTTAGTAAACTGTCTATTCTAGGTATTAAATACACTAAAATTAGCGATGATTTTTATGATGAACTAGAAGAAATATTAATAACTGCTGATATTGGTGTTAATACTGTTATGGATTTTGTTGATAGACTTAAGAAACGTGTCAAAGAAGAAAAAATTGAAGATTTTGAATATTTAAAAGAAGTAATTGTTGATGAATTATTCATGATATATGTAGGCGATGAAATATTATCTTCTAAATTAAATATAGTAGATGGAGAGACTAATGTAGTATTATTTGTTGGTGTGAATGGTGTTGGTAAAACAACTAGTATTGCAAAAATTGCATATAATTTAAAAAAATCTGGAAAGAAAGTTATGTTAATAGCAGGAGATACATTTAGAGCAGGGGCGGTTACTCAATTAGATGAATGGGCTAAAAGAATAGGCGTTGATTTTTTTGGAGATGATAGAAAAGATCCATCTGCTGTAATATATGATGGACTTAACAAGGCTAAAGAAGAAAAATATGATGTAGTACTTGTTGATACAGCAGGTAGACTTCAAAATAAAGCTAATTTAATGAAAGAACTTGAAAAAATGAATAGGGTTATTAACGAAATAATTCCTAATAATCCAGTAGAAACGTTATTAGTAATTGACGCAACAACTGGACAAAATGGTATTAGTCAAGCTAAAAGTTTTAAGGAAATTACTAACATTACTGGAATAGTACTTACAAAACTTGATGGTACAGCTAAAGGTGGTATTGTTCTTGCTATTAAAGAATTAGTTAATATACCTGTTAAATTTGTTGGCCTTGGTGAAAAAGAAACAGATTTAATTCCATTTGATATTGAAAAATATATATATGGTTTATTTAAGGAGTTCTAATGAAAGAAAGGGAATATATATTAGAGTTATATGAAATATATAAAAAGTTATTAACATCTAGAGAGAAATCTTATTTCGAAGATTATTATTTTGAAGATTTAAGTTTACAAGAAATAGCAGATAATAATGATGTTAGTAAGTCATATGTTGGTAAATTAATAAATGTTATTATTAATAAACTAAATAAATATGAAGAAGCTTTAAATATTTATCATAAAAATGGTAGAATTAGAGAACTTATTAAATGCTTAGATAAAGAATTAATTAGTAAAATAGAAGAATTATTATAGAAAAATCACAATACATGTAGTATAATGAACGTGATTAGGGGTGAATATATGAATAAATTAGGTTGGGGACTTAGAGCTGAACTTGGATTTTTACTATTATTTTTAATTTGTTTGTTAATATCAACAATTGGATTACATAAACTTGGTTTAGTTGGTAATAATGAACCTGGTGTTGAAGAAGACTTAAGTATATATACAATTGGCAATGGTAATTTTGATTATGAAGAATTAGAAAATAATGTTACTAGTGCGGCAAAAAGATATTATGAAACGAAGTATCCATATGGAAGTACTGACACAATTGTTGTAAGTGTTGAAACTCTTAAGAATAATGGTTATTTGAGTCCAATATATGATAGTAGACATAAAGAATGTAATGGATATGCTAAAATACTTAGAAGTAAAACAATAGTGTCATACATAAAGTGTTCAGTATACAAAACACCAGGATATAGTGAAGATTATGAATAAGAAGATAATGGTGTTGTGGGCAGTTGTAGTAGTTCTATTGTTAACTGCTATATTCTTAATTGGATACTCTCGTAAAGATAAAGACTATATGAAATTAGAAGCTAGCATTAGAAATGCCACATATTTATATTTAAAAAATAATAATCAAATTCCTGAATTTGATGAATCCGCAATAGTTTTTACAGAAGATTTATTGAATCAAGAATATTTAAAAGATAGTAAATCTTTAAATAAATATTGTATTAAAAGCGTTGTGTTTACAAAAGGACTTATTAAAGATAAATATAAAATAAATATGGAATGTGAGATAGATAATTGAATTATCTATCTTTTTTGTTATATAATTAATATGAAAGGAGTAACATTTATGGATGTATTAGGTTTTTTTATTTTATTTATAGTATTGATTGTAATACTAAGGGGAATTGTTCAAATTAATGAATATGAAAGGGGTATAAAATTTCGCTTTGGTAAATATGCTAGTATATTAAAACCAGGATGGAAAGTTATTTTACCTATAATTGAATCTTGCAAAAAGGTAGATATAAGAACTAAAGTAGTAGATGTTCCAGAACAAGATGCTATTACTAAAGATAATGTGTCTGTTAGAATTAATGCAGTTATCTATTATAAAATATTTGATGCTGCTAAAGCAGTATTAGAAGTTGAAAATTTCTATTATGCTGTTAGTCAACTTGCACAAACTACAATGAGAAATGCTGTTGGTTCTGTTTCATTAGATGAATTATTAAGTGAAAGAGAAAAACTATCTGAATCAATTTGTAAAATAATCGATGAAGCAACAGATCCATGGGGCATTAAAGTAGAAAATGTAGAATTAAAAGATATTACTCTTCCAGAAGATATGAAGAGAGTTATTGCTAAAGTTGCAGAAGCTGAAAGAGAAAAACAAGCAGTTATTACTAAAGCAGAAGGTGAAACTGAGGCAGCTAAAAATCTTGCAGAAGCTGCTAAAACTATGGCTTCTACTCCAGGAGCATTACATTTAAGAACATTATCAACAATAAATGATGTATCATCCGATCAATCAAATACATTAATATTCTGTATACCAATTGAAATGATTGATTCATTTAAAGCAGGCAATGGAAATGTAGAAGCGATAAAAAAAGTAATAGATGCTCATACAAAAGAAAAATAGTATAAAGTTTTTTCATAAATCATATATTTTAATAGGTGATTTAATGAAGAAACTTTTTTTATGTTTGATTTTAATTCTTTTTCTAATGAATATTAAAGCAGAAGAAATAGATTTAGCTAAAAATGCTAAAAGTGCAATATTAGTAGAAACTACAACAGGGAAAATAATATATGAAAAAAATAAAGATGAAAAAAGAAGCCCTGCTAGTATGACAAAAATGATGACATTATTATTAACAATGGAATCATTAGAAAATGGAAATATTAAATTAGAAGATGAAGTAAATATTTCTAAGAATGCTTCTAGTATGGGTGGAACACAAATATTTATTGAAGAAGGTAGTAAAGTAAAACTTGAAACATTAATTAAGGGAATAGGAATTGCTTCTGCTAATGATGCCGCAGTTGCAGTAGCTGAATATGTTGGTGGTACACTTGATAACTTTGTTAAGATGATGAATGATAAAGCAAAAGAATTAGGCTGTAAAAATACAAGTTTTAAAAATCCTCATGGATTAGATGAGGAAGGTCATTATACAACTGCTTATGATTTATCGCTAGTTGCTCGTGAATTATTAAAATATCCTTATGTTTTAAAAATAACAAGTACTTATGAAGACTATATAGAAGTAAGTGGAGAAAATCATTGGTTAGTAAATACAAACAAATTAATAAGATTCTATAGTGGAATTGATGGACTTAAAACAGGATATACAGATAAAGCTCTTTATTGCTTGACAGCTACTATGGAAAAGAATAGTATGAGATTGGTTAGTATTGTTATGGGAGAAGATAGCAAAGAAAGTAGAAATACTGATACAATTTCAATGATGGAATATGGATTTAGTATGTATGGAAGTGAAAGTATAATTAAGAAAGATAAATTTGAAGAATCTATGATAATAGATAATGCTATGAATAGAGAAGTTAAGTATTATTTAGATAAAGATGTAAATATAATAGTAAATAAAAATGTAAAAGATGTAAAATATGATATTGAAAAAGAATTGTATGATGTAAAAGCGCCACTAAAGAAAAATGAAAAAGTAGGAAATTTAAAACTTAAATACGATGGAAAAACATATAATTATGATTTAATAGTAAAAGAAGATATTAAAAAGAATAGTTATTTTAAAGTGTTTAACAATTTATTAAGTGATATTATTAGTGGAGTTAGACTAAAATGAGATATATTCTCATTTTTATGTTATAATCAACTTAGGAGTGATTTTATGAATATTGATATTGAAAAATTAAGAGATGACTTAGAAGATTATTTTGGTAGTGCTACACCAATATATCCAATTGCATATGCAGATGTAATTAAAGTACAGAATGCAAGTCCTTGTGAACTTGTAAACATTGCTATTAATAATGGGTTTGATTTAAATGATTATGAGGATTACAGTCTAAGTAGATAGGAGTAAATATGAAAAATAAGAATATAAAAAAATATGCTGACTATTTAATAAAAGGTATTTATGCAGGTATTATGATTGGAATTGGCGGATGTGCTTTTCTAAGTTTAGAAAATAGTGTTGCAGGATCATTCTTTTTCTCAATTGGCTTATTAATGATATGTATGTATGGAATGAATTTGTATACTGGAAAGATTGGTTATATTCTAATTAATAAACTTAATTATATTTATGAATTATTGTTAAGTTTACTAGGTAATTTTATTGGAACATTTTTGGTAGCTAAAGTTTTATTGTTAACTAGAATTAGTACAATACAATCAAAAGCTATTAAAATGTCTTTTATTAAACTGAATGATAATTTATTAAGTATATTTATATTATCAGTTTTTTGTGGTATTTTAATGTATATTGCAGTTAATAATTATAAAAAAGTAAGTAATGAAATAGGAAAATATGTTGGCATATTTATGTGTGTTATGGTATTTATTTTATGTGGATTTGAGCACTGTGTAGCAAATATGTTTTACTTTTCAATAGCTAATGTTTGGTCATTTAAAACATTACTTTATTTGCTAATAATGATACTGGGAAATTCATTTGGATCAATCATAATTGCTTATTTTTATAATTTGTATTATAAGAATTAAGTAAAATTATATTTTTATATTTTAAAGCACTTAATAGTGCTTTCTTTTTTTTATAAAAAAAGAAGTGTTTTACCTTTCTAGTAGCTAATTATATTAATAGAGGAGGTAAAATGAAAAAAATTTTAAAAGCAATATTATTTATATCTATTATATTAGTTAGAATTAAAGCATATGAGTTAACTTATTCAGAATGGTCAACTACTTATCCAGAAGGGTATGATGAAATGTTTGTTGAAAGTGAAAAAAGATATTTATGGTATAAGGATGTAAGAATAAATGAAGAATACTTAAGATTAGATCAAGTTGGAAATAAAAAAGTTGATAAAAATGATTATATTTATTCAAATGAATCTTCTCCAAGCGTAGTGAGACCTGAAGAAATAGATGAAAGAATTATTCATGAATTTCAAGAGCCAATATATTATGATGATAGAAGTATTAAGAAGTTAAAACTATATGATTATGATTTTTATGATAATGTTAAAATAAGTGAAATAGATATTACAGATATGTTTTCTGGTGAAAAAATAATAAGTACTACTGAAGATGATTATTTAATAGATGGAGACTTAGATACTTACTATGATGTAAATCATGAAGTAGAAATTGTATTTAATGATTATTATAAAGTCGATGAATTAAACATTGTTATTTACTATGAATCAGTTAGTAACAAAAGTACTTTTATGCTTGGACTATTAAGTGATGATGATCATAAACTGTTTAGAATAAAATATACTTTAGATAGTGATTCTATAAATGTTGATGAAAGAAATTTAATGAAAAATTTTGCTAGAATAGCAACTAAATATACTTATATTGATAAGTTATATAAAACTTATGAAATAGATAGATTAGTAACTGATGACTATTACAAAGAGTATGATGACTATCAAAAAATAGATTCTTCTGAGACTATTTATTATAGATACATTACAAATGATAGGGTGCTAGTAGATGGATGGGGAAATTTAGTTACAGATAAATATTATTGTAACAAAGAAGAGTGTTATGTAAAATACGTTGTTAGAGAAGAGAAAGAAGAAAATCCACCAACTGAAAATCCGAAAACAATAGACAATATAAATATTTATATTTGTTTATTCTTGGCAAGTTTCATGATACTAATCGTAATATACAGGCGAAAAATATTTCTAGTTTTGTCGAATCTATTTAAAAAGAGATAAATATATTGTATTATCTTTTATATGAAAACAGATATAGAATATAAAAATAATATATTGTATGTAAAAGCACCATGTGTGCTTGTTGGGAATAAGACTAATAAATTTGAGTCACTTGTTATCCCACTTATATTAAATCTTAATGCTAAATATGTTACAGTTAATTTGAAAGATGTAGATTTAATTGATAAAAAAGGGGTTAATTCATTAATAAAACTGTCTACAATTGTTAATAGAAATAAAGGAAAACTTGTTCTTTGTGAATTAAATGAATATGTTAAACAGTATTTTAAAAATACTGATGTGTTTGATTATTGCTTTAAATCGAAAGACTTCAATTCGAGCATCGAGGTGTTTAAAATATGAATGATATTCTAACAGAAAGGATATTATCTTCATCAAATTTAATATATAAAATAGCATCTAAATATAAAGATTATTATTGCGTTGAGGATTTATATCAGGCAGGTTGTTTGGGGGTTATTAAAGCTAATAATTGTTATGTTGAAAATAATAATACTAAGTTTTCTACATATGCATATAAATTTATATTAGGAGAAATAATTGATTTTATTAGAAAAGATAAAAATATTATAATAAGTGATGAGGCTTATGAAATATATAAAAAGTATTTAAAAGTTAAAGAATTACTATATTCTAAGTATGAAAGAGAAGTGTCTTTTAGTGAAATATGTGAATATATTGGTATAAGTGAAGATAAAATGCTTTCTATAATTAAGAGTGTATCAATATTTAAGAGTATTAATGAAGATGAAAATAATTATAATAGTTACTATTCTGATGATAGAGAATTAATTGATAATGAGATATTACTTCAAAGCGAACTTCAAGAATTAGATAGTTTTGACAGATCATTAATAGAATACAGATATTATCAAGGATATTCTCAAAGTGAAACTGCTGAGATGATGGGATTATCTCAAGCTAAGGTATCAAGGTGTGAAAAATTAATATTAAATAGAATTAAAAATAATATTGCATAAAAAAATGCTATTTCTTAGCATTTTTTTTAATAGAAATAATAGCGCCAATTATTCCGGCAATTACTCCAATTGATATAAATGTATATATGAACCAATTATAATTAATTTTAACCACATTATAATCATCAAGTATATTTAAACTATTTAAAATAGTTTCATATTCATTATTTTTGTCTAATTTATTATCACTACTATAAATAATAGTAATAATATATTTATTAGTTGTATACATTCTTCCTTTTTGATACATATCATATCCAATAGCTTTTTTACTTGGATAATAAATATCATATTCTAAATAATAGTTTTCATCATTATTTAGCTTTTTAACCTCATTAATAGTCGCTGTAATTTTATATTTTGATATGCCACTATTAATTCCTTCTTCAAAATATTTTTTTTGATTTTCTATATCTTCATCTGTATAGTTTTTAACATCATATTTTAGTTTTGTATTATCACTAACACTAATTGCTATATAATTATTATCTTTAGTCCATCTGTAAGCATTGTTACTTTCTAATTCCAATTTGTATGACTCATCTATATCAATTTTAAATATATTGTTTTCATAAGCTTTAACATTTATTATTGTTAAAAGAATTAAAAACATTATTAATATTTTTTTCATATTTTATCTCCTTCCAAAATATTATAAACCAAAAGTATTATTTTTTAAACATTAATTTATTTACAATTTTTTTTATTAATACTATAATTATATTGTTAAAAGAGGTAAAAATGAAAAAAGCAATAATTATAGTTTTAGTAATATTAGTATTAATTGGTTCCTTTATATATTTTGATTATTTTAATGTTAAAACTAACAATACAAGTCCAAAAATATCAATAAAAGAGAATTTAACAGATGATCAAATACTTTATAAAGCTGTTTTTTATAAAGTTTGGTATTGTAAAACAAACAAAACATATACTATAGGTTCTTATAGTGATAGAGATGCAGTGTGCCCAACAAATTATGAATATATTGATGGTTATTATACAAATGCAGAAGGTGTTAAAATTTCAAAAAGAGATTTACAATTATTAACAAATGATGGAATTTATACAAGTGAAATGATAGAAACAATGAGTGATAATACCCAAGTACAAGATGCTGTTCATGTTGCTTATGATTATGGAATTTATAAATATAAAAAAATAGATAAAAAGAGTGATGATGGTCAAGAATTAATTGTATTTCCAAAATTTGAAGAAGTAGATGGCAAATATAAATGGACTTATGATGAAGAAGATTTGTATTGTTTAAAAGATGATTCATTTGCTAAGTATGATACAAAGTGTGGTAAGTTTGAAAAAATTAAGATGGATAATAAATGGTGTGAATCATATAAAACATCTACACTTGTATATGAAGATAATATAGAAAAGTATTGTGAAGAGTAAAAATACTCTTTTTACTTGACATTTTATTCTGTTTTTAATATAATGTTAATAACAAGCAAAGGATATTCTTAAGAAGATTATTAAAAGGGGGACAATATGAATTTAGATATTGCACTAAAAATTATGGGATTAAATAGAAATTTTACTGAGCCCGAATTAAAAGCTGCATACAAAAGATTAATTATGAAATGGCATCCTGATCTTTGCAAGGACACTTATATTGCAACTGAAAAAACACAAGAAATAAATTTAGCAAGAGATTACTTATCTAGTTATTTGAAAATTAATAGAACTAGTACAGTACGATCTAATACTAGTTATAGTTCAAATCCAAAAAGAGAACAAAAAAGTAGAGTTAAAGTAGTTCAAATATTTGGTGATATATTAAATACATATATAAGAAAAAGCGTCAATGTTGAATTAGATGAAGAAGCTGAACTAGTAAAAAAAGAAATAGAAGTTATACTATTAAAATATGCATTTGATACAGCTAAATATGATGATGATGATATAGATAAAGTTAATGAAATGTATTTATTATGTGTAAAAAAAGTTAATGATTTATTAATTGACTATATACACAGTTATTGTAATAAAAGAGGATTTAGATATAGAGATACTCAATCTTCAATTATAGTAGAGTATGATTATATTATTCTTATAAAAGATACAATTTATTCTATTTTTGATAAATTATCTAAAATAAAGAAAAAGGAAAGTCTAAATGATATTTTAGTAAAATCTTATGTAGAAAAATTAATTGAAGATTATTTAGAAAATGAAACTAATGGTATAGTAATAGAATTAGTAAAAGAATATATAAAATTATTTAAAATAGAAGCCTCTTCTTTAGATATTCCAGAAGCCATTGATGCTTGCTTTTCAAAATATAATTATTTAATACAAAAATATGCTGCTAGCTATAATGAAAATGATAATATAAATAGTATTAATAAAGATGGCAGATATGTATTAAAAAAATCAAAGTGATGAAGAGTAGAAATACTCTTTTTTCTTGTTTAGAAAAATGTATAGTGTTATAATGGTAATGGTGAAGTATATGAAAACAAGAGTTATAAGTGCAATTGTTGCGCTAATTATTATAGTTCCTTTAATAATACTGGGGGGGTATGCATATTATATTGGTGTAGGAATATTAAGTATAATTGGATATCATGAAATATTAAGCGTTCGTGAAAAAGAGAAAAAGATAGATTCATCTATTAAATTACTAGTTCTAGTTCCATATTTGTTAATAGTTATGTCATCTATATTTCATGGTTCTACATTTAATATAGATTATAGACTATATATATTAGATTTATTTGTATGTTTATTACCATTAATTACATTAAGGAAAAAAGAATATGATGCTGAAGATGCTTTGATTTTGTTAGCAATTACAATGTTACTTGGTATTTCATTTAATTTCTTAATAGTAATCAGAAATATGAGCATTTTATATTTAATATATGTTGTATTAATAACTATTATGTCAGATACATTTGCTTTATTCGTTGGAAGTAAAATAGGAAGGCATAAATTATGCCCTAATGTTTCACCAAATAAAACAGTTGAAGGAATGATTGGTGGAGTTACATTTGGAACTTTTATTGGTTCGATGTATTTCTTAACTTTTGTAAATACTGATGCTAGTGTATTTTATATAATACTTATTTCAATGGCATTATCATTAGTAGCAGAATTTGGTGATTTAGTATTTTCTTCAATTAAAAGAAGATATGGTGTTAAAGATTATGGAAATATTATGCCAGGACATGGTGGAGTATTAGATAGGCTTGATAGTATATTATTTGCAATATTAGCATTTGCATATTTTGTATCATTTTTCTAGGAGGAATATATGAATTTTATAATTACTATATTAATATTATTCTTGATGCTTGGGTTAATTATATCTATTCATGAATTTGGACATTTTATAGCAGCTAAAAAGAGTGGAGTATATGTAGATGAGTTTTCACTTGGTATGGGACCACTTATTATAAAACATAAACCTAAAAATAGTGAGACAACTTATTCACTTAGACTACTTCCTATTGGTGGTTATGTTTCTATGGCTGAAAAAGAAGATAAAAAATCTAAAATCAAGAAAGAAAGAGTGCTTGAAAATAAAAAGTTTTTAAATGTATTATGGGTTTTAATAAATGGAATAGTATTCAATTTTATTCTTGCTATTGTATTATTTTTTATTAGTGGATTAATATATGGTAAACCTGTAAGTGAACCTGTTATTAGTAGTGTTATAGAAGATGGTGTTGCTTATAAAGCAGGTCTTGAAGCAGGAGACAGAATAATAGAGGTTAATGGTGTTAAAATTACAACATGGGATGATTTTATTTTAGAAGCTTCTGCTAAAAAATTAAAAGATAATTATGAATTTGTTATAGAAAAGCCAAATAAAAATATTGTTAAATACAATTTGACTCCTGAAATTAAAAAAGAAAATGGGGAAGAAGTTAGAGTATTTGGAATTGTTTCATCTGGAGTAACATATCATAAGGGATTTAAAAATGCGCTTAGTTATGCATTTGTTGGAACTTATGAAAATTCAAAAACAATATTTAGAATACTTGGTTCATTATTTACAGGTGAAGTATCTGTTAAAAATTTAAGTGGACCAGTAGGAATATATTCTATTGTTGATCAAGTAAAATCAACAGGACTTAGAACTCTGTTATATTTAACAGCATATTTAAGTATTAACGTTGGTATTGTAAATTTAATTCCAATACCAGTGTTTGATGGCGGTAGAATATTTATATTAATAATTGAGAAGATAATAAGAAGAAAAACAGGAGAAAAGTTGGAACTTGCATTAAATTATATAGGATTTGCTTTAATGATATTATTAATGTTATATGTTACATTTAATGATATTAGTAGACTTTGGGTGGGTTAAATGGAAAATAGTTTTCTTGAAAATAAAATAGTATTGAAATATTGTAAAGATTATTATAGAATTATTAACGAAGAATTTAGTGAACTTGATTATATGAGTGATAAGATAATTCAAATATATCAATCTTTCATATTTTCTATAAATACTAGAAGTAAAAGTGAAATAAAAAAAGCAACTGATTTAAATAGTGCAGTTGTTAGATATTTTGATGATAGGGAATTTAAAACAATTTTAAATAATTTTTTAACGTCTCTAAAAGTATCTAAAAAAGAAACAAATATTATTGGTTATATAGTTAATGCAATATTAAAAGAATATGAAAAATATATGGAAGGATATACAAGAAATTTATATATTCCAAGATGGATATAGTTTGGTGTGGTAAATTATGAGTAATAAAAAGATATATTATGATATATATAAGGAGTTTTATGATGTAAATAAATATAGAGAATTAAAATCTATGATACATCATGGTAATAATAGATTAGATCATATAAGTAGGGTTGCTAAAATGAGTTTTTATATGTCTAAATATATGAGGTGTGATTATGTGTCATGCACAAGGGGAGCAATGCTTCATGATTTCTTTACAACTGATGATTTAAGTAGAAATGATGGGAAGTATAAAAACTTTTTAAATGAGCATCCATATATAGCTTTAGATAATGCTCTTAACTATTTTGAGTTAAATGATATTGAAAAAGATATAATACTTACACATATGTATCCAGTAGTAAAAGGAAAACCAAATTATAAAGAATCGAAAATTGTTTGTTTTTGTGATAAAATAATTAGTATCTATGAATTTTTTAGATATCAGTTAAATGCGTCAGCATTTATTAGTGCTGTGTTATTTGCAAGAATAATTAATTAATTCTTATTTGTCCTCGTAGCTCAGTAGGATAGAGCGGTCGCCTCCTAAGCGACAGGTCGTTGGTTCGATTCCAATCGGGGACGCCACTATTTTGTTTTTGTAGTAGGGAGGTTATTATAGTGGAGCATGTTGAAACGAATAGAGATAAAAGCCTAAGGGCTTTGCAATTATTGCAACTTGAGGGACTTAAAGAAATAGATAGAATTTGTAGAAAACATAATATTAAATATTCATTAGGTGGTGGAACTTGTCTTGGCCAATTAAGACATGGAGGTTTTATCCCTTGGGATGACGATATTGATGTAGATATGACAATGGAAAATTATAAAAAATTTCTGGATGTTGTAGAAGATGAAATAGATCATAATAAATTTTTCTTTAGATGTAGAAAAACAGATAAAAAGAATTATAGAACGAGTTCAAGATTAGAACTTGTAGATACTCATATGCTTCAAAAAAGATGGGAAAATAACAATTTGGACGTTGGCGTTTTTGTTGATATCTTTTCATGGAGTTATTTACCAAATAATAAATTTTTAAGAAAAATAGTATCTACTAATTTGTTCTATTTAAGATGTATTCAAAATTTTAAGCAATTTCATAATTTTGCTAAGAAATCTAGTAGATTTTCAAGACCATTTATATACTTATTTGGAACAATATTACCAAGTGGAGTAGTAAATTTCTTTGAAAAATTATTATGTAATTGTTGTGGAAAAAGAAAAACTAAGTGGATAATGGATGATGCTATTATTAATGGTAATCATGGAGGCTATCCATCTGATGGAATAGATGAATATACCGATGTGAAGTTTGAAGGCATTACTGTTATGAATAAAAAGAATGCAGATAATTTTATGAGAACTATATATGGTCCAAAATATATGGAATGGTTACCACCAGTTCAAAGATTATCTCATCATAAATGGACAATTGTTGATTTTGGGCCTCATATTGAGAAATATGATTTACCTGAAAATTATAATGAATACTTATCAATAATATATACACCTACTAAACTAAAGCATATGCAAAAGTTATCATTTGATATGGTATCTTATATTTCTAAAGTATGTAAAAAGAATAATTTAAAATATTTTATGACAAATGAGTCATGTTTATATAACGAATATAATATAAGTGAACATGGTACTTTATGGAATAGTCCAATGACAATAGCATTACCTAGAAGTGACTATGATAAGTTATGTAAAGAACTTGAAAAGAATGAAAATAAAATGTATTTTTTACAAAATAAAAAAACAGATAAAAAGTTTCATTTAAATTATTCAAGATTTATGATTAATTGTACTTATATGAGAGATGCTAGTATTCCTCTTTTCATAGAAGAAAAAATGGCAAATGGTTTTTATATAAATATAGTAGCTCTTGATTATGCTCCTAATAATTTAGGAAAACAAAAATCACTTAGAAGAAAAGTTAAACGTTTAAATCATCTTTTGGTTGTTAAATCATATCAAGCAGTGCATAAAGGTAAAAGAAAACATGATATAAGAGTTTTGAGACGTTTGTTTGTTAAAATTAGGCTATTATTATTAAAACCTTTATCTATTAGTAGAATAAATAGAAAATTAAATAAACAATTAGCTAAAAATAAAAATACTAACTATTATATTGATTCAACAGGAACTTTATTAAAAGGAAAGATATTCAATAAATCAATATTTGGTAGTGGAAAAGAATATGAATATAATGGTTATAAATTAATGTTTCCAAGTAAACTAACTGATTTTAATAATATGTATTTTAATGATAAAGAAATTAATGAAACAAAACATATAAAATATTTGAAAGAAAATAGTCCTGTATATTATAGAAAAAAATATGTAGATAGTATTTCGAATGAATTGTTAGAAAAAATTGAACATAGATATAAATCATGTCATTTAACTTATTTTGATTTAGATGACTATCAATTATCTATATTAAGATATGATAATAATAAGAAAAAGTATTTATCTAATGAAGAATTAGTGAAAAATTTTAATTTTAAAAATTAAAATTGTGATATAATAAATTTTATTCAGAGGGAGATTAAAAATGAAAGATGAAAAAAATATTAAAACTGTTGCACTTTTAACTGCAGCTGGTGTTGGGAGTAGAATGCACAATGATATTCCTAAACAATTTATACATGTAGAAAATAAACCAATTATTATTTATACTCTAGAAGCTTTTCAAAATCATCCGGCTATTGATGAAATAATAGTCGCATGTTTAAATGGATGGATTCCTATTTTACAAGCTTATGCAAAACAATATGGTATTACTAAATTAAAATATATAATTAATGGTGGTTCTACAGGTCAAGAATCCATTACCAATTGCTTAGAAAAATTAAAATTAGAGGGCTTTGATGAAAATGATATAGTAATGGTTCATGATGGAAATAGGCCACTTGTATCAGATAGTGTAATATCAGAATCACTTGCTTCTTGTATAAGTAAAGGAAATGCAGTAGCATATGTTCCATGTAATGGTGTTGTAGTGACTACAGAAGATCAGACTCATTGTGATGAACAATTAAATAGGGATAATGTAAAAATAACACAAACACCTCATACATTTAGATTTGGAAAAATATATAGAGCATATCAAGAAATGGCAAAACAAAATGAATATAATGTGGTAGCTCCTTGTTCTGTTATGATGAAATTAGGTGAAGAAGTATTTTTATCTCCTGGAAGTGAATTTAATTTTAAAATTACAACTCAAGAGGACTTAGAAATATTTAAGGCTCTTGTTAGAACAAGACATTTGAAATAGGAGATAAATATGATTATAGATAATGAAGATTATTTAAGAGATATAGAAAGAGAAGCAGAAAAAATTAATTTTGATAGTCTAAAAAATAAGTCAATACTAATTACTGGAGCTAGTGGGCTTATTTGCTCATTTTTAGTAGATGTATTAATGTATAGAAACACAAAGTATAATGACAATATTAAAATATATATGCTTTGTAGAAATGAGAATAAGTTAATTGATAGGTTTTCATATTATGATTTAGAAAAATATGGTCCTAATAATAGAGGTAATCTTATTTACTTAACTCAGAATGTTTGTGATAAATTTGATTTTGACATAGATTTTGATTTCATTATACATGCTGCTAGTAACACTCATCCAAAACAATATTCAACTGATCCAGTTGGTACTATTACTACTAATATTATTGGAATGAATAATATTTTAGAATATTGTACTAAACATAGACCACAAAGAGTATTTATGATGTCTTCAGTAGAAATATATGGTGAAAATAGGGGAGATACTGAATTATTTGATGAAAAGTATTTAGGTTATATTGATTGCAATACATCTAGAGCAGGATATCCAGAAAGTAAACGTTTATGTGAATCATTATGTCAAGCATATATTTTAAAATATGATATGGATATAGTTATAGGAAGATTGAGTAGAGTTTATGGGCCTACTATGGCTAGAGATGATAGTAAAGCACTTGCTCAATTTATGAGAAATGCTTTAAATGGAGAAGATATTGTATTAAAAAGTGAAGGTAATCAGTTATTTTCATATATTCATGTTTCAGATGCAGTTGATGCTATTATGTATATATTAAATAATGGTATGCGTGGAGAAGCTTATAATATATCCGATGAAAAATCTAATATTAAATTAAAAGATTTAGCTAAAATTCTAGCTGATTATAGCAATAGAGAAGTTGTATTTGAATTACCTGATGAAATTGAAAGAAGGGGTTATTCAACTGCAACTAAAGCCATTATGTCATCAAGAAAAATAAATGAATTAGGATGGCATCCTCATTATACAATTGAAGATGGCTTAAACACTTCATTAAATATAATGAAAGATATAAATAGTAAAAAAACAGTATTAAAGAAGACTAAAGAGTGAATAATCACTCTTTTTTGTTTGTAATAATAAACTATTGGTGTTAAAATAATAAACCATTAGGTGATATTATGAGTAATTTAGAATATATAGCAGATTGTAGAATAATTTATTATATGGCCATTAGTATGTATTATGGTATTCCATTTAGTGTTAGTGATGAATTTGAACAAGTAATAGCTGATTTTTGTGCTAGTAATTTTGAAGAAAATTATGAAATGATAAAAAGCTTATTTGTTGTAAAGTATAGTAATAAAAGATTTAGTATAGGTTTTCCTCCTGAATTAATGGATATTGTTTCAAGAAAAATGGATAGTTATAAAGATCCAAAAGTTATGAATCAGATATATGATAATGTTGGTTTTGAAAAAACTCAAAAGTTAACTGATTTTGCAATAAGGACTTGTGAATATATTAATGAGTTATATTTAAATAATGGTAGTACTTTTAAACAGTAAAAGGTATAATTAGTATATGAGATGTAAATGGGTAAATGAAAATAATTTGTTATATGTTAAATATCATGATGAAGAATGGGGAATAGAATCACATGATGATAAATATTTATTTGAAATGTTATTATTAGAATCATTTCAAGCAGGCTTATCATGGGAATGTGTATTAAATAAAAGAGAAGATTTTAGAATTGCATTTGATAATTTTGATTATTATAAAATAGCAAAATATGATGATAATAAAATAAATGAATTAATGTCTAATCCTAATATTATTAGAAATAGGTTAAAAATAAAAAGTGCGATTAAGAATGCTAAAGTATTTATGGATATACAAAAAGAATATGGTTCATTTGATAAATATATTTGGCAGTTTAGTAATAATAAAATAGTTAAAAATAAAGATGATATCTTTAATACGAAATCACCTTTATCTGATAAAATATCATTAGATTTGAAAAAAAGAGGAATGAGTTTTGTTGGAAGTACAATCATTTATTCATATTTACAAGCTATTGGTATTATTAATGATCATGAATTAAAATGTAGTTTTAGATAAAAAGAAAAGAGACGATTATCGTTCTATTTGATATCTAGTTATGCCTAATAATTTTTTGGCTCATTTCAAATTTCCAATTGTATAATTTACTACAACACTAAATGAATTTTTAATTTCTTTCTTTTTGTAGTTACAAACCTTGTAATAGTATTTCATATTTACTTTCTAGTATGTTTTTATTGTTTTATAAAAATATTTTTTATGTTATTATATAATGTATGAAGAAATACATTAGAGGAAGCATTAGGAAAATTATTTTTGAAAGTAATAGTGGTCCATATAAAGTTGGACTTTTTAAAGTTAAGGAAACTAATGATGAAGAAGCACAGGAATATGTAAATAAAATAATTGGATTTACTGGTTCTTTTAATGAAATAAATGAAGATGTTGATTATATATTATATGGTAAAATGTATAATCATCCTAAATATGGAATTCAGTATAATTGTGATTCTTATGAAATAGCTACTCCAAGTGATGAAGAAGGATTAATTCTTTATTTAAGTAGTGGAATGTTTAAGGGAATTGGTCTTAAAACGGCTAAAAAAATAGTTGAAAGATTTGGTAGTGATACAGTAGATGTAATTAAAAATGATTATGAAAGTCTTGCTCTAGTAAGTGGAATGAATATGAAAAAAGCCATAATGATGCATGAAAAGATGGCTGAAAATGAAATTAATCAAGATATGATTATTAAATTGAATGGACTTGGATTTAGTGTAAAAGAAGCAATTAATTTGATAAATTTATATGGATTTGAACTATTCAATGTAATTGAAAATGATATTTATGAGTTAGTAGATTATGTATCATTTGATAAACTTGATTTAATATATTTAAATAGTCATGAAGAAAATACTAAAGTTAGAATAAAAGCATTAATTAAACATAATATATATACTATGTGTTATGAGACCGGAGATACTTTAGTCTATAAAGAAGAATTATTTATTAGAATGAAAAAATGTTTTAAGTCTGTTTTTTCATCAGATACTTTTATTGCTCATTTAAATGAGCTAATTGATGAAAATGAAGTTGTTTCACTTGAAGGAATGGTAACTTTGTTCGATTTTTTTAATGCTGAAGTTGGTATATTAAAAGATATAAATAGAATAAGTAGTATTAAAGAAATAAAAGAAACTAAAAGAATTAATGAATATATTAAATCTTATGAAAAAAGAAATAAGATAGAATTTAATAAAGAACAGAAAAAAGCCATATTAGAATCTATTGAAAATAATTTTTATATTATTACTGGAGGACCTGGTACAGGAAAAACTACAATTATTAAAGCAATAGTTGAAATACTTGAAAGTATTCATAATTATAGTAAAAATGATATTGCGTTACTTGCTCCGACTGGTAGAAGTGCTAAGAGAATGAGTGAGAGCGTTTTAGTACCGGCATATACAATTCATAAGTTTTTAAAATGGAATAAAGAGACTGAGACTTTTAATATAGATGAATATAATAAAGCAAGTGAAAAAGTTGTTATAGTTGATGAAGCTAGTATGGTTGATATATTCTTGTTTTCAAGTTTATTAAAAGGACTTAGAATGAATGTTAAATTATTATTAATTGGAGATGCTAATCAGCTTCCATCAATTGGTCCTGGAGATTTACTTAATGATTTACTTAAAATAGATGGTATAAAAAGCACTTGTTTAAATGAAATATATAGAGTTAAAGAAGGAAGCTATATTTCATATCTAGCTTCTGATATTAGAAATAAAAAAGAATTTACTAATTTTGAAAATGATTATACTGATTTTAAATTTATTGAAAGTAATGATGAAAATATAATGATTTATTTAAATGAAATATGTAGTAAAGTTAAGGAAAAGAAAATTAATATTGAAAACTTCCAAGTACTTGCTCCAATGTATAAAGGATTAAATGGTATAGATAATTTAAATAATTTGATGGCAGATATATTTAATGGTGATAAAGAAAAATATCAAATAGGAGATAAGTACTATAGAGTTAATGACAAAGTTATACAACTTGTAAATGATGTAGATAACAATGTATTTAATGGTGATATTGGATATATAACTGACATAAGTTTTGTTAATAAAAAAATGGTGGTTACTATTGATTTTATGGGACATAAAGTATTCTATACTAGTGGTGAGTTTGATAAGTTTACTCTTGCTTATGCTATTAGTATACATAAATCTCAAGGAAGTGAATATGACAATGTTGTAATAATACTTGCTAAGAGTTTTAAAAGAATGTTTTATAACAAATTAATATATACTGCTGTTACTAGAGCTAAACAATCTTTAATGATTATTGGCAGTATTGATTCATTTAATTCATCAGTTCAAACATTATATGCAGATAATAGAAATACATATTTGAAACATATTTGATTAAAAAAATGAGACAGTTCATGTTTCTTTTTTTGTATATTTATGATATTCTATAATAAAAGGAGAGTGTGAAATGAAAAAGGCAATTATGACTGTATTGATATTTCTTTTTTGCTTTATCTTTTTAGAAACTATTAATGCAGAAGAAAAACCTAGTACTCCAGTTCTTGGAATGGGTTCTGAGAGTTTTCTAGAGTTTAAGTCAGGGGAATTTATGTATGACTTGGGAGTTGATTCAACTGATTATGAGATTGGTAAAAACGAAGAAGATGATCCAATCTATTCAGTTGATGGATATGAAGTATATGAAAAAGTAGAAGGAGAATATACTAAAATAGGTGATGATGGAGCTATTGGTGGAGCAGTAACTATCTATGTAGAAGTTGGTACTAAAAAAACTTTAGTAGCAAGAGTATATGTAGAAGATGAATCACATCAAAGAACTTATAGTGATTATTCAAATGAATTAGTTCTTGATCATAATCTTAAAGCACCTAAATTAGTAAATGCTTATAATACTTTTACTGATTTTGATGGTGAAAAATATTTATTTGATTTAGGAATTGATACACAAAGCTATTCATATGGTGAAGAAAGTGAAGAACCATCTTATTTTGTAGATGGATACGAAGTATACGTCAAAGAGGGCAATTCATATACTAAAGTTATGGATACTGAAATGGGTGGAGCAGCAACAGTAGAATTCACTAAAGGTGGAGACAAAGTTGCTGTAGCTAGAGTATTTGCTTATAACAAAAGTGGTGATAAAGTTTATAGTGAATATTCAAACGAATTAGTTTTAAAAGATTCTGCTATTTTAGTTGAAAATGTAATTGAAAACTTTAATAATAGTGATATGATAAAAGCTTTTAAAGAGTTTGGAAGTAACATTGAAGCTAAATTAAATAAAAAAGATAATAAAATAGAAATCTATGCAACTTACATGGATGAAGAAAATAAAAATGAAGTAACAGAAAAGGTAATCGAGTTCAATTATGAAAGTAATAGAATTTACTACAGTAATGATGAAGAATTAACTGAAGAAGCAGCTGAAAATAGCATAGCAGCAGATTTAATGATTGCACAAATGATGCAAACAATATTTGATTTATCAGATTGTTCTGATATGACATTAAAAGAAGATGCTCCAATTGATAAGGAAGATTCTTTTGAAAAATATGGAATACAATTAATAGGAGAAGACTATAAGTTTGAAGAAGAGACTGAAGATGGTACTTCAACATTTTCAGGAACATTTATAAGAAACTTTGAAATTGTATTAGATTCTAGTAAGATTAAAGATTTTATTAATGAATATGGAGAAAAGGTAGAAGATAGTTCAGTTCCTAGTGGACTAGCGCCAAGAGTTATTATTTCTGAAGTATCTAATACATCAGTTAGTGTAGGTGCAATAGTAGATAATGCTGAAGATGAAGATTATATGTGTTATATTTATAGATCTAAAGAAAAAGATGGAGAATATACTCTAATAGACGATATGACAATTAATTGTACAGACATAATAACTTTCGAAGATAATGGTTTAGAACCAAATACAACATATTACTATAAAGCAAAGATTTTTGGTGGAGATACTTTTAGTGATGTAGTTAGTATTAAGACTTTAGCTGGAAGTGGAAAGATTGAAACTGCACCTGTAGTAAAAGTTTCAAAAGGAAATAATAATTCACTAGTAATTAGTTGGAATAAAATAAATGAAGCAGAAGCATATATAGTTCTTAGAAGTGATAAGAAAACTGGAAAATATAAAGAACTTGATACTGTAGAAACAAATGAATATATAGATAACAAACTTACATATGGAAAAACATATTATTATAAAGTTTTAGCTTACAATAAAGTTAATAAGAAAACTAGTGCAGCAGTAAGTGGAAAAGCAAAACCAAATAAAGTAGAAAATGTTAAATTTGTAAGTTCAAAAACAAATTATGTAAAATTATCTTGGGATAAAGTTGGAGTAACAGGATATGAAGTGTATAGAAGTACAAAAGAAGCAAGTGGATTTAAGAAAGTTGCTACAATAACAAAATCAAAAACTGTTACATACAAAAACAAAGGCCTAAAAGCAAATACTAAATATTATTATAAAATTCGTGCTTATAAAATAGTAAGTGGAAAGAAAATATATGGAAAATATAGTGAAGTAATAACTACAAAGACAGCACCAAAGGCTCCAAAAATTACTTTATCAAATAAAGATTATGATTCATTAAATATTAATGTTAAAAAATCTTCTGGTACAAGTGAATATGTTATCTATAGAAGCAATAGTAAAAAAGGAACATATGTAGAAGTAGGAAAATTAGAAGCAGCTGGAACATACAAAGATACTGAATTAGTTTCTGGAAAAACATATTATTACAAAGTAAAAGCATGTAATAGCAATAATAATTGTAGTGATTACTCAAGCATAGTAAGTAAAAAAGTTATTCCTGGAAAACCAAAATTCACAGTTACTCTAGAAGAAAAAGAATTAAAAATAGAAGTAACATCAATGGAAGGTTCAACAGGATATGAAGTATATCAAAGTAAATCAAAAAATAGTGGATATAAGAAAGTATCAACACTAACAGAAGATTTAACATATACAAATACATTAAAAAAAGGAACTTACTATTATAAAGTAAGGACATACGTAACAGTAAATGGAAAGAAAGTATATGGAAAGTATACTAGTGTAAAAACTGTTAAGGTAAAATAATTATAAAGAGGTTTTATACCTCTTTTTTAGTGAATATTTATTTTTACAAAAGAATATATAATATAAGAACTATGTATAATTAATACTATTTTGTTTAATAATAATATCAAAGGATGGTGATATTATTAAAACATTAAGTAAAATGATTTCATTTGCAGGTGGAGTAACTCTTGGAGTTCTATATAAAAAATATGAAAAAGATTTAAGCAGGCTTATGAAAATGGCATCAAAAAAGTTGTCTGATTAAAATAGTTCTATTAGAACTATTTTTTTTAAATAAAATGTGTTATCATTATTCTAGGAGAAAATATATGGATGAGGAAAATAAGAAAAAATTAAATACAGGTAAATTGAATCATTTAGTTTCATTAGGTGATAAAATTGCAGAAATACTATATATATTATTTATTATTTTATTAATATATGTTGTTACTTTAATTTTTAGAGAATGGAAAATATTATCTTTTATAGGGAAGATACTTGCAATCATTTCACCATTATTTATTGGTTGGTTTGTTGCATGGCTATTAAATCCAATCGTAAAGAAACTGGTTAATAAAGGTGTTAGAAGAGGGCTTGCAGTAACCATAGCTTATTTATTAATGTTGGTTATAGTTGGATTAGTTGTTGGATTTACAATTCCATCTTTAGGAGATCAGATAAGTGATATTGTATCAGCTGTGCCAAAAATAACTAATGATATTAAAGGATGGATTGATGGTATATTTATAAAATTATCTAATTTGAGTTCTCAAAACTTGGATAATGTTAAATTATCATTTATGTCTAAAATTGAGAATTTTTCAACAAGTATTGAAACTAACTTGCCTGAAACAGCAGTTAATATAGTTTCATCTTTGGCAAGTGGAATAGGTAAGATTGCAATAAGTTTGGTATTAGGATTCTATATTTTATATGATTTTGATAAAGTATCTAATGGATTTTTAAGTTTATTTCCAAAGAAAGCTAGAAGAGATGTAGTATATTTGTTAGAAAAATTAGATGATAGTTTGTATTCATTTATAAGTGGAACTTTATGGTTATCATTATTATTATTTGTAGTATCAATTATAGGTTTTTCAATAATAGGATTGAATGCTCCAGTATTAATATCATTCATTTGTGTAATTACTAATTTAATTCCATACATTGGTCCATATATGGGAGCTGCTGTAGCTGGAGCAATAGGTTTTGCTGAAAGTCCAATTGTAGGAGTTTTAACACTTGTATTTATACTTGTTGTTCAAACAATTGATGGTCAAGTATTAAATCCTTTAGTAATGAGTAAAAAAATGAATTTAAGTCCAATAACCATTATTATTTCATTGTTAGTATTTGAATATTTATTTGGAATAATTGGTATGGTAATTGCTACTCCTGTTGTAGCATTACTTAAAATAATATATGTTTTCTTAGATGAAAAATTTGATTTCTTTGGTTTCATAGAAAACAAAGATTAGTAGGAGGAATAAGAAGTGAAAAGGGTTATTATTAAAGAATTTGAAAAGACATATTTAATACTTGATATTATGTTATATACAATATTTGTAGTAGTGGGATTTATATTATTAAATTTTTCTGAAATTGAATTATTAAATCCTATTAAATATGCATCTCCTTTGTTTTACATGTTTGGCTTTTTCTCATTGCTTACATATTTTTTGAATAGAAGAGAAGGAGACTATGAATTATTAATATTTGGTTTTATTAATGTATGTATTGCATCATTTATATTAATATATGTTTCATTTCCAAACAGTGCATTTATTATGGCAGATGCAGTCCTTGTATATTCAATAGCAAATGTAATAAATAAAGGATATCATTGCAAACTACTATTAAATAAAAAAGATATAAACTTTTTTCCTAAAGTATCAGTAACAATACTATTATTGCTTTTAGGTGTATTTATTGTATCTGCATTATATACTAAAATTGAAGTTGGAAGTTTAATATTAGGATATTACTTTATAATATTTGGATTATTAAGTTTATTAGAACCATTAATTAGTATACTTACTAGAAATATTAAATTAGAAAATTATATACTAGAATTCTTATCATATGATAATAAAGAAGAAAAGAAAGAAATTAAAACTAAGAAGATGCCTCATAATCAAAGAATAAGTAGTATTAAAAAGAATGCAAAAAATAATAAAAAGACTAATAAAAATTAGTCTTTTTTCATATACATTAATGAGGTGAAAATATGGATATAATTAAGGTATCTAGTAAAAGTATTTCTCAAAAAGTAGCTGGTAGTATAGCCAATGCATTTAGAGAAGGAAATAATGAAGTTGAAATTCAAACAGTTGGAGCAGGCGCTGTTAATCAAGCAATTAAAGCAATATCAATTGCACGAGGTTTTGTAGCACCACTTGGAATGAATTTAAGGTGTACTCCAGCATTTTATGATGTTATGATTGAAGGAAAGGAGAAAACAGCAATTAAATTGATAGTTGAAAAATAAGTCCTTATATGGACTTTTTTAATTAATATGTTATACTATTTATAGAGGATATGATAATATGAATGGAATTAAAGTTACATATACATATAATAATAGAGAATATAGGGCTACGAACGGAATTACATTAACATATAGTAATGGAAATAAAACTGACTTGGCAAATTTATCTTATTATGAAATGGAAAATTATTTAGGTTCTATTGTATTAATTATGAATCCACTCATTTTTGCTGAAATAGTAAAAGATGATAGTAGTAGCGAAATTGAATTTGGTGAATATCCTCAAACTGAAGCAAATGAAGAAATATCTAAAAAATTAGAATCAATTCATAATACTTTAACAGTTTCAAGTCCAGAAAGAATTAAGCCTACGAATGAAAGATATACGGCTTATATGGGTATTATAAAAGAAATACCAGTACTTACTAATACAAGTTATACTCATGATTTTGTTAATAGTTCTTTTAAGGCTTGTAAGGTGTTTTTATACAATGGTGAAAAATATCTTAGATACAAAAACAATAAAAATGGTGATATAAAATGGTTTAAAGTTGAGCCATTAAAATGGAAAGTAAATAGAGAAAAAAATGAACTAATTTCAGTTAATTCTTTTGTATGTGGCGTTCTTGAAAACTATTGGTATGATGCAAGTAGCTGGGCTTATGGTTTAGGCTATATTCGAGATGTTAGAAAATCTGAAGAAAAAACAAATAAATTTTTAAATGATGTAGTACTAAGAGATATATTACAAACAGTAAGTATTAAAAAAACTATTAAATATCAAAGCTTCGAAGAATTAAAAACAATAATTAAAGATAATAAATACTTTGAATGTTTTCATGATTTAGGTACACTTGAATTTGAGGGACCTTCTTTAAGTGCTATACAAAAAGAAAGTATCAATTCCATGCTAGGAGGAAAAATAAAAAAGACATTCAAAGAACAAAAAAAGGAAGAGAATAAATTTAGTAAATTTAGATTAATTAAAACGAAAGAAAAAGCAGAGAATAATAAAGAAGTAGAAAAGAGATATAAAGATGTATTGAATAAATTAAATGATTTAAAAAATGCAATAGCTACATTAGAAATGGAAAAGGGAAATGCTTCTAAATTACTTAATGGATTATTATCTTCGATTATTGTTCCTGAAGAATTGTTAATCGTTAGAGTAGGAGACCACAGAGAATTTAATCCTGAATTTGTTTCTCTATTAAAATATATTGATTTATCATTAGTAGATTGTACAAATTTAAAACTATCTGGGCTTGATTTAAGTGAAACAAATATACACTTTGATCCGCAAACAATATACAAAAAAGATTTAAGTTATTCTAAATTAGCAGATCATAATATATGTTGGTCATCACTCAAAGATGTAATACTAATTGGAACAGATATAGAAGATGAAAAAGAAAGTTATGATATTGAACTAGCTATAATTGATGATAATACTAAATTACCTAAGAAAAATGATAGAGCACTTTAACAAAGTGCTTTTTATTATAAATGTAAAACTAAATAAAAATATAGCAAATAATTATTAAATAGTGTATAATATTTAATATGTAAATAGAGGTGAAACAGATGTTAGCAACGATAATTAATATAGGAGCTAAAATACTTGATGTAGCGATAGTTTGGTTTATGTTTTATCAATTACTTAAATATTCAAGGAATAACTTTAAGTTAACTTTAATATTTAAAGGAGTAATTGTACTACTATTATTAAAATTATTAAGTGAATGGTTAAATTTATATACAGTAGGTATTATTTTAGAATATGTAATTTCTTGGGGACCGCTTGCATTAATTATTATATTTCAACCAGAAATTAGAAATGTTTTAGAGAGTATTGGTAGAACACAATTACTTGGTAGACACAAAACCTTAACAGTTGATGAAAGAGAAAAAATGGTTTATGAAATAATTAATGCTGTTGAATATTTGAAGAAAAATAAAATTGGAGCATTAATTGTTATAGAAAGAGATTATAGTTTAGCACAATTTATTGAGCCAGCTAATAAAATATATGCTGATATTAGTAGTGAACTATTAATATCAATATTCTTTCCAAACAATCCACTTCATGATGGCGGTGTAATAATTCAAGGTGATAAAATTACTTGTGCAGGAAGTGTATTTCCAACAAGTATGAATCCAACGATTTCCAAAAGATTAGGTACTCGTCATAGAGCAGCTTTAGGAATTAGTGAGATTAGTGATGCTATTGCATTGATAGTAAGTGAGGAGACAGGAAGAATATCAATAGCTATTCAAAGCGAACTAAATTATAACTTGTCATTAGATGATGCTAAATTATTATTATTAGAAGAGTTACAACCTAAAAAAGAAACATTCTATGAAGTAGATTCAGAAAGTGAGAGTGATGAAAATGAAGAAATTTCTAAGTAAGATTCTCAAATTCTTTGGTAGGCTATTTAAAGTAATTTATAAAATATTAGATATAATTATAGTAACTCCAGTATCAAAAGCATTATATTTTATTGGAGATAGCTTAAATACTAAAAATGGAAGACTAGATAAATTTTTAAATAATCCAACAACGTTAATATATATTTCGTTGATATGTGCATTAGGTGTGTTTTTTGCGGTTGATAGAAAGGTAATTAATTTATCTGAGACTGAAGCAGTTGTCTTGTCTAATCAAACAATAAATGCTGAATATAATGAAGAAGCATATGTTGTTGAAGGAATTCCAGAAACAGCTGATGTTGTACTTATGGGTAGTAAATATAATTTATATTTAGCAGAACAACTAGTTGACCATAAATTGACTCTTGATTTAACAGATTTATCAGAGGGTACTCATAAAGTTAATATTAAATATAATAATCCTGTAAATTCACTTGATTATAAATTAGATCCATCAAGAGTAACAGTTGTCATATATCCAAAAGTAAGTGAGTCAAGAACTCTTACAACGGATGTTCTAAATACTGATAAATTAAATAATACATTAGTAATAAGCAGTGTAGAATTAGATAGAAGCGAAGTAATAATTAAATCATATAAAGAAAAATTAGCAACAGTGGCTAGCGTTAAAGCTATAGTTGATGTTAATGCATTGAATGCTACTGCTGCTGGAACATATACACTTGAAAATGTTAAATTAGTAGCTTACGATGAAAAGGGTACTGAAATGAGTGATATAGAAATTGTACCTGATACAGTAACTGCTACTGTTACAATTACTTCTCCAAGTAAGACAGTTCCAATCAAAGTTATCCCAGATGGTTTTGTAGCAAGTGGTAGTGCAATTAGTACAATAACTCCTAATGTAAGTAATGTAACATTGTATGGAGATGAAAATGTTCTTGAAAATATTAAAGAAGTAAATGTTAAAATAGATGTTTCAGGTTTAAGCAAGGATAAAACATATCAAGAAACAATAATTAAACCAAATGGAGTAAGAAGTATGTCTGAAACTAACGTTACAATTAAAGTTACTATGGAAAAAGAAACATCTAAAGAATTTAAAAATATTCCAATAACATTTGAAAATCTTGATACTACTAAATATAAAGCTTTTGCCGCAAATCAAGAATCAACAAAAGTTGATGTTCTTGTTAAGGGAGTTGCTTCTATTCTTAATAAGCTTGATGAATCAAACATTAAGGCGTATGTAGACTTATCAGATTTTGAAGAAGGCACATTCCAAGTTCCAGTAATGGTAAGTGGAAGTGATAATAGAGTTTCATATACATCAAGAATAACAGTTATAGAAGTTATAATATCTAAGAAGTGAAAAATCACTTCTTTTTTATTTATAATTATGTTATACTTAGACTAGTGTATTAGCATATGGAGGTTAATAGTATTATGGATGAAAGTAAAATGTTTGATTTTGATAAAATGACTGATGAAGAATTAAAAAGTGTAGGTTCTAAAGTTGAAAAATTTAAGCCAATAAATAAAGAAAGTATAGAACCAAAAATGCCTGGTAAGGAAGCTTTTGGATTGGGCGGAGAAACTGAAAAAGAACCTCGCATGCCAGAAGAAGGAAAATTTAAAGCAACTAAAAAAGAAGCTGAACCTTCTGAAAAGAAAGAAACTGAAACTTCTGAAAAAAAAGAAGTAGAACCTTCTGAAAAGAAAGAAACTGAAACTTCTGAAAAAAAAGAAGTAGAACCTTCTGAAAAGAAAGATGCACCTGAAGAAAAAGATTCTTCTAAAGATAAAAAAGATATGACAATAACTGAACTTGGCGATAAGATTGAAACATTATTAAGTGAAGATGCTAAAATAAGAAGCGAATTTGATAGTTTGGATAGTACTCATAAAAAAGAGGCTGTTAATAGATTAGGTGAAATACTTAAAGAATATAATGAATTAGTAGAGTTAATAAATACTAAAGTGTCTGAAATTAGTATAAGTGAAACTGAAGCAGAGTCTATGACACAAGATGATATAGTATCTGAATTAAAGAGTTTAAGAAGTAAAAATACTAAACTTAGAAATATGTATGAAAAAGCTAAAAATGATGAAGTTAAAGTTGCTATTGAAAATCAAATAGATAAATTAAATTATAGATATTCTTCTTTAGTTGATGCATATAATAATAAAAATAGCATTACTAAATAAAATTAATTAAAAAAATACTTTACAAAGTAAAAAAAGTGTTATATAATCAATTACGTTGAAGTGACCAAAGACAGTAAGTACAAAAATAAATCTTACCGAGGAAACATCTTATAATGACGATTATAAATAGGTTTCCTTGTCATGAGGAAACTTTTTAAATACAAGAAAGGAGACTTATATGGCAAGTAAAAGAATTCTTGAACAAAAAGAAGCTACTGTTAAAGAAATAACTGATAGATTAGATAGTTCTAAAACATTCTTGTTGTTAAATTATCAAGGTCTTACAGTTAGTGAGATAGCAGAGTTAAGAAATAGTTTAAGAGAAGTAAACTCAGATGTAAAAGTTTATAAAAATACTCTTATGAATTTAGCGTTAAAGAATAAGAATATTAAATTAAATGATTACATGAGTGGACCAAATGCTTATCTTTTTGCAGATTCAATTATTGAGCCAATCAAAGTTGTTAGTAAGTTTGCTAAAGAACATCCAGCACTTGAAATTAGAGTTGGATATATTGATAACGAAGTAGTTGATACAAAAATTATTAATGAATATGCAACTATTCCAAGTATGGAAGGATTACTTACAATGTTTGCTGGTGGTTTAATTGAACATGTTAGAAATTTAAGTATCGGACTTAATTTATATGCTGAAAAGTTAGAAGAAGGAGGAAATAACTAATGGCTAAAATTGAAAACAAAGATATTATCGAAGCTTTAAAAGAAAAAACTATTCTTGAAGTTAAAGAATTAGTTGATATGATGAAAGAAGAATTTGGAGTAGATCCAAGTGCTGTAGCTGTAGCAGCTGCTCCTGCTCAAGCAGCAGAAGAAGAAAGTGCTGGAAGCGGAGTTAAAACTGTAGTTCTTAAAAATGCTGGTGCTCAAAAATTACAAGTTATTAAAGTAATTAGAGAAGCTACTGGATTAGGACTTAAAGAAGCTAAAGATATTGCTGATGCTGGTGGAAATGTTAAAGAAGGAATTCCTGCTAGTGAAGCTGATGAATTAAAAGCTAAATTAGAAGAAGCTGGCGCTACTGTTGAATTAGCATAATTTATTAATAAGCCTACTTAGCTAGGCTTTTTTGCGTATTAAGAAAGGAGAATTATATGAGTCATTATTTTGAAAATGATTTGAACTTAAAGAGTGAAATAAAAGAGTTAAGTTATACATATAATTCTTCTTTTTTTAGATTTTATAGTGATAATGGAGTATTTAGTAAAAAAGCAATAGATTATGGAAGCAAGTTACTATTGGAAACGTATCTTGAGTGTGACAAAGAAAGTAAGAAAGTACTCGATGTTGGATGTGGATATGGATTTATTGGAATAGTAATTTCTGTTGTTAATAAAAGTAAAGTAGATATGATTGATGTTAATAAAAGAGCAGTTCACTTAACAAATAGAAACATAAAAAAATATAAAGGTATTGATGCTCGTGCTTTTATTAGTGACGCATATGAAAATATAGATACTAAATATGATGTTATTATTACTAATCCACCTATTAGAGTAGGTAAAGACAAAGTATTAGAAATACTCGAAGGTGCTTTTGATCATTTGAATGATGGAGGTTACTTATACTTCGTTATTAGAAAAGATCAAGGTGCATTATCAATAAAAAAGATTTTAGAGAATACAAAAAAAGTAGAGTTAATAAATAAAGATAAAGGTTATTTTATTTTTAGAATAAAAAATATTAAAATTTAAAAAAATAGATTGACATATTGAAAATATATATGTTAAAATTTTATATTGCAGTACATTTGTTTTATTTATAAAATTTGTGTTCTTTAAAAATTTAGGATTGGGGTGAAATAGTGGCATACAAAACAGTTAAATTTGGTGACCATAGGGAGAGAAGAAGTTTCTCTACAAAGCGTAGTACGCTAGAATTATCTAATTTATTAGAAGTTCAAAAAGATTCGTTTGACTTATTTTTAAAGGAAGGAATAAAGGAAGTATTTGAAGATATTTTTCCTGTTGAAAGTTTTTCAGGTTCATTATCACTAGAATTTGGTGATTATTATTTTGATGAGCCTAAATATACTGTTAAAGAAAGTAAGGAAAGAAAAGTAACATATGCTGCTCCATTAAAGGTTCAAGCTAGACTTTTCATTAATGAAACAGGAGAAGTAAAAGAGCAAGAAATATTCTTAGGTGACATGCCATTAATGACAGATACTGCATCTTTCATTATTAATGGTGCTGAGAGAGTTATTAACTCTCAACTTGTTATGGGTCCATCTTGTTACTATAAAAGTGAAATAGACAAGAATGGTAGAAATATCATTTCAAGTGAAGTTAGACCTAATAAAGGAACTTGGCTAGAATATGAACTTGATGCAAGAGGTATTTTATATGTAAGAATTGATAGAACTCGTAAAGTTACAGTTACTACATTACTTCGTGCATTAGGACTTTCTTCAAATGAAGAAATACTTGAATTATTTGGTAAAGATGAATATTTAGTTAATACTTTAGAAAAAGATTCTACTAAGAATACTGATGAAGCATTAATTGAAATTTATGAAAAATTAAGACCAGGTGAACCAGCTACTCTAGATTCTGCTAAAAATCAATTAATCGTTAGATTCTTTGATAAATTTAGATATGATTTAGGTAAAGTTGGTAGATATAAATTCAATAAGAAATTAAATGTTTTAGATAGACTTGTTAATAACAAAATCGCACAAGATATTAAAATAGACAATGAAGTAATAGTTAAAAAAGGTACTGTTATAACAAAAGATATTCTTGAAACTATTAGACCATATTTTGAAAATGGTTATGGTGTAAAAGAAGTAACAATAAATGAAGAACTTGATACATATAATAAAATTCAAGAAGTTTTAGTATATGCTAATGATGATTCTGAAAAGATTATTAAAGTAATAGGTAATGATCAAACTATTGATACTAAGAGACTTACAATTTCAGATGTTTATGCATCTTTGTCATATTATATTTGTTTACTTTATGGAATTGGTAAATATGATGAAATAGATCACTTAGGAAATAGACGTGTAAGACAAGTAGGAGAATTAATTCAAAATCAATTTAGAATTGGTGTTGCTCGTATGGAAAGACAAATTAGAGATAAGATGTCTACTCAAGAGATTGATACAGTTACTCCTAAATCATTAATTAATATTAGACCTGTAACAGCTGCATTAAAAGAATTCTTTGGATCAAGTCAATTATCAAAATTCATGGATCAAATAAATCCATTATCAGAATTAAATGATAAACGTAGACTTAGTGCTTTAGGTCCAGGTGGATTATCTCGTGATAGAGCTGGTATGGAGGTTCGTGACGTTAATCCATCACACTATGGTAGAATTTGTCCAATTGAAACTCCAGAAGGTCAAAATATTGGACTTATCACATCACTTGCTAGTTATGCAAGAATTAATGAATATGGATTTATAATGACTCCATATAGAAAAGTAGTAAATTCAAGAATTACTGATGAAATAGTATATATGACTGCTGATGAAGAAGAAGATTACTACATCAGTCAAGCAACTATTGAAGCAGATAAAGATGGAAACATTTTAGATGAAACTGTTCCAGTTAGATATAATAAAGATAATATGATAGTATCTAAAGAAAAGGTAGATTATATTGATGTATCTCCTTCTCAAATTGTATCTGTTACAACAAGTATGATTCCATTCATGGAACATGACGATGCTAACAGAACTCTAATGGGTGCTAACATGCAAAGACAAGCTGTACCACTAATGATAACAGAGGCTCCAATTGTAGGTACTGGAGTTGAAGCTGCAATAGCTAGAGATTCTGGATGCTCAGTTGTTTGCGATATTGATGGTATAGTAGAATACGTAGATGCTAAAAAGATTATTGTAAAAGGTCTTGAAGAAAAGAGAACTTATGAACTTATAAGTTATCAAAGAAGTAACAATGAAACTTGTTACAATCAAAGACCAATTGTTAAAAAAGGTGAAGAAGTTCATAAAGGTGAAATTATTGCTGATGGACCTTCAACTGATAAAGGTGAAATTGCTTTAGGTAAAAATGTTGTAGTTGCATTCATGACTTATAATGGATATAACTATGAAGATGCTGTTATCCTAAATGAAAGAATTGTTAAGGATGATGTTTATACTTCAATTCACATTGAAATGAAAGAAATTGAATGTAGAGATACTAAACTTGGACCTGAAGAATTTACAAGAGACATTCCAAATATTTCAGAAGAAGCTCGTAAGAACTTAGATGAAAATGGAATCGTTAGAATAGGTACTGAAGTTAAAGAAAATGATATATTAGTAGGAAAAGTTACTCCAAAAGGAATGCAAGAATTATCAAGTGAAGAAAAATTATTACATGCAATATTTGGAGAAAAGACTAGAGAAGTTAGAGATACTTCACTTCGTGTATCACACGGATGTTCTGGTATTGTACATGATGTACAAATATTTACTAAAGAAAATAGTGATGAACTTCCAGCTGGTGTATCAAAAGTAGTTAGAGTATATATAGTTAAGAAGAGAAAGATTCAAGTTGGAGATAAAATGGCTGGACGTCATGGTAACAAAGGTGTTTGTTCACTTATCTTACCTGAAGAAGATATGCCATATTTACCAGATGGTACTCCAGTAGATGTAATATTAAACCCACTAGGTGTTCCTTCTCGTATGAATTTAGGACAAATCTTAGAATTACACTTAGGTATGGCTGGTAAAAAATTAGGTGTTCATTATGCAACTCCAATATTCAATAGTGCTACTGAAGAAGATATAAAAGAAGAGACTAAAGAAGCAGGACTTGATCCAGATTATAAGACTTGGTTATATGATGGACGTACTGGTGAAAAATTTGATAAGAGAGTATCTGTTGGAGTTATGTACATGATTAGACTTGTACATATGGTTGATGATAAAATTCATGCTCGTGCTACTGGACCATATAGTTTAGTAACACAACAACCACTTGGTGGAAAAGCACAATTTGGTGGTCAAAGATTTGGAGAAATGGAAGTTTGGGCATTATATGCTTATGGTGCTGCTCACATCTTACAAGAAGTATTAACAGTTAAATCAGATGATGTAGTAGGAAGAGTTAGAGTATATGAAGCACTTGTAAAAGGTAAACCAATTCCTGCTCCAGGAGTTCCAGAGTCATTTAGAGTATTAATTAAAGAATTCCAAGCTTTAGGACTTGATATTCAAATAGTTAATAAAGACGGAACACTTAAAGATATTAAACAATTAGAAGATGAAGAAGATAAAGATGACTCACCAGTTTCAATTGAAGAAATTGGAAAACCAGAAGTAGAAGAACCAATCGCTGATGAAGATGAATCAGATTATGAAGATGTACAACCAGAAGACGACGAAGATGAATTTGATGATGATTTTGATGTTGAACCTACTGATGAAGAGTTAGAATATACAGAAGAATATGGTCTTGATGATGGATATGAAGATGCTTATGAAAGGGGTGAAGAATAATGATGGAAGTTAATGAATTTGATGGAATTCGTATTGGTATTGCTTCTCCTGATAAGATTCGTGAATGGTCTTATGGTGAAGTTAAAAAACCAGAAACTATCAATTATAGAACATTAAACCCTGAAAGAGATGGACTTTTCTGTGAAAAGATATTCGGTCCAACAAAAGACTTTGAATGTACTTGTAAAAAGTATAAAAGATTAAGATATAAAAATGTAGTTTGTGATAGATGTGGAGTAGAAGTAACACGTGCTAAGGTTAGACGTGAAAGAATGGGACATATTGAACTTGCTAGTCCTGTTAGCCACATTTGGTATGCTAAAGGTGTACCTCCAAAAATGGGTCTAGTACTAGATATTAGTCCTAGAGAATTAGAAGAAGTATTATACTTTGTTAGTTATATAGTATTAGATCCAGGAATCGCACCACTTAATAAGAAGCAAACTTTATCTGATAAAGAATATAGAGCTTATTATGAAAAATATGGTGATGGATTTAAAGTAGGTATGGGTGCTGAAGCTATCAAACAATTACTTACTGAAGTTGATCTTGAAAAAGAAGTGGCTGCATTAAAAGATGAAGTTGAAAAAGCTCAAGGTCAAAAGAAATTAAGATTAATTAAAAGATTAGATTGCTTAAATGCATTCTTAGAAAGTGGTAATAGACCTGAATGGATGATACTTGATGTACTTCCAGTAATTCCACCAGATTTAAGACCTATGATTCAACTTCCAGGTGGAAGATTTGCTACAAGTGATTTAAATGATTTATATAGAAGAATTATTAACAGAAATAATCGTCTTAAAAAATTATTAGAACTTGAAGCTCCAACAATCATTGTTCAAAATGAAAAGCGTATGCTTCAAGAAGCAGTTGATGCTTTAATTGACAATGGTAGACGTGGAAGAAGTGTACAGGGTGTAGGAAATAGACCTTTGAAATCACTATCTTCAATGTTAAAAGGTAAACAAGGTAGATTTAGACAAAACTTACTAGGTAAGAGAGTTGATTACTCTGGTCGTAGTGTTATCGTAGTAGGACCTAGTCTAAAAATGTATCAATGTGGTGTACCAAAAGAAATGGCTTTAGAATTATTTAAACCATATGTTATGCAACAATTAGTTGAACGTGGTATAGCTCACAATATTAAAGCTGCTAAAAAGATTATAGATGTACAAGATGAAAGAGTATGGGATGTAGTTGAAGATGTTATTCGTGAACATCCAGTATTATTAAACCGTGCTCCAACACTTCACAGACTATCTATTCAAGCATTTGAGCCAGTATTAGTTTCTGGTAAAGCTTTAAGACTTCACCCATTAGTTTGTGGTGGATTTAATGCAGACTTTGATGGTGACCAAATGGCTATCCACATTCCAATTAGTGAAGAAGCTCAAGCAGAAGCAAGATTGTTAATGCTTGGTGCAAATAATATTTTAGACCCTAAAGATGGAAAACCAATTGTTACTCCATCTCAAGATATGGTTTTAGGTAACTATTATTTAACATTAGAATTACCTGGAGAAGAAAATGAAGGAAAAGCATATAAAGATGCAAATGAAGCATTAATGGCTTATGAAAGACGTGATATCACTCTTCATACAAGAATATGTATTCCTGCTAAAGCTTTCAAACATAAAATTTGGACTGATGAACAAAAAGATAAATATTTAGTTACTACAGCTGGTAAAATAATATTTAATGAAATATTACCAGATACATATCCTTATTTAAATGAAGGAAGTAAAGAAAATATAGAGTATATGACTCCAGATAAATTCTTTATTGAAAAAGGTAAAAATTTACCTGAAGAAGTTGCAAAATTACCTATAATTCCTGCTTTAATTAAGAAAGATTTAGGAAAAATAATTGCTCAAATATTTAAGAGATATAAAACAACAGAAACATCAATTTTCTTAGATAAATTAAAAGATTTAGGATTTAAATATAGCACTAAATCAGGAATTACTTTCTCACTTTCTGATATTCCAATTAATCATGAGAAAGACGCTATAATTGAAGAAACTAATCAAACAATTGAAAAGATTAATAAACAATTTAAGCGTGGTCTTATAACTGATGAAGAAAGACATAATAAAGTAATTAAATTATGGACAGATGCTACTAATAATGTTCAAGGAAAACTTGGTGATATATTAAAAGAGGATGTTGAAAATCCACTTTCAATGATTATCAATTCTGGAGCCAGAGGTTCTGCTAACCAATTAGGTCAACTTGCTGGTATGCGTGGTATTATGGCTAAACCAGATGGTGGTCAAGTAGAAATTCCAATCCTTGCTTCATTCCGTGAAGGATTAGACGTTCAAGAATTCTTCTTATCAACACACGGATCTAGAAAAGGAACAGCTGATACTGCCTTAAAGACAGCTGATGCTGGATACTTAACAAGACGTTTAGTTGATGTAGTACAAGATATTATTGTAAGAGAAGAAGATTGTGGAACTATTCAAGGTATTGAAGTTGAAGCATTTACTGATGAAAAGAGTGGTGCTGTAATTGAATCATTCAGAGATAGAATCGTAGGAAGATATTCAAATCAAAAAGTATTAAACCCTGAAACAAAAGAAGTATTAATTGATAAAGGTGCTTTAATTACTGAAAGAATAGCTGATAAGATTGTAGGTGCTGGTATTACTAAGATGGAAATTAGAAGTGTACTTACATGTAGATGTCCAAATGGAATTTGTCAAAAATGTTATGGACTTAACCTTGCAACTGGTAATGTAGTTGAAGTAGGTGAAGCTACAGGTATTATGGCTGCTCAATCAATTGGTGAACCAGGTACTCAGTTAACAATGCGTACATTCCACACTGGTGGTGTTGCATCAGCTGCTGATATTACTCAAGGTCTTCCAAGAGTTGAAGAGTTATTTGAAGCTAGAATTCCTAAAGCAAAAGCTACAATTGCTGAAATCGGTGGTAAAATTACTAAGATTTCTGATGATAAAAATGGTAGATTTAAAATTTACATTCAAAATGATGTTGAGACTCGTGAACATATAACTCAATATAATGCAAAACTTAAAGTTGAGAAAGGTGATACAGTAGTTGCTGGAGAAGCATTAACTGAAGGTAGTGTATCTCCAAAAGAATTACTTGCTGTAACTGACCCAACGACTGTTCAAGCATATATATTAAAAGAAGTTCAAAAAGTTTATAAATCTCAAGGTGTTGATGTATCAGATAAACATATTGAAACTGTAATTAGAAGAATGATTACTAAGATAAGAGTTGTTGACCCAGGAGATACTAATTTAATTGAAGGACTTAGCGTTCCTCTAAGAGAATTTGCTGAAATCAATAAACCAGTAATCTTAGCAGGTGGAGTTCCTGCAACTGGAAAACCAGTTATGCTTGGTATTACAAAAGCTTCACTTGAAACTGATTCATTCTTATCTGCTGCTTCATTCCAAGAAACAACAAGAATATTAACAGATGCTGCTACACGTGGTAAAGTTGATATGTTAAATGGACTTAAAGAAAATGTTATTCTTGGTAAATTAATCCCAGCAGGTACTGGAGCTAAACAATATAATAATATTGAAGTAATACTTAAAAATGAACTTTTAGATGATGATGCTGCTGAAGTTTTAGAAGAAAAATTCTTAACTGATGATGCAACAGAAGAAACTGTTGAAGGAGCATTAGAATAAAACAAGAGATGTCAAATGAACATCTCTTTTACTTTTGTTTACAAAATAGAAAAAATATGATATATTACGTTTAGAGGAAACATTTGGCCATATTGGTTTGGCTTACCTCTAGGTTTTGCCTAACTTTTAGTTAGGTCTTTTTTATTATAAAACTATGAATAGTAATATAATAAGAAGTATAGAGAAAAGAAGATATATAATTATTATCAAAGATAATATTAACAAATCTTTTTTAGACATACAACACCTCCTTATCATTAATAAAGAGGAAAGCCTAACAGCCAAATGTTCTAAATGATAATATCAATTTAGATAGTATAAAGCAAATTAATATTTTTTAATTTTTATATAAAGATTTAAAGTTAAAAAAGAATTTTGAATATAGAATTTTTTAATTATTAAACATATTTATTAAAAAAAAATAAATAATTTGGTATAATTAATAAAGGTGATATTATGTTTGAAAACTTAAGTGAAAGATTACAAAAAGTAGTTAGTAATATTAAATCAAAAGGTGTAATAAATGAAGATAATATTAGTGATATTGTTCGTGAAATTAGACTTTGTTTATTAGAGGCAGATGTTAATGTTAAAATAGTTAGGGAATTTATCGATAAAGTCAAAGAAAAAGCTCTTGGTGAAGAAGTTAGAAAGTCTATTAAACCAGGAGATATGTTTGTTAAAATATTAAAAGATGAACTAGTTGATTTACTTGGAGGAGACGCTTCACCATTAGAACTTAGTAAGAATCCTACAATTGTTATGATTGTTGGTCTTCAAGGTGGTGGTAAAACTACAACTATTGGTAAAATTGGAAATATGGTTAGAAAGAAAAATCATAAAAAACCAATGTTTATAGCTTGTGATGTTTATAGACCAGCTGCAATTGATCAACTTAAAACAATAGGAAAAGAGCTTAATATTGAAGTGTATGATGAAGGAAAAGGAAATCCTGTTGAGATTGCTAAAAATGGTATAGAATATGCTAAAAAGAATGGATATGATTACATTCTTATTGATACTGCTGGACGTTTGCAAATTGATGAATCATTAATGAATGAACTAGTTAATATTGAAGAGTCTGTTAAACCACATGAAGAATTATTAGTAATTGATGCTATGATGGGGCAAGATGCTATTAATGTAATAACTGGATTTAATGATAAATTAAAATTAACAGGATGTGTTTTAACTAAGATGGATGGTGATACTAAAGGTGGTGTAGCTCTTTCTTTAAGACATCTAACAAATATTCCAATAAAATTAATAGGTAACTCTGAAAAATTAGATGGAATTGGTGAATTTTATCCAGATAGAATAGCTAATAGAATTCTAGGAATGGGAGACTTATTATCAATCATTGAGAAAACTGAAGCAGAACTTGATCAAGATGAAATGATGAGTACTGCTAAAAAGATGCAAAAGGGTAAATTTGATTTAGAAGACTTTCTAAAAACAACTAAACAAATAAAAAAATTAGGTCCACTTGAAAATATTATTAAACTATTACCAGGTGCATCTAAAATGGGACTTAATAATGTCGAAATAGATCCTAAAGTTATGGCTAGAACAGAAGCAATAGTTTTATCTATGACTAAAGAAGAAAGAAGAAATCCAGATATAATAAAAGCAAGTAGAAAGCAAAGAATAGCTGCTGGTTGCGGTCAAAAAGTAGAAGATGTTAATAGACTTCTTAAGCAATTTGATCAAATGAAAACTATGATGAAACAAATGAAAAATATGAAATTTTAAAGAGAACAATATTGTTCTTTTTTTTACTACGTGATATACTGAAATAGTAATAATAAGTGGGTGATAATTTTGAAAAATAAAAAAAATAAAACAATAGTATTAGTAGTATTAATTGTTATAGGATTAATAATATTATCAGGAATAATAGAAAATGCAAATATTTCAAACCCTAATTATAGACGTTATAGTGATAAGTATTTTGAAATGCTATCTAATGAAGATAATAAAGCCTTTGAAGATGAGTTAATGGCATTTGCAGAAGATAATGATATTTATTTATCTATATCATATGCTGATGATTTAGAAGCAATCGATAAATTAGAGAGTAATTCTAATAATTATGATGCTGTATGGATGTCAAACTCAACATGGCTATATATGTTAGATGGAGTTAAAACATCAAATTCTAAATCTATTAATATTAATCCAGTTGTATTTGGAATTAAAAAGAATAAAGCAAACGAACTTGGTTTTGTAGATAAAGATGTTTATAATAAAGATATTGTAAAAGCTATTCAAGATGGAAAATTGAAATATGTAATGTCTTCTGTTACTAAAACTAATACTGGATTAATTGCATATTTAGGATTTTTAAATTCACTTGCAGGATCTCCTGAAATATTAACAAGTGATATGTTAAAAAGTAAAACATTAGAAAAAGATTTAAAAACATTATTCTCTGGAGTTGAAAGAGTATCAGGCACAGATGATTTTTTAAAGCAAATGTTTTTAAATACAAATGAATATGAAGCAGTTATTGCTACTGAATCATCTTTAATTGAAATAAATAAAGAATTAGTTAGTCAAAATAAAGAACCATTATATTTAATATATCCATTAGATGGAGTTGCTATTAATGATTCACCTTTTGCATATATTGATAATGGTCAAGAAAAAGAAGAGCAATTTTTAAAATTACAATCATTTTTATTAAGTAGTAAGTCTCAAAAAGAATTAGAGAATTTAGGTAAGAGAACTTGGTATGGCGGTACAAACTTAAATGTTGATAAAAACTCATTTAGAAAAGAATGGGGAATAGATACATCTAAATATTTAATGACACTTAAATATCCTTCAAAAGATGTAATAAATGAAGCAATTGAATTATATATTGATGTATTTAGAAAGCCAGCAGCTGTTGTATTTTGTTTAGATACATCTGGAAGTATGTATGGAAGTGGAATTAGTTCACTTAAGGAAGCAATGTCATATATTTTAAATTACGAAACAGCAAGTAAAGATAAAATTCAATTTTCAGAAAAAGATAAAATATATGTATATGCATTCTCAAATGAAGTAGAAGGACCATATTTCACTGAAAATGGTAAAGAAACTTCAAATTTAATAGATCAAATTAATATGTTGCATCCAACCGGATCAACTAATCTTTATGGGTGTGCAACTGAAGGACTTTGGAAATTAAATAGTTTAGATTTAAAAGATGATTATACAAAAACAATTATACTTATGACTGATGGAGAAGCAAATGTTGGTTCATTTAGTTCATTAAAAGAAGCATATAGAGGTTCTAATATTCCAATATATAGTATAATGTTTGGAAGTGCTAGAAAAAATCAACTTGAAGAAATTGCAAACCTATCAAATGCAAAAGTATTTGATGGTAGAACTGATTTAACTGAAGCATTTAAAGAAGTAAGGAGCTATAATTAATGATAAATATACAAAAAAGATATATATATTCTGCTTTTCTTACTGGAATATGTTTCATAATAATATATGTATTATTAGATTTTCCATTATGGATATCACTGATATTTGCATGTATTGCTTATGTAGCTGGAGTTTTCTTGTTTAAGAGTTATGATGTGAGAGTATATGATAGAGCAGCTCTAGCAAGATATAATTTTGAAATGTCGAAACTTAATGATTATAAAGAAAAAATTAAAGATAAAAGCATTAAAGAAAAAATTGGTAAAATAGTAAATCATACACAAAAAATTACAGAGCATTTACAAACACAGCCTAAAAATGCTACTAAAATATATAATTTCTTAGATTATTATTTACCATTTACAGATAAAATAGTTTCAAAATATATAGAAGCTGAAAAGAAGGAAGAAAAGACATTTGTTGAAAATAAATTAATTCTTAAAATGTCTGTATATATAAGAGAAGTTGAACAGGAATGCAGTAAATTACTTGCTGAAATAATTAGGTCAAAAGATAAAGCTTTTGATTTTGAGATGAAAATATTTGAAAGAACATCTGATTTTGAATTAGATGAAGATGAAACAAAGGGAAGTGATAAAAATGTTTAAAAAAGAAGGAATGTTATCAAAAATAATAGGTATAGCACTTGTAGTTATTATTATTGTACTTGTAATTGTATTTAAAAACAGAGATACATTTAATCCTAATGTAGAACAAATATATGGAGCAATAGGTGGAGGAAAAGAAGACTTACTTGGAGATGAAGATATCAATAAAATATTCGCAAGTAAATATGAGTTTGAACTTGTTCAAGACACTTGGAGTAATGGTAAAACTGTAAGAGATCCACTTATTAGAAAAGATGGTAGTGCATATGATTTGGTTTTCTTCTCAGATCAAAGATACTATGACTACTATAAAACTCCAGCACAAGCAGGTGAAGCAGAAAGACAAACAGTTCTAGCAGGAGAACCAACATTAAATACACCAATAGTTATTTATAGTTGGAAAGAAGTAGTTGATGCACTAATTAAAGAAAAAATAGTTACAATTGATAATGGTGTTTATTATATTACTGATATGCCTAAACTAATTGAATATATTTTAGAGGGTAAAAAATGGAAAGATATTGGACTTGATTCAATTTATGGTTCAATTAATATTGGTTCTGTAGACCCAGTTACTAGTTCACCAGGAGCTACTTATTATGGATTATTATTATCTATAATGGCTGGTGGTGAAGTAAATGATCAAAATGTTATAAAAGCACTTCCTAAATTAAAAGAATTTTATATTAAATCAGGATATATGAATAATACACCAGCAGATTTGTTCTCAATGTTTTTAAAAACAGGTATGGGAGCAAAACCAATGATAGTTGATTATGAAAAGAGTGTTATTGATTTCGCAAATTCTAATCCAGATGGATGGAATCAAGTAAAAGATAAAGTAGTTATTTTATATCCAACACCAACAATTTGGAATTCTCACTGCATTGCAGCATTTACTGATAATGGTAAAAAACTAATTGAGGGATTTAAAGATAGTGAAGTAGCTCAAATAGCTTGGTCTAAACATGGATTTAGAGTAGGAGTTACTGGTGGAAACTATGATGTAAGTAAAATAAATGTTAAAGGTATTCCAAGTGAAATTAAGAGTGTTACTCCAGGACTTAAAATGGATTACTATAATGAAGTTATTAATTATTTAAAACAAAAGTAGAGAAATCTACTTTTTTATATTAAATACCTATTCACAAATATAATATTTACATAAAATACTTGTGAAAAGGAGTTGTTATTATGAAAGATAATATGGGCATGTATCAAGGATATAGTGTTGAAGGTAGTGCTGAACTTAAAGTTACTCCAGATAATAAAGGAGTAGAAATGAATGCTTGTCCTACAGCAGCACCAATGATGTGTGCACCAATTTATGAGTGTCCACAAGAAAGATGTGTACATAGACAAATAGTTCATGAAGTTCCACATGTACAACCAATTAATACAAGAATTATAAATCATCATATTTATAGACATACATATACACCATGCTATACTTGTACAGAAGAAAATGAAGTATGTAATGTTAATGCATGTGGTCCAACATTCATGTAATAATTAAAGGCATTTGTAAAATGTCTTTTTAAATGTATGTTGACAAATGTATAAACAATGTATATACTTTATATAGGAGATGATAATATGGAGGTTGTGCTTCAAAAATGGGGGAATTCTGATGGTATTAGAATCCCTAGTAGTATATTAAAATCATTAGATATTCATACAAATGATATATTAAATATTGTTCAAGATGAAAACAAAATAATTATAACAAAATCTAATAAACATAAAATATCTTTAAAGGAAGAATTCGAAAAATATAATGGAGATAACATTTCTAAAGATTTTGAATGGGATGAACCTATAGGTGAAGAAATATGGTAAAAAAATATATTCCTTCTAGAGGAGATATAGTTTATTTAGATTTTAATTCAACAAAAGGCCATGAACAATATGGTAAAAGACCAGCTATTGTTATTAGTAATGATATATTTAATATTCATACTGGAATGATAATTGTTTGTCCAATTACAAGCAATAATAAAGATTATCCAACTCATTATAAATTAGAAGATAGTTTTAAAATACATGGAAGTGTATTGTGTGAACATATAAGAAGCATTGATTATAAAACGAGAAATGTAAAATTTGTTGAAAAATCATCTGATAATGATTATATTAGTGTTCTTACATTAATGAATGCATGTATAGAAGAATAGGTATTTTAAAATACCTTTTTAAATGATAAAATATTTATATTGGAGGATATTATGACACTAAAAGCAGGGACAATTTTAATTAATAAAAATAAAATATGTTTAATATATAGAACTAATCATAAAGATTATTCTTTTCCAAAAGGACATTTAGAAGATGGTGAAACATTAGTTGAGTGTGCTATTCGTGAAACAGAAGAAGAAACAAAAAGAAAAGTAAAATTATTAATGAATGATCCAATATATATTGAACAATATGTTACTCCAAGAGGTGAAGAATGTGAGTGCTATTATTATCTAGGTATGGATAATGGTAAAAGTGATAATGATTCAACAGATACACATGATGTAGTATGGACTTACTTTAATGATGTTGAAGATACTTTGAGTTATGAATCATTAAAAAAATTATGGAATAATATTAAAACTAAAGTAGAGGAATACATTGAAAATGACTAAAAAAATATTATTATGGATATTAGTTATTTTTTGGATGAGTTTAATATTTTATTTTTCAAGTTTTAATGGAATTGATTCAACAAAACAAAGCCAAGGTTTTTTATATAATACTCTTGGTAAAATAATTGATATTGTTAATCCAAATATAGATGTAGAAAAAAAAGACTTGATAATTCAAAGATTAGATACTCCAATTAGGAAAATTGCTCATGCTAGTGTGTATTTTATTCTTGCAATATTAGTATATTTATTATTGAAAGAATATAATATCAAGAAAATATATTTAACATCATTTATAATATGTTTCTTGTATGCTTGTAGTGATGAAATACATCAACTATATGTTAGTGATAGAAGTGGTGAATTATTAGATGTTTTGATTGATAGTGTTGGATCAGTGATGTTATTGTTATTTATATATTTAAAAAGCAAAGTAATTGTAAGGTCTAAATAAACATAGTATTATTAACAATAATGTTAATAAGAAAATAATAAATGAATCAAGGATAATAAAAATAGTAAAAATAGTAAAATATGTTTTACTATTCTTTTATTATTATTTATGCTATAATTTTATATAGTAGAATAGTAGGTGAAGAAAATGTTGGACAATAAATTACTTGTAAATATATATATATTATCGCTTGGAAAAAACTATGAAGTATATGTTCCTATTAATGAAAAAATAGGTAATATTGCAAAACTTTTTAATTCTTCAATGTTTGATTCTATCGATTTTAGTAGAAACAATAAAATATTTAATATAAATACTGGAGTTTTGTATAAAAATAATGATTTAATTAGAGATTTAGATATTAAGAATGGTGAGAAACTAATTTTACTATAAATAAGGGTGGTGTGATATGAATTTATATTTTTTTGATGATGAAGATATAATAATCTTTGATTTGCCATATAAAAAAGTTGGTAATTTTTGGATGAGCGATAAAGATAATAATAATATTATAAATATTAGCAGTGAAGATGGAAACTGGATTATTAGTGGAAGCGAAAATACAAAAATTATTACAGAAAATAATGAAGGAAATGTAATGTTAACTTCTAAAAATTATTATATTGTAGAAAAAAATCAAAAGAGGTATTTACTTTATGTTGACAATATGGTTGACGATTCTTTTGAAGGCTATATATTTAACTCAGATAATATAGTTAAAATAGGTAATGCCAAAGATAATAACATAATTGTAAATAATCCATATGTTTTAGAACATCATTTTTCTATAGCAATTGAAAATGGAAAGTGGAAGATAGAAAAAGAGGACGATGCTCTTTTATATTTAAATAATAATATTATTAAAGATAAAATCACATATATTAATAATGGTGACACTATTAATATGTTAGGAATTAGGGTAGTGTTTGCTAATGGTATTATTTTTATTAACAATCCATTTAATAATATTCAAAATTCCCTTCCTAAAAAAGAATTGATAGTAGATGATGAGTTAACCGATGAAGAAATTAAAAATGAAGATTTATATCAGGATGAAGACTATTTTTTAAAGAGTCCTCGTATGAGAAAGACGATTGAAACTTTCAACATGAGTATTGATTCACCACCACCTAAAAATAACATACAAGAAACACCACTTATTATGACATTAGGGCCAATGCTAACAATGGGTGCCAGTTCATTAATTACATTAACTAATACTTTAGAAGCTATTAGTTCTAAAGAAAAAACTTTGAAACAATCAATTCCTTCTCTTGTTATAACAATATCTATGATTCTTGCAATGTTTGTTTGGCCATATATTACAAGAGCATATGAAAAAAGAAGAAGGAAAAAAGCAGAAAGGGAAAGACAAGAAAAATATAAAGCGTATATAGAAAATAAAAAAGAAGAATTAGAAAAGGAATTTGTATTTCAAAAGAAAACACTTGAAGAAAATCTTGTGTCTACTAATGTTTGTTATGATGTAATAATTAATAAAAGAAGAACTTTATGGGAACGAAAAATTGATCAATCAGACTTCTTAACTGTAAGAGTTGGTAAAGGAGAAATCTCTTTTAATGCAAATATAAGTTACCATTCAGAAGATTTTACAATGGATGAAGATGACATGAAGAAAATGCTAAATAAATTAATAGAAGATTACAAAACGCTAGACAACGTTCCTATTGGATTTTCATTTTTAGAAAACAATTTGACTGCTATTAATGGAATATTGCCAAAATATGTAGATTTTACTAAAAATATATTACTACAAATGATGTCTTTTCATAGTTATGATAATTTAAAGATAGTTTTATTTACAAATAAAAAAAATGAAAAAAGATGGGAATTTTTAAAAGAATCACCATATTGTTTTTCTGATGATAAATCTATAAGATTTTTTGCTACTAATACTGAAGAAATGCAAGAAGTATCAAAATATTTAGAATCAGTCTTCAATGGAAGATATAACTACTTAGCAAACAATAATGATTTAGATATATCTAAATTAAATACTTATTATTTAGTTCTTGTCGATGATATTAATTTGGCAAGAAGAATAGGAATTATAGATAGTATATTAGAAGCAAGAGCAAATGTTGGCTTTAGTTTAATTGTAGTTGAAGAAAAACTTTCAAAAATACCAAGTGAAGTTAATAAATTTATCACAATAGGTGAAAGTGTTTCAGTAATATTAAATAGTGAAAATGATAATCAAACTAGATTCACCGATGAGGTTACTGACGAATATGATATGCAAAAAGTAACAGAAGTATTATCAAATGTTCCTATATTTATAGACTCTAGTATTAAACAATTGCCAAATACAATAACTTTTTTAGAAATGTATTGCGTAGGTCAAATAGAACAATTAAATGTCTTGAATAGGTGGAAAGCAAATGATCCAGTAAAATCACTTAAAGCAGAGGTTGGTATTAATGAAAATGGAACTCCATTTGTATTAGATATACATGAAAAGTACCACGGACCACATGGACTTATTGCAGGTATGACTGGTAGTGGTAAATCTGAATTTATTATTACATATGTGCTTTCTATGGCTATAAATTATAGTCCAGAAGAAGTTAACTTTGTATTAATTGACTATAAAGGTGGTGGGCTTGCTGGTGCTTTTGCAGATACAGAAACTGGTATAAAATTGCCTCATGTAGTGGGAACAATTACTAACTTAGATAAAGCTGAAATTAATAGGGCACTTTCTAGTATTAAAAGTGAACTTAGACGCAGACAAGAAAAATTCAATGAAGTTAGAGATCAAATGGGTGAAAGTACAATAGATATTTATAAGTATCAAAAAATGTATAGAGAAGGTTCAATAAAAGAACCGATACCACATCTAATAATTGTTTGTGATGAGTTTGCAGAACTAAAAGATCAACAGCCTGATTTTATGGAAGATTTGATTAGTACTGCGCGTATTGGACGTTCTTTAGGAGTACATTTAATCCTAGCAACACAAAAGCCTAGTGGAGTAGTAGATTCTCAGATTTGGTCTAACTCTAAATTTAAAATTTGCTTGAAAGTACAAGATAAATCAGATAGTTTAGAAATGATAAAAAATGAACTTGCTGCTGAACTTAAAAATGTAGGTAGATTTTACTTACAAGTTGGTTATAATGAATATTTTGCTATGGGTCAAGCGGCTTGGGCAGGAGCACAATACTATCCAAGTAAAGAATTTAAAAAGAATGTCGATAAAAATTTGTATTTTATAGATAATGTTGGTTCTATTGATAAAACTATAAATAATTCTGCAATAAAGAAATCTGTCGAATCACAAGGAGAGGAACTTACAAATATAGTTAAGTATTTAATAGATATTACAAAAGATAGTAATTATCAAATTAATCAATTGTGGTTAGATAGAATTCCTGCAGAAATATATATTCAAAGTCTATACAAAAAATATAATCACACTGAAGAATTGTATGATTTAAACCCTGTTGTTGGAGAATATGATAATCCAAGTGAACAAAAGCAAGGATTGTTAACTCTTCCAATATCTAAAGATGGAAATACAATTATTTATGGAATGACAGATAGTGGAAAAGATGAACTTTTGCAATCAATTGTTTATTCACTTATTACCCATCATTCTTCTGATGAATTAAATTTATATTTACTAGATTTTGGAGCAGAAACATTAACCAATTTTACGGATGCTCCTCAAGTTGGTGATGTAATATTGAATACAGATGATGAGAAGATAAGTAATTTAATAAAGTTACTTAATACAGAATTAAATAAGAGAAAAAAATTGTTTGCTAAATATAATGGTAATTATCAAGATTATATTAAAAATAGTAATGAAAAATTACCAAATATAGTTGTTGTTATTAATTCTTTTGAAGTAATGAATGAACTATATTTAGACATAGTTGAAAGATATGTTCCAGTTATTAGAGATGGATCAAAATATGGAATTTATTTCATCATAACAACTGATACTCAAAATGGAATGAAAATGAAAGTTTCACAAAGTTGTAAACAAGTATTATGTCTACAAATGAATAATGAAATGGCATACAAGGATATTTTGGGTAGAACAGATGGACTGGTTCCAACTAATATAATTGGAAGAGGACTTGTTAAATTAGATAAAGTATGTGAATTTCAATCTGCAAGTATATCTTCAAGTGATACTAAATTTAATAATATTAAATTAGCAATAGATGTATTAAATTCCAAAAATATGAACAAAGCAATGTCAGTTCCTATTATGCCAGATACAATTAATATTTCTAAATTTATGTTAAAGTATAAAGGTATTAATAGTATTCCTATAGGTATTGCTAAAGAATCATTGATACCAACTGTTTATAATTTTAGTAAGAATTCAATAACATTAATATCAACAAATGAATTTTCAAACTTTAGCCAATTTTTACCTAATTTTATGAAAACATTAGAATTTGATAAGACATTTGATAAAATTGTAATCGATGCGAATAACTTTTTTGACAGTTTTGAATGGAATTTAAAATATACAAATAACAATTTTGATAATTTTATTAATGAATTAAGTGCTGTAAATGATAAATATCAAGAAATATTAAAAAATAATTCTATGAATGTTAAAAGTCTTAGTGGAGAAAAAAATACTTTATGTGTAATAATTGGATTAGATAAATTCTTGAATAGAATAAATGATGAGTCTAAAGAAAAATTACAAAAAGTTTTAAAAGATCAAGTCGAAACTTTAAAGTTATTATTTGTCTTTATAGATACACCAAGTTCATTTAAAAAATATGAATATGATGAGTGGTATAAGAGTTGTGTAAATGCAAATGATGGTATTTGGGTTGGTCAAGGATTAAATCAACAATTTGCAATTAAAACATCTGTTCAAATAAGCTCATATTCTAATATTGATAATGAACATTGTGCGGTTGTTAAAAATGGCATGCCAGTTATAGTAAAGACAATAAATGAAATAAAAATATCAAGTAGTGAAGATTAATTCTAAAAAATAAAAAGCAAATGAAATATGCATGGTAACATCATTCTTTTGCTTTTTTTAATGTTTTTAATGTGATATAATACTCTTAGGAGGATTCTATGGAAAAGTTATGTACAATTAATGGTTCTGATTTTAATAGAGATAAGTATTCATTGGATGTAACTCTCGATGTAAATACCGTTAAAGAGGTCATTCGCTCTTTTAGAATGATAAGTGATGATGTAGTTGATATTAATTTTTCAAATATGGAAGAATATACGGATCATTTTAGTCAAACGTTTTATAACTTTGTAGATTATAATAGTTTTGGACTTGAAAGTGAAAATGTTGATGATGTTAATTTTCGCTGTAATTATGGTGAAGACTACTTTATGGTGGATATAAAAATTGGGGGGAGTATAGTGGATGTATTACATTATGAACCATTACCTCTAGATATTTCTAAGGCTTTGCAAGAGGCAGAAGAAAACATAAAAAAAAATTCAAAAAGATTATAAATAATTAAAGCGATGATAATCATCGCTTTTATTTTGCAAAAGCATTGAAAATACTACTAAAATATAGTAAAATAAAACTAATAGTAGCATAGTAATAGAGGTGATAATATGGCTAATTGTGTACATCATCAGCCACAACTAAATCAAGCATGGACTACATATCAAAATATTAAAAAAACTGTAGAAAATTATGCTACATATAAATCAAGTTTAGAAGAGTTTAAAACTAAAATTTCAAATCTATCTTCTTTTGTTTTTGGTTATGCTTCTTCACTGAGTATGATTGGAAATTATCTAGTATATGTTGGAATAAATGGACAAGCATTTGATAAAGGAGATTGTTTTAATTATGCAAAAACACTTAAAGCTAAGGTTGAAACTTTGACAGCTTACAGTGATTCTTTACAAGGGGAAATAGATAATGTTGAATCTAAAAGATCTGAATTAGCTATAAAAGAAACAAATTCTTTAAGGGATTATAACGCTATTTTATATTCTGATTGTCCAATTTGTAGTCAAAATCCATATAAAAATAGCAATCCTAATAGTGGATATAGAGGAGGAAGAAATCCTTATTCAAATGTTCCAGCCGGGGCAACCATGTATGTAAATACTCCATATGGTAGATTTTCAAGTACGAATTCTTCAACTAATAATGATCCAAGAAATAGACAAGGAACTAATCTATCACAAAGATAAAAATAAGGAGGTAAAAATGCAGTGCATTAATTGTGGCTACACATTGAATGATAATGAAAAAATATGTCCAAAGTGTAATAAAGAACAGCCAGATTCTGACATAGAAAAAGTTGCAAAAAATATTTTTACTTCTGAGGCAACTATTCTAGGTGGATCAATACTAGGTGGCACTTTAAGTAGAAAGAATATTAATATTGATTCACTATCATCCAATAATGTTATAAAATCAACTGGAGATAATAGTAGTAATAATGATGGAATTGATTTAAGTGAATCTAACAATACAGAAACTTCAAATAATGATAAATATTTAAATACTGACAAAAATGAAAGTGAAAATACTTTATCTAGTGATAGTTTAGAAATAAATAATAATGAAGTAACATCATCTTCTAAAGTTGATGGTTTTTTGGATGTGAATGACAATCCTAAGGAAACAAATGACTATGGCGATGATTCAATAGATATTAATGAAGATAATAATTATGAAGATGGAACAATAAATCTATTTGTTGATGAACCAAATGAAACTCAAGAAGAAAACAATAACGATAATTTGACAGCATCAAGCAATTTAACAGATAATAGTGGCGCTGAAAATGCTAATATTTCAAGTACTTCTAATAATTCGAATAATATCAATTTAAATAATAATCAAGATAATAAAACTGCTTTTGAATATCCAGACTACAATAGTAATGAATTGAAAACAACATCTGATATGATTAGCGATTATATTGGAGAAAATAAAGATACTAGTGAGTTACTAGATAAATTAAATTTGACAGAAGATATACTTAGAGAAGAATATGGATTGTCAGATGAGGAAATAGAAAATTTTAAAAATATGTTACTATCAATGAGCAATTATACATCAAAAGAAGGCTCAGATAATGGCATAAATGAATTATTGAGTTTAGCCAATACATTTAATTATACTGAAGATATGTTTGATTTATCTGAGTTTACAATAGTAAAAAGGTGTTTAAAATGTGGTTCTACATTAGTTGATCCATCCGCATTAATATGTCCCGTTTGTTCTGCTGATATGACAAAAGAAAAAAATGTAGAAACAAAATATGTTGGACCAGATGGCTTTGTATATGATTCTTTAAGAGAAATATTGCAAGAGCATCCTGAATTATTTATTGCAACTGAAGAACTATCATCACTTATGGGTGGATTTGAGGGATTTGATGAGGATGAAGATAAACCTAGTGAAAAAAATTATGGTGGTATAAATATAGATTATGATTATTTAGCAAAAGCAATTGTACTTGTAAGAGGTGCAATGACATATGATATTGACAAAAATGGTTGGGGATATATTAAAAGTACATTAGAAGGTATTGAATATCCAGAAGCTGTTGTTAGTACAAGTATTTATAAGCCTAATAGTGCACTAATTGGAGAATGGAATACTATTAAGCAAAGTATAGATACAGTATTTGGTGAAGATGGTTCTGATGGAGATAGTTTTTTGATGAACCTTTGTCATGAATTAGAAGGACTTTCTAGCAAACTATTGGATACAAATTCAGAGTATGCATATGTATATAATTTAACGGCAGAGTCATATTTGTCTGTTTTTGGTATGGATGCAGGAATGCATGCATGGGATATGTATGATAAAAGTGTTGATTTTGAAAAAAAATATGTAGAGAAAAGAAATGAAGCTTTTAAAAGCATGGAAACTGAAGAAAAAGATGCTTATTTGGAGGAAGAAAATAAAAATGATAGTACTAGAGGTATATTTCGAAATCAAGCAGTATTTGACTATGGTATGTATTTAGTTAATAGTGATTATATTAGTGATGAAGATAGACAATATATTGAGAATATGGATGAAGAATCTAAAGAAAAATATAGAAAATTGTATTGTAATATTCAGGATGGTATTAATACTGCTATACATTATGGCAAAAGAGTTGAAGATTTACAACCAACAGAATATGCTTTGTATATATTTAACAATTATCAATTTTACAGACAACAATATGAAACTGCTGTTAGCAACTATGAAGCTGCACTTGAAGATTTGCAAACTGCAAATGAATCTGGTGATGCTGCCTCAATTGCAAAAGCACAAGAAAGAGTTGATCATGCAAAAACTTGGATGGACAATTATCATTTGAGTTATATTGATTATGAATATAGTAGTATGTCTTATATCCCACTCGATGAAAGAGGGGACAATTGGCGTGAAAGGTTTGCTAACATACATAATACAGAAGCTGAAATACAGATTCCTAGATATGAAGCGGCTAGAGATCTATATAGAGCTAAGGCTGCAGAGGCTCAAACTCAGAAAGATGAAGCTACTAATGAATTAGGCGAAGCTTATGTTGCTCGTTCAAATGATGAAATCTTAATAGAGTGCTTTGATGAAGACAGTCCAAACCATTATAATGTATATATAAGTTATACTAAAGATCCAGAAAAACCTGGTGGAGTGTATGTAATATATGATAGCATGCGTGGTGAACTATCATTAGAAGAATTAATAAGAGATAGAGATTATCAGCAAGGTATAATAAATAATTGTACTTATGCTATCCAATCACTTGATGCAGATATAGATAGATACAATGATCTTGCTGCGAAAAATGATAGCCTATATAGAAATACATTTATTGAAAATTACTATATTCAAAGACAATATAATCCAAATTATGATGACAATGTAATAAATAGTGATTTTACCATTGATACTGAAAATATAGTTGGTGCAATGGGAACCTCTGCCAATATTAGATATCTTAATATTTGGGATTCAGAAGGTCACTTAATGTACAATTTAACTCAAGAGCAAAAAGCATTATTTATTGTAGTATATAATCGAAGACAAGAGGAAAAAGGATTACCAACAATATCATTAGATAAAATACCAGACAAAACCGTTGCTGAATATGTTGAACAATATAGTGAATTAGATAATTTTGATTTTTTAGAAGAATTTGATTCTTCTACATGTGCAGAATTTGTATCATTTATGTATGGATTTTATGGAGAAAATTCTGGAGATTTAAATTTTTATTTTTGGAATGACTGGGGTGCTATGTCTCTTGGCCAAAGGAGAGCTGAGGAAAGAGCTAGTAAATTAAGTGATAATCCAAGTATATGGGATTGCTTAAAACTTGATTGGGATAGTTTTTGCGACGGATTGAAAACATGGGCAGAAGGATATGATAATTTATTTAATGCTGATGGTAGGATGAATGCTAGAGATTATGAACAACAATACTATGCTGGAATGCTAGCAGATTATGATGCTGAACATGGTACACATATGGTCGATAGATATAATATTGCTAGTAGTATTGGTAATATGTTTCCTTCTATGGTTGCAGCAACTCTATTTACAGTTTGCACTATGGGTGTAGGTGGTGGAGCGGCAGCAGCAACTCTTGGAACAAAAATAGCTATGACAGTTGCAAGATTTGCAATTACCTATGCTACAATGGGCTTGTCTGTTGCAGGTAATGCAAAAGAACGTGGAATGCAATTAGGTATGAGTAAAGAAGATGCATTAAAATATGGACTTCTTTCAGGTTTATCAGAGACGGCACTTGAAAGTATTCTCGGAGAAATTCCAGGAATTAGATTAATTAGTAAATGGGCAAATGTTGGTGGAATAGTTGGTTATTTAGGTAAGATGTTATCTGAGGGAATTGAAGAAGGATTGCAAGAAGTAATAGATACTTATATGCTTGCATGGTTTCTAGGTGAAGATTTATCAACTGTAAAAATCGATTGGGAACAAGTAATTAAGGCTGGAATATATGGTGCTATTACTGCTGGAATATTAAATGGTGGTTCAATCGTAATTGAAGGAGCATCTTATGTTCTAACTGGAAATGCATCTACTATATCTTTCTTAATAAGTAAATATGCAACTTCAGATCTTACTAATTCTGAAGTAAGAGCATCATTAAAGAGTGATTTAAAATTATTGAATATAATGGAAACTAGAATAAGTGATATTGTAGAATCCTTGCAAAGCGATCCTGCTATGTTAGCACAATATGAAGCTTATCAAGATAGTGTCCGTGCTCAAAATGCTGAACTAACAGATTCAAAACTATTACAAAAATTCTTTGGAGAACATGAAATGAGTTATGAAGACTTTCTTGTTCAAAGAGCTTTAGATGCAAAATTTAGTTCAACAGATTTGAGAGCAAGACTTAGTACTGATCCTAAAGTAAAGGAAGCTTATAATGAATATAAGAGTCAAACTTTTGAAGAAGGAACATTGCCTTTAACGTTTGAAGGATACGTTGCTAATTTAGCAATTGAGCAATATGTAGAAAATCAAAGAATGATTTTTAACACAGGCACTGATGGATTAAAAATAATAAATGAAAGAGGAAATTTAATTGAAGAACAAAGAGCTTTACTTCAAGAAAGAATGGACTTATATGAAAGATTAGGATTAGATGAACAAGGTAATCCTAAGAGTGATGTTGAAATTAATTTGGATGCTGATGTTAGATTAGAATTAGAAGCAAAATTATCAGAAAATGGAGCTAAAATGAGTGCTCTTGAGTCTAAAATAAATGATTTAGGAATACAATTGCATGATAAGTTGCTTTTGGCAAATCAAGAACTTTCAAAGTTAAGAACAATCGCAGAGCCTACTGAAGAGCAAATTGAAAGAATGCAAAAATTAAATGATCAAATAAAAATGTATTCAATGTATGCTGCTGATATTATTGCTGGTCATGAAAGTATAAAACAAAGTCTAATTGCTTCTCAAACATATTTAGTTGAATATGAATCTAATGTTAAAGATTTGGAAAGTAAAATAAAAGCAACTGAAGAACAAATTGCTAAGCTAAAGGCTGATAATAATACATCTAACGAAAGTAAAATTAAAGAATTGGAAGCTGAAACAAAAAATTTAAAAGAAAAATTAGAAGCTACACGTATTAAGGTTAGAGAATTAAGATCAGCAGTAGATAGTATTTCTAGTAGAAATATAAAAACGTTAACATCTGAAAATGAAGCATTGACTAAAGAAATTGAATTTAGGCAAAAAGATTTAGAAAAATTACAAAAACAGTTAGAGGTTAAACGAGCTCAATTAAAGAACCAAAAAAATAAAAATAAGATTAAAAAACTTGAATCAGAAATTACAAAACTTGAGTCTCAAATAAAACAAATAAATAAAACAATAATAAAGCTCAATAGTAAAATAGTTGATAATAATAAAGCAATACATTATAATGAACATATTTATGAATATATTAATACATCTTCTATTGCAAGAGCATCAATAAAAGAATTATTCGAAATTAGTTCAAGAGAAAATTCAACAATTAATGATAGTCGTATATCCCAATTAGTCGATATTGTAGTGCATGCTATAGAGGATACACATATTACTCTAGATCCTTTAGGAATAAATGCTGATAATGTTAATGCTTTAGTAAAAGCAATGACAAAAGTTCAACAAAAACAATTAATAGATAGTATGTATGAAAGATTAGTAAGTGGAGAAACCATAAGTAATTCGACATACAATGCAATTTTTAATAGCAATCTATTTTCTGCAGAATCAACTTTTGCAAAAGAATATTTGCATGATTTTCTAGTCGAATTGTCTAATGGTGATACTGTACTTGCTGATAAAGTAAGTAGTATATATGAAGCTGCTAGAAAATCAACAACAGATCAAAAACTTTCAAATTTGTATTCATATTGTGATCATACGGAAGCACATACATTACAAGTTGCATTTTTAGCAGTTAGGGCACTTAATGCTATTAATGCAGAATCTTTAAATACTACTGAATATGGTCAAGTTACAGAAACTGACTTTAAAGAAATGTTTGTTGCTGGATTAATGCACGATTTGGGAATGGCTGCAGGTACAGTAGTTGATGGTCATCCATTAATGAATGGTACTAATATTGTTATGGAATATTTAGAATCTTTGGGTGATGCACGAATCAAAGCGATAAAAATTGATTTTAATGCAGAAGATTTAGCTGATATTGTTAGAAGTAATCATACATTAAATAGTGCTACAGCAATATTAGCATTAAGAACAGAACTGGAAGCAGTAGGATTAAACCCTGATAGATTAGCGATGCTATGTTTTTCACATAGTAAGTCAAACTCTGGTGTAGGACTATTGACATCTGCAAATGATTGGGCACTATGTGTTGCAAAAATTCAAGCAGCTGTAGACGTATATAATAGTCAATTATTACCAGGCCAAGCAAAAATTCATTTTGATTTATCAACAATTGGAGTACAATCTCCAATTATGGATGCAAAAACTGATTCAAAGCAAAAAACAACTGGTGAAAAAGTAGAAGCAAGTATTAAAAGTGTAAAATTTTTGGATGGGTTCATTAGTGAAATGGCAACAAAAGCTTTTGCATTGAGAGTTGGTGATGCTTTTGTAAATAAAGCAAAAATAAAATTAGATACACCAATATCTTGGGAGTATAATGGTGTTAAATATACTGCAAATGAAGCAATACTAACACAAACTGGAAAATATATGCTTTATGATAAAAGTAAAAGTAGGCATAATCTTTTAGAAGAAGGTTTAAATTCTGATGGTACTGAAACTTATGATAGAGCAGCCTTTGCGTATTTTACACTAAATTCTGAAGGAAAATTAGTTCCATGCAAAGTTGTAGATGGTGTACTAGTTGAATCAGAATGTGAATTAGTAGATGGAGTATTTAAAATAACAGATGAAACATCATTTATGTCATTGATGGGTGCAGTAAAAACAAAAATTACTCTTCCTGATGGAAGTAAGATAGAAACTAAAATAACTGAAAAGAGTTTTTTCGAACATGAAATTAAAAATGACACTGAAACGATTAAAAATTATTATAAATCTGAATATAATGAACAAGATATGATTAAAACTTTTTCTATAAAATATTTCAGTGTAACCACTAAAATAAATAAATCAACTTCAAAAACAGAATATTTTAAAATGAATGAAGATGGTTCAAAGACTACATTAACAGAAACTGAATTTTTATCTGAAGTAGGAAAACCAATAAGAAAGAGTACTGGTCAATTTTTAGCTGGTGAAAGTAATGTATATTATAATTTCTTTAATGGTGAAATTGTAGATTTAACCAATGGTATTATAAAGAGCGGATTAATATCAGAAATGATTATAGGAGATGCAAGTTCATTTCCATATAATGCTATTTCAAAAGGATTGGATGAAAGATTTGGAGAGTTATTCGGTGCTGTTGGCATTTCTAGAATAGTTGATATTAAATTCGAAAATTTTTCAGATTTTTCTGAAAACTTTGATATAGTAGAAAAAAATGGCAAACATATTATAGTTCCTAAAACTGATTTAGGTAGATTATATAAAAGTGGTATTCTTAAAATGATCAGTAAATATGAAGGAATAGAAGTATACGTGAATGGTTATAAATTTGTCGTTAATACAAATGAAAAAAGTATTTCAACAATAACTAATCCAGAATTAATAAAAACTTTATCAAAAATTAAAGTAGAAGAAGCAAGAACATTAATTGATCAAATTACGGCTAGATTGGATGCTATGACATCAACAGAATTAATAGATGCAATTAAAACAATTTGTGAATCTAATAATGAAGTGGGATTAGCAATATTAAATAATACATCAAGTAAATATATGGAAACACTGACAAGAACAATGATAGAACCAGCTCTATCATATTATGAAAGTGCTGCAAAATATGCAGAGACAGCTAGTGCTTTTGAAACATATAGAACACATACTGAAGGTCATGTAAGAGAAGTTGCAGAATCTTCAATGAGAGTGTTAGAAGTCTTAAGTAGAACATTAAATAACAATAAATACTCAAATAAAGTTAATGCATATGATTTATTTGTTGCTGCTATATGGCATGATGTTGGAATGGGCGCAGGAGCAGAAAATATTCTTGGAATTGACTCTCACTTTGATGTAGATACAGGTATATATTCACCAAGTTTGTTAGTAGATAGTGAAGGAAATAGAACTAGAAGTAATCACACATTAAACTCAGCATTAGCAATGCTAGCAAATGCCGATATAATTAGTGATTTGGGAGTAAATGTAAGCGAAGTAGCATTATTAGTATTTGCTCATTCAAAGAGTAATTCTGGTATGAAAAATTTGACATCTACTGATTCATATCAACTTGGAATAAACATAATGCAAGCTTGTATTGAGGAATATAATTCTCAAGCGAGAAAGGCTAATGAACAAATTACTGATAGTTCTAAAAAATATAAATTAATTGAATTTGGTGAAGGAAAAACATACATAGATTCATTAGTTGATTCAAAATTAATAGAATCATATGAAGTAACAACAGATAGTGATGGAAAGACTATCTATAAGATTAAATTTAATGATTCACGATTAAAAATAATAGCAACTGAAGCTCTCGCATTAAGAGTTGGAGATGCAAATACTACAAATGAAAACCTAAATATAAATCAAGCTGGCCAGTTAATAGAATACATTGTTTCTAGTGAAATGCCTGATGTTGATTATGAAACAAAGTATAAAGAGATGTTAAAGAAAAATCCTGGTTTAAGTTTTAAAGACTTTTATCGAAAAATGGTTATTGAAGAAGCTCAGGGCATAATTATTAAACTTGGTGGTGAAGTATTGACTGATCCAAATTCATATTCTTTAGCATATATTTTAGGAGAAGATAATTTAGTGTTTGAAATATCACCTGATACTGGAGAATATGATGTTTGCGAAGTATGTAGAGTTAAAGATGGTAATTTTCAACCAGCTGCAACAATTTTTAATATTTTAGAAAGACTTGGTGAAATAGTATCAGGAGCAAGTCGAAATAATTTTGGTGTTTTAAAAATTGTTCTTCCTGAAAACACAAGTGATGTAATATTTGAAAAGTACTTGAAAGCTGCTATGAGATTTAATAGTGGAGAAGTAAAAGTTACAGTAATAAGAGAAGGAACTCTTACTAATATGACCAAATTGGGCTTAATAACAGAATTAAATACTATGACAGAGGAAAAATTATTAGCAGTTAAAGCAGAAGCTATTGAGATATTTAAAACAATGAAAGCTGCAGAACTTGAAGAATTTATAAAAATTACAAAAGATAATCCAGTATTTAAAAAAGTATTTGGAGAAGATTTAACTAAAATATTCGATGATGCAGAATTGGTAAGGACGTATCATAATCTAATCAATAAAGGAATTAAAGAAAGTACAATAGCCCAAATAGTAAAAAAATATGGCAATATACGTGAAAATCTTGTTGAAGAAGTTGCAAAAAATATGGAAACAACAGAAGAAACACCAGTGGCTCCACCAGTACAGCAAATAGAAGAAACCACAGAAGTAGCTCGACCACATATGGTATATGGAATGAATGAAACAATAGAAAAATTTAATGATATTTTAAGTAGACATGGAGCATTAACAGAAGGAGCAATAATTGAAATATCAGAATTGAGTGAAATAGAAAAAATTATAATAGGTCAGAAAATATTAAGTATGTATAGTCAAGAGAGCACAGGTATAGAATTACAAAACTTATCATATGAAGCATTAGTAAAATTATTTGATATAATAGATATAAACGAATTTAGCGGAGAAGTATTAAATAAAGTATTTAGTAAATTAGAACAAGGAGAAATAGTATCTCTTGCAACAAGAATAACAGATAATCAAAAGTTAGAAGAAGCATTAAATTATATATTCTTAAGTGCAGATGATAGGTTGATAATAGATATAATAAGAAGTGATAGTTCTGATATAGAAGTAAGAGGAAAAAATGTACCATTAGAGTCAGTACTAGAGTATGCACTTGGTTATTCGAAAGCACTTAAGCATACAGATAGTATAAATGGTTTAAATGAATTCGAAACAATATTAGCAGTTAATAAATTACTTGAAAGGATATATAAGAATGGATTAACAATTCAAAATATATCTGAAGAGCAATTAATAAATAAAGGAATATTACCGTTATTTGATTATGAGATAGAAGGACATAGAGTTTCAGATATATTAATAAATGATAAAACTAGAAATATAAAGAACAGACTAGAAGCATTACAATATTTATCAACTTTTTCGGAAGAAGAAGCAAAGGGATATATACGAGCATTAAAGAAGATAATAAGACAAGCAAAAAATTATGGAATAGTATTGCCAAATCATAGAGTAATGTATAATGTAGCAAGGACTTTAAGAGATTCTTATGATAACTCAATATTAACCGATACAGCTAAGAGATTATATTTTGGAAATAACAGAGGAGTTAACCAAGGAATAATAAAAGGAATAATGAAGTATGGACAAGCGGAGAGAAAAGCACAATTAATAAAACAAGTCCAAAGTAAGTATCCAGGAATATCAGCAAAGCAAGCTTCTAAATTCTTAAGTACGATAGACACTAATGTTGGAGTATGCAATTATGCAGACTTTGCAAATGCGATAGCTGAATATTTTGTAAAACATCCAGAGATATCATTTGAAGAAAGATTTGGTTTCCCATTGTTTATACAGATTGACGGAATAGAAATATTAAATGCTCCACAATTATTATTAGATATTTATATGGAAATAAATGGAGATATATTTGTAAAATCAGGAGGTTCACTATATGAGTTCTTTACAGGTTCAGCATTTAAATCATCTGATAGTAATAGAGGATATTTAAATTTAAATAAAGCCGTAGGTGAAAATTATAAATATAGACTTAATTTATTAAATAAATATTTAAATAGTAGAGGATTTAATATAGGAACAAATGAATGGTTAATTCAAAATACAATATTTAACTCATATGGTGTAAAAAATTTAAATAATACTTTAGCAAGAGATTATGTTGTATCAATGATTTCAAGAGAATTAGCAAAAGGAAGACACTTATCAATAGGCACTGTTAAAGGCGCAGAAATGATAAATCAAGATGGAAGCAAGATAGTTGTACGAGGAGCTCACGTAATGACTATACTAGGAGTAATGGAAGATGGTAAAATACTTGTAAATAGTTGGGGAAGCGTGTATGAAATAGAAATAGGTCAACTACTAAAAGATAACATAGTATTTACAATAGATGAGATACATATAGAATAGGGAGGTTTTTATGGAAACAAATGCAAAAATATATGATATAGAAATATTAAGAAAAAATGGTTTAGTAACTGGTAATGAATTAAATGATAATTATTATAAAGTGTATAATACTTATAAAGAGTTACTAGAAAGATATTTAATTAAGAAACTAAATTTACAGGAGTATGATGATGAGCTTGGAAAATCCGAACTACAATTTACTCCTGTAGATTTGGATAGTAAAGATTATTATCAAAAGAGTTCTACTTTAAAATATTTCTATATAAGAAATGATATATGTGTAGAAAAGATACCAAATGATATTATTTTACAAATATTAAGAGGAGAAGCAACTGAAGATATTATAGAATCAACATATAAGAGTGTTATTGATAATAATATGAGGACTGATGCAACACTAATTAATTGTTATGGTGATGATATACCAGAACATTGGCATGATTCAAGAGATTTAATCATAGGATTTAGATATGATGAATTTTATGATGATGGTTTATCAGATGAAGATTGGTTAGAAAAAAATAATAAACAATGTGAAATGATAAATAGAATATTAGGCGAGATAAAAGAAAAAGGAACTAAAGAATTAGGAATTAATGTTCAAGCACTATGGCTTGACACTGAAACAAAAGAAATGGTTTTATAAACAATATTTCTTTTGTTTCTTAAATATGATAGAATAAGTTTGAGGTGTTAATATATGAAAGACAACTATATTAAAAGAGAGCTTTCTAATAATGGAAGATATGAATATATACTAGATGAAGCAATGAATATTGATGAGTTGTTAGCTTTTTATAAAAAATTAGAAGAAACTGGTTATTATGATGATGTAGAATATATTGTTACTGGAGTAGCTGACGAATATGAAAATTCAAAATGGGGCTTTTTAGATGCTGATTCAATGATTAATAATAGAGAGTTTTTCAATAAAAAAAGCTTGATTGGAGTTAATATGCTAGGATGCAAGAATAAAGTATATAGTAATGTAATGTCGAATTTTAATTCGAACACAGTAGTTGTTGAATGTGATGATAGTGAATTGTTGAATGCAGTGAAATCTTGTTTCACCAGGCAAATGAAAATGTAATTTATAAAGTATGGCATGCCATACTTTTTTATTGATAAAGACTTATCATACATGATATAATTAACATGATAATATTGGAGGAAATATGAATAATACTAATAGATATAGTTACATTTATGATAAACTTAATGATTTATATGATGAATATAAATCTTTAATTGATTTATTAAATGAAGCAAATACTTGTTTTAAAGATAGTATTGTTTGTAGTAATTCAATTGATAATAGTATTATTAATGTGTGTAAGCAAACAGTTAAAGAAGATATATATAATATAGAAACTATTATTAATAATTATAAATCACAAATGGAAAAAGGTGATCTTAATGGATAATTTAATCGTATATCCTGAAGATTATTATTATGGAATTGATAATACAAAAAAAAGCATTAAAAAATTGGAAGATATAATAGATTTAGAGTCACAACTAAAACAACTATGTGTTAATAGTGAAATTGATTTGTCAAATATATATTATTCTTCTAAAAGAGTTAAAGAAAAATTAGATGAACTATTAGTTCAATTAATTAAAATAAAAAAGATAATGATAAAAATGGATCCTTCTATTGATAGATTGTATAATGAGTTAGAGAAAAAATATGATTATATTAATTATGAAAACGAAAATGAGCGTGAATATGCTTTAGATTTATTAAAGGGTATTAACAAAGATACAGGTGCAAATGTAGTAGTGAATGGAGAAAGTATTTTTAATGAACTAAAGTATCGTGATAATGTTAATAAACTATTAGATATGATGAAAGGCAATAATAAAGAAAATGGATCAATACAATCATTAAATTATGTTAGTGTAATAAATGGAGAGATGAAGTAATGGAAAACGAAATTTATGAAAAATATTTACCTTTGGGAACAATAGTTAAATTAAAAAATGGCAAGAAGTGTTTAATGATTACTGGTTTTTGTTTATATGACAATGATCATGGCCATGTATTATATGATTATTGTGGATGCATGTATCCAGAAGGAATGTTATCAAATAAAGAAAACAATTTATTTAATCACTCAGATATTGAAAAGGTTATTCATTTAGGCTATTCAACAGATGAAGATAAACAGTTTAAGGTTAACTTAAGTTCTATGCTTCAAATAATTCAAACTGTTAGTCCTGCAAGTAGTCAAGAAATTATTAACATTGATGAAACTATATATGAAAGTAAATAATGCATATTTAATGCATTTTTTTATGCTATAATGTGTAAAGGAAGTGATTATATGATAAACATAGTATTATTTGAACCAGAGATACCAGTAAATACTGGCAATATAATGAGAACATGTGTTGCAACTGGTTCACATTTACATTTGATAAAACCTCTTGGTTTTAGTTTAGAAAGCAAATATATTAAAAGAAGTGGTGTTAACTATGTAGATAAATGTAAATATACTGTTTATGAAAATATTGATGATTTTTTTGAAAAGAATAAGGGTGAGTATTATTTCTTAACAAGGTATGGACACAAACCACATAGTAGTTTTGACTATAGTGATAAAGAAAAGAATTATTATTTCTTTTTTGGAAAAGAAAGTACTGGAATACCACCTCAAATATTAAAACCATATATAGATAGATGCATGAGAATGCCTATGACAAGTGATGTTAGAGCATTAAATGTTTCAAACGCAGTAGCAATTATGACATATGAAGCTTTAAGACAACAAGGTTATCCAAACTTATTATTTGATGAACCACATAAAAGTAAATATTTTATTGAAGAAAGCTAATTTATTTGTCAAAGTTGTGTTAAGTAGTGTTGTAAACTAAAACTTAATAATGTATATTAGTATTATAAAGATAGGGAGTGGTGAAAAGTGATATATCCTTCAATAGACAAATTACTTAATATAGTTGACTCAAAATATAAGCTTGTTCATATCGCTGCTGATAGGGCAAAAGTTATGAAAGAACATAAGCATTTTCAAATGAATGAAAATGAATATGTGTCAAAAAAAGAAATAGGAAGAGCTCTAGAAGAAGTTGATAAAGGGTTAATAACTATTAAAGAAAATTAATGGTATTAATTATACAATAAAAAGTGTAAAGAGTATTGAATTCTAAATAGAATTGTTGTATTCTTATACTAGGAGGTATAAAGATGAATCATAAAGTTCAAAGTGTTCAAACATTATACGAAGATGCTAACGATTTATTTAGAAGATATGTTATGGGATCTGAAGAAACAAGTGCAGACTCAATTATTAATAATTTAGGTAATGGAATTAGCATCTTAAAGAACTGTTGGAAAGGAAAAGATGCAGGAGTTCAAATTAATAATATTGTAACTGTATTTAATGGAATGGTTGATATTAGAAATGCATTATTACAATTAGCAATTGATTCTTCTAAAATTGCTAGTAATTATAGAGAAATTCAAAACTCTAATGGTGCTAATTTAGAAGCTTTGGTTCCATTTATGGCTGATGTTAAAACTAAACTTCCAGAATATGTTGATGCAAATGGTGACACAATAAGTATCACACCAGAAGCAAGTGATGGAAAAACAAGAGTTGATGCAGCTGCTGGAGCAATGAATGGATTTATTCAAAATGTTAACAGAACATATAATAAGATTATGGAAAACTGGACTCTAGGTACAGGTAGAGATAAAGCTGTAGAAGCATTTAATTCTTTTATGTCAAAATCAAAAATGTATGAACAAACATTATTAGAAGTTTCTCAAAGCATTTCTACTGCTGTTAAGAATTACTCATTCTAGTAAAATGCTAGTGTAATTTCTACAAATTATTTATATAAAGAGATTAAACAACATCAATAAATAATTGGTGTTGTTTTTATTTAAAAAAGTTTACAAGTAATGATATATTTTTGTATAATAATAATAGCGGTTAGAATAGATTATAGGTTTTATTTTTATAAATGTAAATTATTAATACTTTTTTGCTTATAAGATAATAATAGGAGAAATTTATTATGTGCATATATCAATCATTATACGATTCATACATAAAAAAAGAGAGACGATGCAGAAGAAAAATTTACGAGATGCGTAAAAGCAATTGCATATTTTAAGCACTGTCAAGGTATAGCAATTTCATGCAGACAAGTAGTAATTGATATGAGAAAACAGAATTATACTATTTCGAATCAGTGTGAACAAATAATAGTAAATGGAGCAAGAATTGACGATGGTAGATATTATACAACTAGTAATGCAGACTTTTTTACAAACCAATTAACTAGTGTTATTACTGGATTATATAGTTTGTTACAAGAAATAGTTAAGTTGATTAATCTATTAGAAGAATCAAGGAATAAGGCAAAAAGAGAAAGAGCAGCGGCAATAAATAGTTTAAAAACTATTCCAAAACCTCCTTGTGGATATTGCGAAGAATGTAGTCCTCAGTCTTATACCTCATCTCCTAGTGGTAATAATAATGGCAACAACAATAATAGGTCATCTGGTGGTAGAAGACGTGGCGGTCCACAAATGATAGCACTGAAATAAAGAGATGAACATATGAAATGTAGGAATTGTGGGTATAAATTAAAAAAGAAACTTTAAGCAAAATATTAGAAGCTCATATGGAAGAATATATAAGCGAGATGAAGTCATCATTAAAAGAATCTGGTTTATCAGATGAAGATTGGTTAGAAAAAAATAATAAACAATGTGAAATGATAAATAGAATATTAGGCGAGATAAAAGAAAAAGGAACTAAAGAATTAGGAATTAATGTTCAAGCACTATGGCTTGACCCTGAAACAAAAGGAATGGCTTTATAAACAATATTTCTTTTGTTTCTTAAATATGATATAATGAAAGCAAGAAGTTGTTAAATTATGGGCGGATTAAGCCTTGGAGAGATTGAATATGTTAATAGTAATGAAAATATGAATGATAATGCTGAATTAATTAATGAATTTAAATCTCTTATTGCAAAAGATCCAATTGTAAGCAAAAAATATGATGATTGGTATTATCCTAAATTAAATTCATATGAATACGCTGAATGCATTTTCCCATTTGCAGGAAGTTGATATTTGTGCAATAATGGTTCTTCAAGAGAGCATAATGATTGTATAGTTTATGTTCCTTATACTTCTGAAGAAATGCTTAAATTAATCAGAATGGAAAAATTCTTAGATAAGCGTGATATGTCATTTTATAAAGAATGTCCTAATGATTTTGTTTTTAGAGGTGGATATACTCTTTAATAAAAATACTAGTCAGTACTAGTATTTTTTTTGCTTTTATGCTATAATCATTAAAGCATTTGAACTTTTTATTTAAAGGAGATGAATTTATGAGCAAAATAAATATAATGAGTTTAGGTGGACTAAATGAAAATGGTAAAAATTTATATACAGTTAGTATAGATGGAAAAATCTTAATTTTTGATTGTGGTATGAAATATGCTCCAGATAAAATGTATGGAGTAGATTATGTTATACCTGATTTTGAATATTTAGTTGAACATAAAAAAGATATAGTAGGTTTGTTTATAAGCCATCCACATCATGAAAATATGGGAGCTCTAACTGATTTAATAAAAGTTCTTCCAGATTTACATGTATATGCATCAAATTATACTACTAAAATAATTGAATATATGTGTGAAGAAGAAAAAGTTGAAATAAAGAATCTTCATGTTATTGCAGCACATAGAAAGATTGATTTTAAGAGCTTTAGTGTTTTTCCATTTAGTGTAACTCATAGTAGTCCAGAGACACTAGGATTTTGTGTAAATACTCAAGATGGAGCTATTATATATATGGCTGACTTTGTTATAGATCCAACTATGAGTGGACACTATGATATGGACCTTGGAAAACTTGCATATATTGGAAAACAAGGTGTACTTTGTTTAATGGCAGAAAGTGTTTTTGCTGAAAAGAAAGGACATACTAGTCCTAATCATAAATTAGAAGGTTTTTTTAGAAAAATAATTGATAAAAATGAAGGAAGAATAATATTTTCTGTATTACCATTACATATATATACAATTGGTGAAATATTTAACTCATTAAAAGGTAAAAATAGAAAAGTGGTTATAATGGGTAAAGAACTTCATACTATTGTATCTTTATGCGTTAAAAATGGATACTTAGATATTGAAGAAGATATGATTGGAAATTTAACTGATTTAAAAGCTACAAATACTGTAATACTTATTAGTAATGATAGAGAAAGTCCATATGCTAATATTAATAGAATATTATCAGGTCGTGATAAATTTGTTACGCTAGAAAAATCTGATACAATTTGCTTTGCTGAACCAAGTTATGATGCTTATGAAAAAATGCTTGTTAAGATAATGAATGAGCTTGCTATTAAAGGTGTTAATATTGAACCAATACCAAAAGACAAAAGTGTTAGACATCATGCCTCTAGTGAAGATTTAATGTTATTAATTAAACTATTTAGTCCAAAATATTATATGCCAATTAAAGGTGAATATAGATATCAAGTAGAAAATGGAAATCTAGCATATAAAGTAGGAGTACCAAAAGATAATATTATTCTTAAAGAAAATGGTTATATTGTAACTTTTGAAAATGGAGAACTAGTTGAAAACTATGATAAAGTTTTTGTTGATGATATTTTAATAGATGGTAAAAGTAGTGAAGATGTTGGAGATGTAGTATTAAAGGATAGAGAATTACTAAGTAGTAATGGTCTTGTATTAATATCTGCAACTCTTGATAAAAAAGAAAAACGTGTTTTAGTTGGTCCTGAAATTATGACTAAAGGATTTATATATGCTAAAGAAAACATGGATATAATAGATGAAATAAAGAAAATAAGTATTGAAACAATAGATGAAAATATACATAATAAATATGCTGATTATGTAAAAATAAGAAATGATATTCGTGAAAAAGTTGGTACTTATTTATATAAAGAAACAGAATGTAAACCAGTAATATTAACAGTAATTCAAGAAATAGAGGTGTAATATGATTTATTTAGATTATAGTGCTACTACTCCAGTTGATGAGAGAGTATTAGATTCTTATTGTAAAGTTACAAGAGAATATATAGGTAATGCAAATTCTATTCATACTTTAGGAGTAAAATCAAAAGAATTGTTGATGCAAGCAACTAATCAAATAGCAGATATATTTAAATGTCATCCAAAAGAATTAATATTTACAAGTGGTGCTAGTGAGAGTAATACTACTGCTATTAAAGGTGTAGCATTTAAATATGCTAATCGTGGTAAACATATTATTACTTCTAAATTAGAACATAAAAGTGTATTAGAAGTAATGGGTTATCTAAGTAATATTGGTTATGAAGTTGATTTTGTAAATATTCTTCCAAGTGGACAAATAGATTTAAAACATTTAGAAGAACTAATAAGAAAAGATACTATATTAATTAGTATTTGTGCAGTAAACTCTGAAACTGGATTTAGACAACCTCTTAAGACAATTAGACAAGTTATTAACAAAAAAAATCCTAATGTAATATTTCATAGTGATTTGACACAAGCTTTAGGTAAAACTAGATTTTATTTAAGTGATTTAGATCTTGCATCTTTTTCTTCACATAAAATATATTCTCCTAAAGGAATTGGTATTTTATATAAAAGACGTGATTTACAAATAGATACATTGATATATGGTACAACTGAAAATTGTCCATTCAGAGGTGGAACACCACCATTACCACTTGTTGTTGCATTTTCTAAAGCAATTAGACTTTCTAATGATAAATTAGAAGCAAATATTAAAAAATGTGAAAAATTAAAAGCAGAATTATTGAAAGGACTTTCTAAATATCCAATACAAATTAATTCTACAGACCAAAGTGTTCCTCAAATAGTTAATTTTAGCTTACTTAAAATTAAGTCAGAAACATTTGTACATGCTCTTGAAAGACATGAAGTATATGTTTCAACTACAACAGCATGTTCTTCTCTTGAAGAAAGTACAGTATTAAATGCACTTTCAAATGGAGATAAGAGTGTATCAACTACATCAATTAGAGTAAGTTTATCACACTTGACAACTAGTACTGAAATACATGAATTTTTAGAAGTATTTGATAAAGTTTGGAATGAGTTGTTGTTAAAATGAAAAAAGTAATATTAATAAAATATGGTGAATTAACAACAAAAAAAGATAATAGAAAATTCTTTATTAAAGTATTAAAGAAAAATATATTTAACAAGTTATCCACTTTTGATTTTGATATAATTGATGATTATTATAGAATGTTTATTATTCCTAAGTATGATGATTTTGATGATATAGTTTTATCTTTGAAGGATATATTTGGTATTCATGAAATAGTTATTGCTTTATTTAGTGAAGACGTAAGTGAAAATAATATTAAGAAAATTAGTTTAGAATTAATGAAAGATAATACTTTAAAAACATTCAAAGTAGAAACTAATAGAAGTGATAAAAATTATCCAATTAAATCAATGGATATGAATAATATAGTAGGTGGATATATACTAAAAAATACTCACTTTAAAGTAGATGTACATAATCCTGATGTTTTATTAAACATTGAAATAAGAAAAGAAGGAGTATATATCTATAATGAGAAAATAAAAGGTCTTGGTGGATATCCAGTTAGTACTTTAGGAAGAGCTTTATTAATGCTTAGTGGAGGAATTGATTCACCAGTTGCTGGATATTTAACAATTAAACGTGGAGTAGAGTTATATTATTTATATTTTGAAAGTAGACCTCATACGAGTATTGAAGCAAGAAATAAAGTTATTGAACTTGCAAGAAAACTTGAAAGATATAATTCAGGTGGAAAATTATTAGTTGTTAATTTTACTAAAATACAAGAAGCAATTTATAAAAACTTAGATCCTTCATATTTAATAACAATTATGCGAAGAAAAATGTATACAATTGCAGAAAGAATAGCTAAAAAGAATCATTGTCTTGCAATTGTTAATGGTGAGAGTGTTGGACAAGTAGCTAGTCAAACTTTATCTAGTATACTAGCTGTAAATAATGTTACAAATTATCCAATATTAAGACCACTATGTTCATTTGATAAATTAGATATAATTGAAATATCTAAAAAAATAGATACTTATGAAACATCTATTCTTCCATATGAAGATTGTTGTACAGTTTTTGTACCACGTCATCCAGTTATTAATCCAAATCTAAAACATATTTATGAAGAAGAAAGTAAATTTGACTTTGAACCGCTAATAGAGGAAGCTATTAATACTATTGAAATAGTTGACTTAAAAGAAAAAATAAGTGATTTGTTATAAAAGCATAGTGTAACTATGTTTTTTTTATGGTATAATGTCATTAGAATAGGAGTTTTTATATGGAAAGTTCTGAATACAATTTTTTTGAAGATCTAGGGAATAAAATGAATATTTCTGATTCTCATGATTTAATATTTAGATTTTTAGAATTAGCAATAAAAAATATAAATGTAATTCCAAATACTATACAAGAAAAAAAACTTGGAGAGATAGTTTTTTATGAAGTTAAAGCAGAGAATTGTAATATTGTTATTTTGTTTGCAGACAGTGGTTATAGAGTTAATTTTAATGCAGATGATAGATTTGTTTCAACTTTTATTGATAAAAAATCTTTTGGTATTATATTTTATGGAGTATATAAGAATAATAGTAATACATATATTATTAAGCGAGAAAGTGATAAAAGATTAATAAAAAAAGGATTAGAATTTAATAAAATATTAGAAGCAGCAAAAAAACAAAAACCTAAATATGATTTTAAACAACAATATGAACTAGCAAGTAGAATATATATGAAAGAAAAGAATGATGTCTATACTTATTGTCCTTGTGTATTAATTGAAGAGTATAGTAATAATGAATTAAAAGAAAAAAACATAGAAATAAAAATTCCAAGTGATAAAGGACAGAATTCAAAAATTATTAGAGAAAATAAAATATTTTGTAAAACATATGATAAATTTTTTGATAAAAGAAATGAAATAATAGAATTTGTTAATAGTTTCTTTTGCAATCCTGAAAAAAGTATTTCAGATATTAAAAAAATAAGTTTAGGAGAAAATAATTGATTTTTTATAGGCGTAAAATATGAATAAAAATATTATTCTAATTATTATTGGGGTTTTGATGATTGGAGTATCTGCTTCATTTTTAATATTTGATAAAGATACGCTTAAATGTTCACAAAACCTTACAGACTCTTTAGATATTATTAATGAAGATATAAGTTCTGGTACTGATGTGGCTTTAACTTATAGTGATGGAAAAGTAAAAAAATCTGTAATTAATATATATATGACATATGATGATGAAGAACAATGGAATGAATTTGTTACTGAGTGGGATAATAATCAAAATTTAATATCAACTTTATTTGGCACAAAGGATGAACCTGGATTTAAGAAAGAAGTTGAATTAAATAAGAAGAAAAAATATGTGGTTTTGACCGAAACAATAGTTTTTGACAAAGCTACTACAAAAGTAAAAGAAGAAAATGATTTAGATAGAAGATATGAAGATGTAAAAACAAAAGAAATAGCAAAAGAAAACTATGAAAAAGTTGGCTTCGTTTGCAAATAGAGTAACTTTTGTTAAAAATTATTGAATTAAAAAAAATTATGTAGTATAATTTAAGCGTATTTCAGTGACAAAGAGAGTAGTAAATTAAGGGTATTTTATAGAGAGTTAGTGTATGGTGAAAACTAATAATTGAATTAATTGAACTTGCTTTTTTAGAAATAATCGTGATTCAGCGTTAATGATAATTAAGATGCATAAGACTTTATGAATTAAGGTGGTACCGTGGGTTAAACTCATCCTTAAGTTATAAAGTTTTTTATTTTTAGGAGATAATTATGAAAAATGTATTAATGTTTTTATATGATTTTGTATTATTATTCTTACTTTTTTACCTCATTTATACAGTATTTTTAAATAAGAAAAAAAGAGATTATTCAAAGTTAAAGAAAAATGATGTTATTAAAATATTTATAGCAAGATATGATTTAGATATGAGAAAAACAGATTATAAAAAAGTACTAAATGTTATTACAATTATAAATTCATTTATTATTTCATTTAGTGCTACTTTAGTACTACATATTGAAAACTTCTGGCTGAAAGTAGCAGTATGTTTTGTAGTAATTTTCATATTAATATATTCTTTGTTTGAAATAGCAGGAAGATATTTTAAAAATAAGGAGGAACAAAAAAATGTATAATTTTAGTGAAATAGAAGAAAAATGGCAAAAAAGATGGTTGGATAGTGAGTGCTTTAAAGCTTACAATAAAAGTGATAAGGAAAAGTATTACTTGTTAGTTGAATTTCCATATCCTAGTGGTAGTGGACTTCATGTAGGACATGTAAGAAGTTATACGGCACTTGATGCTATGGCAAGAATTAAAAGAATGCAAGGATATAATGTATTATTCCCAATGGGATTTGATGCTTTTGGAGCACCAGCAGAACAATACGCTATTAAAAATCATGTATATCCTGCACAAATGGTAAAGCAAAGTATCAATACATTTAAGAAGCAAATGATGAAATTAGGTTTTTCATTTGATTGGTCTCGTGAATTTGCAACAACAGATCCTGAGTATTATAAATGGACTCAATGGCAATTTTTACTATTCTTTAAAGCTGGACTTGCTTATAAAGCAGAAAAAGAAGTTAACTGGTGTCCAAATTGTTTAACGGTTTTATCTAATGAAGATGCTGAAGGTGGAGTTTGTGAAAGATGTGGAAATAAAACCGAAAAGAAATTGAAAAGTCAATGGATGCTTGCTATGAGTACTTATGCTGATAGATTATTAGAAGGTCTTGATAAAACTGAATTTTTAGATAAAATTAAAACTGCTCAAATAAATTGGATTGGTAGAAGTGAGGGAGCAGAAGTTGATTTTAAAATTGATGGTGAAGATGACTATTTACAAGTGTTTACAACTCGTCCAGATACTTTATATGGTGTAACATTTATGGTAATGTCACCTGAACATAAATATTTAGAAAAGTATGCTTCTAAAATTAAAAACTTAGATGAAGTTAAAAAGTATCAAGAATATGCTGCTAGCAAGACTGAAATAGAAAGAACAGACTTAACCCGTGAAAAGACAGGTGTTAAATTAGAAGGACTTGAAGTTATTAATCCTGTTAATGATAAAAAGGTTGAAGTTTGGATAAGTGATTATGTACTTGCAAATTATGGAACAGGAGCTATTATGGCAGTTCCTGCTCATGATGAAAGAGATTATGAATTTGCAAACAAGTTTGGTATTCCAATTATAGAAGTAATTAAGGGTGGAGATATTTCAAAAGAAGCATATGCTGGTGATGGAGAAATGGTAAACTCTGGAGAATTAAATGGATATACTAATAAAAAAGAATCAATTACTAAAATGATAAATATTTTAGAAAGTAAAGGTATAGGAAGAAAGAGAGTTAACTATAAATTACAAGATTGGATATTTAGTAGACAAAGATTTTGGGGTGAACCAATTCCAATGATTCATTGTGATAAGTGTGGTTGGGTTCCAGTTCCAGAAAATGAATTACCTTTAGTATTACCAGATGTTCCATCTTATGAGCCAACAGAAACTGGAGAAAGTCCACTTGCTAATGTTACAGAGTGGGTTAATACTACTTGCCCAAATTGTGGTGGACATGCTACTCGTGAAACTGATACTATGCCAAACTGGGCTGGTTCTAGTTGGTATTGGTTAAGATTTATGGATCCTCATAATGAAAAAGAATTCGTGAGTCAAGATGCATTGAAATATTGGGGAATGGTAGACTACTATAATGGTGGTATGGAACATGCTACTAGACATTTGCTTTATGCAAGATTCTGGCATGAATTCTTATATGATCAAGGATTAGTGCCAACAGAAGAACCATTTAAAAAACGTGTATCTCATGGAATGATATTAGGTGAGAATGGTGAAAAGATGAGTAAATCAAAAGGTAATGTAGTTAATCCTGATGATATGGTGAAAGAGTATGGTGCAGATGCTTTAAGAACATATGAAATGTTTATTGGAGATTATTCAAAAGATGCATCATGGAGTGAAAATGGTCTTAAGGGATGTAAGAGATTTTTAGATAAAATATTTAGACTTAAAGATAAAGTAATTGATAAAGATGAATATACTAAAGATTTAGAAATATTAATAAATAAAACTATTAAAAAAGTTGAAGAAGATATTAATACAATGAATTATAATACAGCTGTATCTGCTTTAATGATTTTGTCTAATGAATATGATAAACAAGATAAAATAACTAAAAAAGATTATAGAACAATACTTCATTTATTAAATCCAATTGCTCCTCATATAACTGAAGAATTAAATGAAATGTTAAATTTAGGTAAGCCATTCTATGAAAGTGGTTTTCCTAAATATGATGAAAGCAAAATGGTTGAAAGTAAAGTTAATATAGCTTGTTCTGTTAATGGTAAACTAAGAGCTACATTTGAAGCGGAATTAGATATAGATAAAGAAGAGTTATTAAAGATGGCAAAATCACAAGAAAATGTTATTAAGCATATTGAGGGAAAAGAAATAGTAAAAGAAATAGTTGTTCCAAATAAAATAGTTAATATTGTTATTAAATAGGAAGTTCTTAATGAAGTGAACCCCATTTTGGGTACTTTATAAAAAAAGGAAAATTTGTTAAA
>CAMKNB010000002.1 GCA_946414095.1 uncultured Mycoplasmatota bacterium
CAGTAGTAGAACCTGTGGCTGCACCAGTGGTAGAACCAACAGCAGTTCCAGTAGTAGAACCTGTGGCTGCACCAGTGGTAGAACCAACAGCAGTTCCAGTAGTTGAACCTGTGGCTGCACCAGTGGTAGAACCAACAGCAGTTCCAGTTGTAGAGCCATCAGTGGTTACTTCTGAACAAACAATTCAATAATTAACTTATTAAAGAGTATTTATTACTCTTTTAAAATACGAAAAAGAGGTTATTAAAAATGAAAAAAATATTTAAAACTTTGCTTCTGATATTATTAATAATTTTTTCTTTATATGTAGTTAAAGCAGCAACTGAAGATACAACACCTCCAGTTTTAAAAGGTGTATCTATAGTAAATAATAAAGTTAGCGCAGGAGATAAATTATATTTAAATATTGATGCATTTGATGATGTTAGTGGTATAGATGAAGAACATGTAAGTATAGGATTATATAGTTATAAAAAAGGATATGTTGATAATCAATATGATGTTGTATATAGTGATGATGAATCATATGTAATTCTTGATGATGATATGTTAGATGGAAAATATTTACTTGCATTTGTATGGTTAAGTGATAATAAGGGCAATAATACGGTATATTATAATGAGAAAATAATTAAAGTAAATCCAGAAAAATTTAGTATAGATGATGGAGATGTATATTTAAAATTTAATACACCAGATGTTGAAGTTAGTTCTAATTTAAAAGAAAATGATACTCTTCCTCCTGTACTTGAAAGTATAGAAATTGACAAAGAAGAAGCAAATGTTAATGAAAGTGTTAAAGTTAAAATTAAAGCAAATGATGAAAGTGAAATAAAAAATATATTTGTAGATTTTTATAGAAAAGATGATAAAACTGGATATATTCCAACAAACGATTTAATACGTATAGATGATGATAATTTTGTAGATTTTATATATGATGAAAAAGAAAAAGTATATGTTGTACAATTTACTTTTAAAAAAACAGGAGAGTATATATTAAGTCATTTGCAAATAGATGATAACTATTTAAATTCATCATATTATGGAAATTATGAAAGCAAAGAAGATTATAGATTTTTACTTGATAAAGAATATAAAGTAAAAGTTAATGGAACAGATGAAATACAAAATGATAATGATTTGCCAAGTTTAAATGGTATAAAACTTAACAAAAAATCTATAATAGCACCTGGTAATATAAATATTTATGTAGAAACAGATGATTTAGGAAGTGGAGTTAGTCATTGTTCAGCATTTTTTATATCAGATACTAAATATAAAGAATCTAAAAAGAAAAATCAGTATGCTGATCCTGAAGTATATGCTTTTATGTCTTATGATGAAAGTGTAAAAAAATGTGTTGGTATTATTAATGTTGATCAATATACTAAATCAGATACATATCATATAGGTGTATTACAAATAACTGATAAAAGTGGTAATACTGTTGCATATCATTCTCCAGTTATTGATGAAAATATTACATATGGTTCAAATAGAAGAGATATGGAAGACATTACATTTGAAGTTAAAAAAGAATTTCCAAGTGATTTAATAACTTCAACTATCAATCCAGATATAGTTAATCAAATTAAAAAAGAAAAAGATGATTCAGTGATAATGATTGATGCTACGAAAAATACATTAGTTAAAAAAGAAATATTTGAAGCAATTCAAAATACAAATAAAACAATTTATATTGAGTTTGATGGATATCAATGGGTATTTAATGGCAAAGATATTACTAATCCTAAAGATATTGATGTTACTATTAAAACTGAATCATTATCAAATAATGATGTTGATAATTCAAATGATGACTATATTTCAATTATTTTTGCAGATAATGGAGAATTACCTGGCAAAGCAAAAATTAGGGTTAAATTAGACTATACACATAAGTATATAGAAGGATTTAATGATTTGATGTTGCTATTTTTAGATGAAGAAAAAGAAGAAAATCCTTTCAAAGTAGAAGTTAATAAAGTTGATTTAGCAGATGATGGTTTTTATGAATTTGAAATAACTCATAATAGTACATATGTATTAACAAATAAAGAAATTGTTTATAAAGAAAAAAGTAATGTTATAAACAAGACTATTGACTTAAGTAATCCAATTATAATAGCAACTATTGCTATAATATGCATTATTATAGTTGTTATAACTGTTTGCTTAATAAAAAAGAAAAAAACTAAAGAATAGTAATTTATATAAATACTATTTTTTTCTTGCAATTAAGATTTAAATTTGATACAATTTATTTCGTTGAAAGACGAGTAAAATAATTAATTATTTTAAAGAGAGTTAGTGGAAGGTGAAAACTAACAATAATATTATTTGAAGCTACTTTCATTATTTGAGTTAATCACTCACGGTTAAAACCGTTATATTAAGTAAGTTAAATAAAGGATGGTACCGTCTATATGACTCCTTGTGTACTATTCTTTTTTTGTTTTTAGGAGGGAAATATGAATTTAAAAAATTTATTTATTGATTTTTTTGTTAGTAAAGGACATAAACAAATACCTAGTGCACCTGTAGTTCCAGAAAATGATCCAAGTGTTTTATTTAATACTGCAGGAATGCAACCATTAATACCATATTTAATGGGAGAACCTCATCCATATGGAACTAGATTATGTGACTATCAAAAATGCATTAGAACAAATGATTTAGATAATATAGGCGATTCATATCATCATACATTTTTCGAAATGCTTGGAAATTGGTCTTTAGGAGATTATTTCAAAGAGGAAGCTATAGAGTGGAGTTTTGAATTTTTAACTAAAGTTTTAAATATACCAGTAGAAAAATTAGCAGTGACAGTTTTTGAAGGAAATGACAAGATTCCTTTTGATCAGACTTCTCATGATAAATGGTTAAGTTTAGGAATAAAAGAAACAAAAATAGCAAGAACAAAGGATGATAATTTTTGGATAGCAGGTGAAACTGGTCCTTGTGGTCCGGATACTGAAATGTTTTATTTTAGAAGCAATGATGAAATACCAGAAGTATTTGATCCAGAAGATGAAAGATGGGTTGAAATATGGAATGATGTATTCATGCAATATTATAAAGATGAAAAGGGTAATATTAGTGAACTTCCAAAAAAGAATGTTGATACTGGTATGGGTTTAGAGAGAACAGTTGCAATTTTAGAAGGAGTAGATGATAATTATACTTCTAGTGTATGGAAAGATATAATAGAAGAAATTGAAAAAATATCAAATTTACCATATAAAGGTAATGAAAAATCAATGAGAATAATAGCTGATCATATTAGAACATCAGTATTTATTAGTGCAGACTATAGTGGTATTAAACCATCAAATGTAGGACAAGGATATATACTTAGAAGACTTATTAGAAGAGCAATTAGACACGCTAAAAAACTTGGAATAGACATTAATAGTAACTGGGATGAATTAATAGCAGAAAAAATAATAGAAAAATATGATAAGTATTATAAAGAATTAAAAGATAATAAAAATGTAGTAATAGATGTATTAAAAAACGAAAAAATTAAATTTAATAGAACAATAGAAAAAGGACTTAGAGAATTCGAAAAAGTTGCTAACAAAGATATAGATGGAGTAAGTGCATTTCATTTATTTGATACCTATGGTTTTCCAATTGAATTAACAGAAGAATTAGCAAATGAAAAAGGATTAAAAGTAGATATCGAAGGTTTTAAAGCAAAATTTAAAGAACATCAAGAATTATCAAGAACAGCTTCTCAAGGACAATTTAAAGGTGGACTTGGAGGTCATTCAGAAAAAGAAACTATGTATCATACAGCAACACATCTTTTAAATGCTGCTTTAAAGCAAACTGTATCTAAAGATGTTCATCAAAAGGGATCTAATATTACTGAAGAGAGAATGAGATTTGACTTTAGTTGTGATCATAAATTAACAGATGAAGAAAAACAAAATACTGAAGCTTTAGTTAATAAATGGATTAATGAAGGACATGAAGTAACACAAGAAGAAATGAAAAAAGAAGATGCTATTAAAAGTGGAGCAGAATGCATGTTTATAGAGAAGTATCCTGATATTGTAACAGTTTATTCAATAGGAGACTTTTCAAAAGAATTATGTGGTGGTCCACATGTTAAAAATACTAAGGAACTAGGTCACTTTAAAATAGTAAAAGAAGAAGCAAGTAGTGCTGGCGTTAGAAGAATAAAAGCAATATTAGAAGATAAGTAATTATCTTCTTTTTAATTGACAAAAATGGTAATAAATGTATAATAATATTTACAATTATTTACGGGGGATATATGGATAATAATAGTTTAATATTAGGAAAAATACCTACTTCTGGAGGAGGTATTACAAAGACATATGAAGAGAGTAGATTTGTTTTTATTCGAAAAGATTCTCATGAAGAATATTGTTTAAAAAACAATTATGAGTTTTATCTTAATACAAAAACAAATGAAATTACACCAGATACAAATGAAGAAGATACATATAAAGAAATGGTTATTTTAAGTATCTTACCATACGGAGGAGTTAGTCAACATGGTGGACTTTATCATGATTTTATTGTAGAAGTTATTGAGAAAGATATTCTAAGAGCTCATTTATATGATGAAAGAATGATTATGGAAGAATTATTAAAAAATAGTCAAAATGCACTAACATTAAAATAGGAGAAAAAATGCAAATAGGATTAGTAGATTATGAACCAGCTGAGTTATTTTCTGATGATATTAAGGAATTAGAAGAATTATATGTATTTTATAAGGAAGCCTGTGAAGATTTAAAATCTTTGATTAATAGTGATTTAGATATAAATGAATATTGGGATATAATAGATAGATATTATAATATTGAATTATTTGAAAGTGAAAATGATACTATAATGGATTGTCATAAATTAGGTATTAAGCCAAAAAGATTATTAACTGATTTTATTTTATATGAAAAAGATACTCAAGCTCCTAAGTTTTATTTCGAAGATTGGATTATAATGGAAACTGGAAAAGTAGATACAAGAAAAATATATTCTGAAGATGAAATAGACAATTTATTAGATGAAGAACAAATGGTAGTATTATATCCATTTGCATATAGACCTGCATCAAAGAGATTACAACATGTACCTAATGATAATAGTAGTTATGATTTAACTTGCAATGGAAAATTTGTAATAGATGAAAGTGAATTAGATGTAACATATGGTAAACTTGAAAATATAACATATTATAAAAATTGGCTTAAAACTCAGTTTAGTATTTTTAATAGTAGAGAAATACAGTCTAAAATGAGAAATAATATATTTACTAAAGAAAAACTAGAGCAAGATATAGCATCTTATAGATTTAGAGCATTACAAGTATTAAAACTAATTAGAAATTTAGCACAAAAATCTAACTTAAATTTAGATAATGCAATAAAAGAAGAGAGAGTTGCTTTAATAAAAAAATAAATATATTGTCCATATTATTTTTATGCTATAATGATTATATAAATAGTAGGGAGAAATGAAAATGAAAAAAAGCTTATTATTAATAATTATTATGGGTTTATTTCTAGTAGGATGTGAAAGAACAACAAGAATAAATATAAGAAATGCAGCAGTAGAAGATTTAAATAAAAGATACAATGAAAATTTTGAATACGCAGCAAATTATGAAGATCAATTTGGAGCTAGTTATGATTCTTTTTACTTAGAATCAAAAGATGTAAATTCACCTGTATATGGAAAATATATTTATGTTATGGTAGAAAATTATAAATCTGATAATTATACCATTAGAGATAATTATTTGGCTATGAAATATGAAAAGCAAACGGAAGATTATATTACTCAAAAGGTTCATAAGTACTTTAATAGTGCAAATATATATTATACTTGTGAAAAAAAGAGCTTATGCAAAACATCATTTTTAAATACTGGATTAAATAGTAATACATCATTTGATGAATTTTTAAAAAACACAAATCAATTTAATATTGAACTTTTTGCTAAAATTGAACTTAAAGAAAGTGAATTCTATGATAGAAAATTACTAGATGATTTAACAAATGAAATTGATATTAATTATTTTTACTTTGATTATTATATTATGAAAGATGAACGCTTTGGAACTATAAAGCGAGATGATTTTGGGTATTATATAGATCATGACTATTCAATAATAAAATATTTAGCAAATACTTCTGGAAAAGATGGTAAAAAGGTGGTCAATATTTATCGAGAAGATATATTAACACAAAAATACAAAAAAGAAACTGAAAGATATATATTAGATATTGCAAGACAAAACTATAGTGAATTAGAACTTAACAAGTGGAGAAGTTTTAGCGCTCATGAATCATATGATTTAGATTTGAATGCAACATTTGACGAATATTTAAGGAATAGAGATGTTGCATTTACTATTAATTTTAAAGTTAGAAAAAGTGATTACTCTAGGGAAAAGTTTGATAATATTGTTAATAAATTTGTAGAAGATGGCTTAGAATTTTATCTTTATTTGTATGTTATAGAAGATAGTGAATTTGAAGAAAGAGAAACATCATCTTCTTACATTAGAGCAATTAAATATTTAAATGAAGAAGTAGATTATTATGATCGTATAGAATAATTTTGTTTGAATAATCTGTAGAATTAATAAAAAATAAAAAGATAAATATAGAATTTATAAGAGAATTATAAATTCTATTTTATTTGTGCTATAATTATTTTGGTGAATATTATGAATATTTATGATTTTACATTGACTGAACTTGAAGAATATTTAGTAAAAAATGGTTTTAAAAAATATAATGCTACTCAAATAATAGAATGGATTTATGAAAAAAAAGTTTATGATTTTAATAAAATGACTAATTTAAGCAAAAAACTTATTTCTTTTTTAAATGAAAATTTAGTTTTTGAAAATTTAGAAGTAATTGAAGTTGAAAAAAGTACTCTTGCTAATAAGTATTTATTAAAATTAAAAGATAATAATAAAATAGAATGTGTACTTATGAATCATGATTATGGGTATTCACTTTGTGTATCTAGTCAAGTAGGATGCAATATGGGATGTTCTTTTTGTGAAAGTGGAAGACTAAAAAAAGTTAGAGATTTAACGCTTGGAGAATTAGTTGGACAAGTATTATGTGTATCAAAATACGAGAATATTAGAATAGATAGTATTGTTGTTATGGGAATTGGAGAACCTTTTGATAATTTTAACAATATTAAAAGATTTATAAGTGTTGTAACTAACAATAAAATGATTAATATTGGCCAAAGACACTTAACAATATCTACTTGTGGATTAGTTCCTAAAATATATGAATTTGCAGATCTTGAAACTGGTGTAAATTTGGCAATAAGTTTACATGCTCCTAATAATGAAATAAGAGATAAAATCATGAAAGTAAATCATGCTTATAAAATAGAAAAAGTTATGGAAGCACTTGACTATTATATTTCTAAAACAAATAGAAGAGTAACAATCGAATATATTATGTTAGAAGGAATAAATGATAGTGATGAGTGTGCACGTGAACTAGCAAAACTAATTAAGGGTAAACTTATGTATGTTAATTTGATTCCTTATAATGAAACTTCAAATATTGACATGAAAAGAAGTAATCTCTTTAAAATAAAAAGTTTTTATGATATACTTAAATCGAACAATATAAATGTGACAATAAGAAAAGAAATGGGCGGTAATTTATCTGCTGCTTGTGGACAATTACGTGCTAATGCAGAAAGGTTGTGAAATATGAAAGCATATTATCAAACAGACCCTGGTAAAGTTAGAAGCCATAATGAAGACTCTGTTAATATTGTTGAAAATAATAATGGAGAAACACTTGTAGTTGTGGCTGATGGAATGGGAGGACATAAAGCTGGTGAAGTTGCAAGTTCTCTTGTTGTAAATGAATTAAGTCGTAGATTTAGTGAATTATCTAGTATAGGTACTAAAGAAGAAGCAGTGGTTTGGTTAAAAGAAATAATTGATGAAATTAATATAAAAATATTAAAATATGCTGAAGAACATGTTGATGCTGCAGGACTTGGCACAACTTGTGTTTGTGCGATTGTTACAAATGATTTCTTATTATTTGGAAACATTGGAGATTCAAGTGGCTATGTTTATAAAAAAGGAAAACTTTATAAAGTTACAAAAGATCATACTCTTGTAAATATATTACTTGAAAGTGGTGAACTTACAGAAAGTGCTGCTAAAATGCATCCACAAAAGAATGTACTTATGAAAGCACTTGGTGCTGCTGAAAAAATAGAAATGGATATTTTTGATGTAGAGAGAGATGTTGATGGCATTTTCTTATGTAGTGATGGTCTTACTAACATGATGAGTGTAGAACAAATGGAAAAAGTATTAAATGATAATGATTTAGAATTAGAAGAGCAGGTTGGCAAAATGATTATGAAAGCTAATATGCGTGGGGGAACGGATAATATTACAATTGCATGTTTAAGATTCGGTGGTGAATAGTGTGATAGTTAAAGGTTCAAAAATTAATGATAGATATCAAATAATTAAAACATTAGGTGAAGGTGGAATGGCTAATGTATATTTAGCCCATGACACAATATTAGATAGAAATGTTGCAGTTAAAGTATTAAGAGGAGATCTTGCTAACGATGAAAAATTTGTTAGACGTTTTCAAAGAGAAGCACTTTCTGCATCAAGTTTATCACACCCTAATATTGTTGAAATGTATGATGTTGGAGAAGATGATGGACAATATTATATTGTAATGGAATATGTAGATGGTAAAACATTAAAGCAAGTATTAAAATCCCGTGGAAAACTATCAATTACAGAGGTAATAGATATTATGCTTCAACTTACAGATGGTATGGCACATGCCCATGATGCATACATAATTCATAGGGATATTAAACCACAAAACATAATGATACTTTCAAATGGTATGATAAAAATAACTGATTTCGGAGTAGCAGCTTCACTTAATTCAACACAACTTACACAAACAAATTCAGTAATGGGAACGGTACATTATTTACCTCCAGAACAAGCTCAAGGAAAAGGTTCAACTATTAAGAGTGATATATATTCAATGGGTATAATGATGTATGAACTTCTAACAGGACTTGTTCCATATAAAGGAGATAATGCAGTAGAAATAGCATTAAAACACTTAAAAGAACCAGTTCCTAGTGTTAGAAAAGTAGATCCTACTATACCACAATCTATTGAAAATATAATAATTCGAGCAACTGCTAAAAATCCAAAGAATAGATATACTGATGCTAGAAGTATGCATGAAGACTTAAAAACTGCTTTAGATGATTCAAGAAAAGATGAAAAAAAATATGTTTATAAATATCCTGAAAACGATTCAGATGACACAAAAAAAGTAGAATCAGAAGTTAAAGCAGCAAAAAAAATAGAAGATACAAAAAAAGTAGAGAAAGTAAAGAAAGTAGAAAAAGAAATTGAGGAAGACTTTGATGATGTAGATGATGAACCAAGAGGTAAAAAGACATTGATAGTTTTCTTAAGTATATTTGCTGCTCTTGCACTTGTAACGGTAATTGTTGTATCTAAATTACTTGGAAATTTAGATAGTAATGAGAAAAAACTTATACCTGATGTATCTGGTAAAACAATAGTAGATGCAACTAATGAATTGATTGAATTAGGGTTTGATGTAAATACAGAATATAAATATGTAGCAAGTGAAACAATTGAAGAAGGATTAGTAGTCAGAACTAGTCCAGAAATTGGCACTATGAGAAAGACAAGTGTAGAAATAGTCTTATATGTATCTAGTGGAGAAGCAACATATATAGTTGAAGACTTTACTGGACAAAATTATTTAGAAGCAAAGGGTAAAATAGAAGCACAATGTGACTGTAATGTTTCAGTTGAAACAGAAAAAGTAAGTGAAAAAGATAAGAAAAAAGAAGATACTGTTTTAAGAACTGAACCAGCAGCTGGAGAAGCTAGTAAGCTTGGTTCTCAAATAACTATTTATATTCCAGAAGTAGAGTATAAATATCCAAATTTCACAAGTGGTTATACAGTTGATAAAGTAGAAAAATATTGTAATGAACATGATGTTAAATTAGAAGTAACATATCAAGAAAATTCTTCTAAACCAGAAGGTACAATTGTAAAACAAAGTAGAGCTGCTGGAAGTATTGTTACGCCAGGAGCAACGCTTGTAATCACAGTAACTACAATGCCAGAAACTGAAACACCAACTGATGATGAAGAAGAGGTAGTAGACAACACTACAGAAGAAGAAACAAACGATAATTCAGGGGAGTAATATGAAGGGTAGAATTATTTGTATTAATGCAGCTATACATAAAGTATTACTTGAAAATAATACAATTATTGATACAAAAACTAGAGGAAAAATAAGAAATGAAAAAATAGTTCCTGTAGTAGGTGATATAGTCGTTGTTAATACTGATACTAAAACTATTGAAAAAGTAGAAACTAGAAAAAACTATTTAGAAAGACCTCTAATAGCTAATATAGATAAACTATTAATAGTTATGAGTACTTCTATTCCTAGTTTTTCTAGTTACTTAATCGATAAATTTTTAATAATAGCTTATTCAAATAATATAGAACCTATAATAGTTATAACTAAAACAGATATGATTTCTATGAAAGAAAAATCTGATATAAAAAAATATATTAACTATTATAGACATTTAGGAATTAAAGTATATGTAAATACAAGTGTTAATAAAATTAAAAAAGAATTTTCAGGTTCAGTAGTTGCATTATGTGGACAAACTGGTGCTGGAAAATCTAGTTTACTAAATAGAATTGATGCATCATTATCTTTAAAAACTGGAGAAGTATCCGAATCCCTTGGAAGAGGTAAGCATACAACTAGACTAGTGGAATTATTAGAAGTGAACAATGGATTAATCGCAGATACTCCTGGATTTAGTTCATTAGATATTAACATTGATAAGAAAGATATAAAAAAATATTACAAAGATTTTAACAAGCCATGTAAATATAGAACATGTTTACATGTAAAAGAAGATGGCTGTAGTATTATAAATTTAAAAGAAAAAGGAAAAATACCAGAGTGGAGATATAATAATTATATAAAATTTATTGAAGAAGCAAATAAAAACAAGCAGGTATTTTAATCTTGCTTGTTTTATTTAAGAGGTATATATGAGTGAGGAAGAATTACTAGAAAAAAATGTTAGTGGACTTAGTAAATTAGAAATAATATTAATAGCTAAAGGTACACCTGATTGTGATTGGTATACTAAAACAGAAAGCTTAGATATTATTTGCAAATATAAAAGATTTGATTTATTAGAATCTACTGTTCCAGGCGCTTTATTACTAAGACATAAAACAATTAATGAAACATATTTAGATTTTATTCTAGATTGTTTTAATAATGGATATGATGTTAACTTAGATGCATTTTCTCCTGAATTTTATGTATCTCAATTAGATCAAATAGCTTCTTATTATATTACATTCGCAGAACATGATTTAATAGAATATATTTCACCAATTACTAAAGAAGAATTATTCAAAAAGAAAAAAGGTAAAAAGCTAATAGATATTCTTTTTGAAAAAAATGCAAAAGTAACATTAACTAAAATAATACCTGATAATTTAAAGAAGGACTTTGATATTGCAATCTATTTAAAACAACATGGATATGTTCAATTAGATATTGATTTACCTATGATGGAAGATAGTTTCACAGAAAGTTATTTAGACACTTATTATAAAAGTATAAAACCAGATAGAATTAGTGATGAAGCAAAGATAGCGTTAGATGTATTAAGATCATTTTTAATAGATGATGGTAAGAGTGATGAATATCTAGTTGATTTATTAATTAAATCATATGAATATCAAATATCAAGTTCTAATCCATATGCATTAAGAGAGTTAGAACAACTCTCATATATAAAACTTAATAATCCTGAATTTAGATTAACAAGAGGAAAAGTAAGTTGTTTCTATGATGGAAGAAATGAAATAATAATAAATGATAATATAATAAATACAATTAATCACGAAATTGGCCATGCATTATTTCATTTACTGGAAGATGTTAACTTACCAATTTGGTATGAAAGTGTTAAGAAACAAATTAAGAGCAATCCAGAGACTCTTATGAAAGTAAACGAATTATCAAAGAAATATGAGAAAATAAGAAATGAAATATTATCAAGAGCAAATAATTATTATGAAATGGCTGACTTTGATGAAGAAGAAATGCAAAAGTTTATAGATACAGAAAAATCTAAAAAAATAGAATCATATAAACAAAAAGGATTTAGTGAAGAAGAATTAGAATTATTATTTAATAAAGAGTTTAGCATTAAAAACTATAAACGTCAGCATAGAAGAATCAGAATAAATGAAATGAGAGAAACAATTTTAAGATGCGAGTATAGTTATTTTATAGCAGTATGTGACATAGTTGATGCTATATATGATGGAAAATACTGGGATGAAAAATTAATGTTACCAGGAAACGAACCTATAAAGGCTACTTCCGGTCATGGGATTAATTATTATTCAGATGAAATGAATCAACTTGATGAAATAATAGCTAATTATTCTGAAATAATAAAGTCACCTAATAGAAAAGAAGGATTAGAACTTCTAGAAAGTGTATTAGGAATAGAATTTACAAATAAATTAAAAGAATATTATGAACAAAATATAGTTTATTCAAGAACATATGAAGGAGAATTGAAATTATGAAAGTAAGTGTATCAATACTATCTAGTAGTATTAAAGCAAGTGATATTGTTAAAGAGTTAGATAAAACAAATGCAGACTTTATACATCTTGATATTATGGATGGAAAATTTGTTGAAAATAAAACTTGGACATTTTCTGAAATAAAGAAAATTACAAGTTATTCAAAATTACCATTAGATGTTCATTTGATGGTAAAAAATCCAGAAAAATATATTGAAGATTATGCTATGTTAAATACAACATATTTAGCTTTTCATTATGAAGCAGTTAAAGATATCAACAAAATGATTGATTTAGTAAAAAATTATGGACTAAAAGTAGGAATAGCAATTAATCCAGAAACAAATGAAGAAGTGCTTTATCCATATTTAAAAGATATTGATGAAGTTCTTGTTATGAGTGTACATCCAGGTAAAAGTGGACAATCATTCATAGACGCTTCTGTTAATAAAATTAAAAATATAAAAGATGAAATAATAAAACAAAATACTAACACAATAGTATCAGTAGATGGCGGAATAAATAATGAAACAGCACTTCTTTGCAAAGAAGCAGGAGTTGATAGATTAGTTTCTGCATCATATTTACATAATAATCTAAAAGAAAACATTAATATTTTAAAGAATATTTAAGAGGTATATTATGGATGATGATTATAAATTATATTTACTTGCTGAACTAAGATATAAAGATGAAAATAAAGATAAAAATGAATCTGAAATATTTCCAAGTGATTGGTATGGTTCAAAAAATTATAATTTTAAAACTATAATAATTTTAGAAGCAATAAAAAACAATAAGTTAATTAAAGAAACTGAATTATATAAAGAGTTTCAAGAACATGTGAATTAACATCTTTAAAAAAGATGTTTTTTTATGTAAAAAAAAGAAGTGTTTTGATGTTTCTATGGCTAATTATATTAATAGGAGGATAAAAATGCAAAATAAAAAACACTTTGTTAAACAATCAGGTTACAAAGACTGTGCATCTGCTTCTTTATTAACAATAATGAATTACTATGGATTTAATACATCGCTAGATGAAGTATCATATGTATTAAAAACAAATAATTCAGGAACAAATGCTTTAAATATAATAAATGGATGCAAATATTTTGGATTTGATGGATATGGAATACATTATAGTTATGATGAAATAATTAATAATAAAGTAAATATGCCAATAATATGTCATACAATAAAAAATAATATGTATCATTTTATAGTTGTTTTTTCTTCTAATAAAAAATATTTAATAGTAAATGATCCCTCTTCAAATATAAATAGAATTAGTCATGAATATTTTAAAAAGATTTATTTAAATACTTCACTTGTTATATATCCAGTTAAAATACAAAAGAACACTATAAAGAGTAAATCTTTATGTAATTTTATATTTGATTATATAAAACTAGAAAAGAATACAATAATAAAAAATATAATTATTTCATTTATTTACATATTATTATCAATATTGACAAATTATTATTTATTAATAATATTAGATGTTATTCTTCCCCAATATAACTATAAATTATTCTTAGTATTAACAATATGCTTTTTAAATATTTATATTATTAAAAACTTATTATATTTTATTAGAGAAAAGAGTACTTTTAAAATTGAAAAAAATCTGTATAAAAAAATAAACATAAATATTATAAATAGCATTTTTAATCTTCCTTATAATTTCTTTAAATCTAAATCTACTTCAGAAATACAAACTAGAATTGATGATATTAAAATCATAAAAACTTACTTATCAAAAATAATTGTCACAATTAGTATGGATACTACTTTTATAATTGTTAGTTCAATAATATTATTAAACATTAATATTAAATTATTTATAATTAGTTTAATAGAAATATTATTATATTTTCTTGTGTACTTGCTATTTAAAAATAACTTCATAATTAAAAGTGAGGAGGTGTTAGAGAGTGAAAGTGAATATAACAAAGAGTTATATGAAAGTATAAATGGTTATGAAGTGAATAGAAATTTAAATAATATTAATGAACAAAATAAAAAAGTAGAAATTAGTTTTATAAAGTATGTTAATAAAATTAATAATTATGAAAATCTAACTAATAAAGAATTGTTACTAAAAAATATAATAACAGATGTATTCTATGTTACATCTATATTTATTGGAATAAGATTTGTTATTGATAATTATATTACACTTGGAAACTTTATTTTATTTAATAGTATATTATATTATTTTAGTGAACCAATTAAAAATATGATTGAACTTAAAAATAATTTAATATATTTAAAAACTACATATAGAAGAATGAATGATATATTACTTTTTAAGAAAAATAAAAGTATAGTAAAAAAACAAATATTAAAAAAAGATATTATTATTAATAATTTAAGTTATAGTATAAATGGAATAGATTATTTGTTTGAAAATATTAATCTTGAAATAAAATATGGAGATAAAATATTAATATATGGTAAAAGTGGTAGTGGTAAAAGCACATTAATAAAAATAATATTAAAATATTTAAGTGATTATAAAGGCAATATATATTTTGACAATATTAATCTAAAGGATATGAGTGATTATATTATTAGTGATAATTTTACATATGTATCACAAAACAGTTTTATTAATAATGATACTTTAATAAATAATATTATTATTAATAAGAATATTAGTGAAGATGAATATGAAAGAGTAATTAATATATGTAACTTAAATACATTTAGAGATTCTAAATTTAATAGAAACAATTTTGTTATAGAAGAAGATGGTTTTAATATATCAGGAGGAGAAAGACAAAAAATAATACTTGCTAGAAGTTTACTAAAAAATAGTAACTATATAGTACTTGATGAAGCATTAAGTGAAGTTGGATTTGATGAAGAGAAAGAAATAATAAATAAGATATTAGAATATTATAATGATAAAACAATTATTTATATTTCACATAAAAAAGAAATAATTGATTTATTTACAAGCAAATATAAATTAGAAAGGAGTTGTGGTTATGTTAAGTGAAGAAGAACTAAGAAGTGTACATGGAGGATTTGCAAAAGGAGTAATAGTTAGTATTGCAAGTTATGTAATATCTTTCATAATTGGAGTTTTCGATGGCTATTATAGACCACTTGGTTGTTAAAAATGAGTGAAACTGAATTATATGATATAAAAGGTGGAAGTTCATTAAATTCTACAATGTTAAATGCTATTGTAAGAGCTTTTAATCTTTCTTTAGAACTTGGAAGAATGTTAGGAAGTTATATAAGAAGAAAAAGAAATAGAATGTTATGCCCAATAAAATAGGTTAGAAATAACCTATTTTTTTATGTATATTATAAATGTTATAAGTTGACATATATTTTAATATTAGTATAATTAATTAAGATTGAGGTGAAAAAATGCTTAGCATATTAAAGAATTTTAATAAAAAAGAAATTATAGCTATATTTATTTCATTTATATTTATAGTATTACAAGTATTTTTAGAATTAAAAATACCAGATTATATGAGCAATATAACAACACTTGTTCAAACTGGCAGTGAGACATCTAAAATACTAACACAAGGTATATATATGCTTATATGTGCTTTTTTAAGTATGATTTGCGCTATTATAGTTGGATATATAATTGCTAATAGTTGTTCATCATTTTCTAAAAATATAAGAGAAAAACTATTTAAAAAAGTTAGTTTATTTAGCATGGAAGAAATTAAGAAATTTAATACAAGTAGTTTAATTACAAGAACAACTAATGATGTTACTAATGTTGAAACATTTCTTATCATGGGACTTCAAACTATAATTAAAGCACCAGTTACTGCGGTATGGGCAATAATGAAAATAATGGGTAAAAATTTTACATGGACTATTATTACTGGAGGAGCTGTCGTTATATTACTAATAGGTGTAGCTTTAATTATGACAACAGTATTACCAAGATTTAAATTAATACAAAAAATGATAGATGGTATAAATGAACTTACTCGTGAAAACTTAAAAGGTATTAGAGTTATAAGAGCTTTTAATGCAGAAAAATATCAAGAAAAGAAGTTTGAACGTCAAAATGAAAAATTAACAAATACATTATTATTTACACAAAAAGTTATTGCTATTATGTCACCAATGATGTATTTAATTATGAATGGTGTTGCACTTTCTATTTATTTCTTTGGAGCATCTATTATTAATAATTCTCTTATATCACTTAGAATAGATTTATTTAGTAGTATGATTATATTTACTTCATATGCAACTCAAGTTATAATGTCATTTTTAATGTTTGCATTTATTTTCGCTATGTATCCAAGAGCTGCTATATCAATAGATCGTATTAATGAAGTATTAAATACAAAAACAAAAATTAAGAGTGGAAAACTAAGAAAATCTAAAACTAATCATGAAATAGAATTTATTAATGTAAGTTTTAAATATCCTGATTCAGAAGAATATACTCTTAAAGATATTTCATTTAAAGCAGAAAGGGGTCAGATGGTAGCTATTATAGGTTCTACTGGAAGTGGTAAAAGTACATTAATAAACTTAGTCCCTAGATTTTATGATGCTACAGAAGGTGTAATATTAATTGATGGAGTAGATGTAAAAGAATATGACTTAGAATACTTATATGATAAGATTGGTTATGTTCCTCAAAAAGCAGTAATGTTTAATGGAAGCGTTAACTATAATGTTTCATATGGTAAAAAAGATAATTATAATATTACAGAAGATACTATTAAAGAAGCAGTTAAAGTAGCTCAAGCAGAAGATTTTGTTCTTAAAATGGAAAATGGTTATGAATCAAATATAGCAGAAGGTGGAACAAATATATCAGGTGGTCAAAAACAAAGAATAGCAATTGCAAGAGCAATCGCAAGAGACCCAGAAATCTATATATTTGATGATTCATTTAGTGCTCTTGATTATAAAACTGATTATACTCTTAGAAGTGAATTAAAGAAATATACAAAAGATGCTATAAGTTTAGTAGTTGCATCTAGAATAGGTACAATTAAAAACGCAGACAAAATAATAGTTTTAGATAATGGTAAATGTGTAGGAATGGGCACACATAAAGAACTGCTTAAGAATTGTAAAGTATATAAAGAAATAGCATATTCACAACTATCAAAGGAGGAGCTTTCAAATGAATAATGAGAAAATAAATAAAAGACCTGCAAGACCACATGGTCCAGCTGGAAGAGGGGCTCCAGGAGAAAAACCTAAGAATTTAAAAGAAGCAGTAAAAAAATTAGTATTTTACTTAAAACCATATAGATTCTTTATATTTTTAGCAATAGTACTTGCGGCTTTAAGTAGTGTATTATCAATAATTGGACCTGATAAATTAAAAAGTCTGACTGATGAAATATCTAAAGGTCTTGTAATTAATACAAAAAATATTGAAATTATCAAAAATGATATAGAAAAGGATATAAAGAATAATATTATATTAGATGAAGAAATCTTAAATAGTTTAACAAAAGAAGAAAAAGAAGAATATAATAGTTTCTTATCAAAAGTAAATAATCTAAATGATAAAGAAAAACTAGTTTCCATTATCAATTTACCATCAACTATAAAAACATTTATATTTACGGATAGTGAAATAAATGGAAATATGCTTACAAGTATGGATAAAATTGAATTACTGGATTTTATGATGATAACTGATAATGAAAAAATGTATGAACAAATAGAACAACTTGATGATAATTTAAAAGATTTAATTAAACCAACTATGGATTTAAATAAAATAAAAACTATAGCTTTAACTTTAGTTGTAATGTATGTTCTTAGTGCACTATTTAGTTATACACAAAACTATTTAATGGTAAAAGTAGCTAATGATTTTTCTAAAACTCAAAGAAGAGACATTACTAGAAAAATAAATAATTTACCTCTTAAATATTTTGATACACATAGTTATGGAGATATATTATCAAGAGTAACAAATGATGTAGAATCAATTAATATGTCGCTCCATAATAGTTTAGGTTCTTTAGTATCAGCAGTTGCATTATTAATAGGTTCACTCATTATGATGTTCAAAACTAATGTAATACTAGCTATTATTAGTATTGTTTCATCTTTAATAGGATTTGTATTTATTTCAATTATAACTATGAAATCTCAAAAATACTTTATAGCAAGACAAGATGAACTTGGTAAACTAAATGGTCATATAGAAGAAATATATTCAAATCATAATGTAGTAAAAGCATATAATGGAGTAGAAGATGCTAATAAAACATTCGATGAATATAATACAGGACTTTATAATGCAAATAGAATGAGTCAATTCTTATCTGGTATTATGGGACCGATGATGGGATTTATTGGAAATATTGGATATGTAGCAGTATGTGTAGTAGGTTCAGTTTTAGTATTAAAAGGAAGTATTACATTTGGAGTAATCGTTGCATTTATAATGTATGTTAGATTGTTTAGTAGTCCACTTTCTCAAATAGCTTCTTCTATTCAAAATTTACAAACAGCAACAGCCGCAGGAGAAAGGATATTTGAATTTATAGAAGAGAAAGAATTGAGTGATGAATCAAAGATTGCTAAGTATCTAGATCCATCTAAAGTAAAAGGTAACATAGAATTTAATCATGTTAAATTTGGCTATGACAAAGATAAAATTATTATTAAAGATTTTAATTGTAAAGTTAAACCTGGACAAAAGATAGCAATAGTAGGTCCAACTGGAGCTGGTAAAACAACTATAGTAAACTTACTTATGAAATTCTATGAAATAAATAGTGGTGACATTAAAATAGATGGAGTTTCAACAAAAGAATTAACAAGAGAAAATATTCATAGTTTATTCATTATGGTTCTTCAAGATACTTGGCTATTTAATGGAACAATTAGAGATAATATCAAATTTAATAATGGAAGTATAAGTGATGAAGAAATATGGAATGCTCTTAGTGTAGTAGGGGTAGATCATTTTGTTAAAACTCTTCCAAAAACACTTAATTATAAAATAGAGGATAATGAATCTATTTCAAGCGGACAAAAACAATTATTAACAATAGCTCGTGGTATGATTGAAGACTCACCATTTCTAATTCTTGATGAAGCAACTAGTAGTGTAGATACAAGAACAGAAGAATTAGTACAAAAAGCTATGGATAAATTAACAGAAGGAAGAACATCTTTCATAATTGCACATAGACTTTCAACAATTAAAAATGCTGATTTAATACTTGTTATGAAAGAAGGTAATGTAATAGAAACAGGTACACATGAAGAATTACTTAAAAAGAATGGTTTCTATGCAGAGTTATATAATTCACAATTTCAAAATTAAAAAAGAGTTAATATTTAAAATTAACTCTTTTACTTTAATACTCTAATTAGTCTTTGCTCTAAATAAGGCCTTGCAAATTGTTCTTCTAAAAGCAATATACTTTCTTTATATCTATTATATGCAAATTCATAATCACCATTTTCAATAGCTAGAACACAAGCGTCTACTACATTATCATAAATATAATTATATATTAATTCACTATTTTCATTTTTGTCTATTGCTTCAACAATATAAGGAGCAGTTTCATAATAATGTTCAATATCTTCTTTACTTACAAAATTATCTCTAAACCATCTTAGAACTGTAAGTTCATAACATTTGTCATCAAATTTATCTTGAAAAAATTTCATACATGCAGACGTTAAATAACAACCACCATTATTTTGTACTTCACCAATAGAAGGATTTTTAGAATCATTACTTTCTTGTCTGCTAAAGTCAGGTTCTTTTCCAGAATTGTAATCATCTTTATTATTCCAATGTTCATGACTGTGACCTCCATCACCATTGTCATGATATCTATTTACACTTCCATTTTTTTCATAACTTGTATATATTAAACGATCATCTTCACCATAGCTAGCATATCCCCATTCTCTATTTTTTCCACCATTACTCATTTTTATTATTTCCTTTCCAAATATAGAAGAAACTACCATCATCATTAAATTCAAACTTATCTCTTCCAACAATATCAATTAGTTCTTCAAACTTTTTAATAATTTCATTAGTTTTTTCAATTTTAAATTGATATTCTAAACTATCTTTATTTTGTCTTAAATCATCAATTTCTTTGTATAAATCAAGTAGTAATTTTGGCTCTTTACCAGTATCATCCATATAGTTTTCAAACTCTAAACTATAATCAAGTATTAATGACATATTATCATCAAATTCATTATTATTAATAATAATCACTCCTTTCAAGAACATTATATTAATAAAAAAAATAATTATCAATAAAATACCTTTGATATAAAAAATTGATATAACGAAAAAAATACATTTTATGTTAAATTATTATTGAGGTGTATAATATGGATAAAGTTAATGCAAAAGATTATTTAAATAAAGAAGTTGAAGTTATTATAGATAGACCATTAGGATCACGTCATCCTAAGCATAATTTTATGTATATGGTTAATTATGGATATATACCAAATACTATAAGTGGAGATAATGAAGAATTAGATGCATACATTCTAGGCGTATTTGAACCAATAGAGAAATTTAATGGTAAAGTAATAGCATATATACATAGAACAAATGATGATGATGACAAATTAATAGTAGTACCAAAAGATAAAAATTATACTAATGAACAAATAGAAGCATTAACAGAATTTCAAGAAAGATTCTTTAAATCAACAATTATTAGATAGTGTATGTATCAATAATGTATCACAAAATGTAAACTACGTATCACATTTGATACGTAGTTATTGTCTTATATAAATCAATTTGATAAATTGGATAGGTAATACAAAAAATATAAAATTGATTTTTTATACAACATGTGTTATAATATACGACCAATAAAGGGGAGCGTTATGAAAAAAGAAGATTTAATTAATTTAAAAAAGCAAATTTCAGAATTATCTGATGAAGAGAAAAAACAAAGAGATTTATATTTAAGAGAATTAGCAAATGGAACTTTACAAGGACCACCAACAGGTTATGCAAGTATTGATAAGCCTTGGTTGAAGTATTATGATAAGAATGATATTGTTACTGATATACCAAAACTTAAAGCTTATGAATATATGCTATTAAATAATGCTGAACATCTTGATAAAACTGCAATTAATTTTTTGGGTAAAAAAATAACTTATAGAGAAATGATAGTTAATGTTGATAAAATTGCAAAAGCATTAGTAGCAAATGGTGTAAAAGAAGGAGATGTTGTAACTGTTGCTATTGCTAATATACCTGAAAATATATATCTTTTATATGCAATTAATAAAATAGGAGCAATTTATAATGTTATAGATCCTAGATATACATCAGAGGAATTTTTAAGAGAAATAAATGCTGTTAATTCTAAATTGGTTATTTGTTTGGATATGTGTTATGAAAATATTTTGCCTATTTTAAAAGAAACTAAAGTAGAAAAATTAATATGTCTTAGTCCTATTGAATCATTACCATTTTTAAATTCCATAAATAAAATTAAAAATAATATTTCTGGAAATTTTTATAAATGGAATCAGTTTATAAAATCTGGGAATAGTATTTCAAAAGAAGTAAACTCAAGTTTTGTTGCAAATCAGCCTATTGTTGTTGTTCATACTGGTGGTACTACTGGTGAGCCTAAAGGAGTAATATTAACTAATGAAAATTTTGTGGCAATGGCACAAATGCATAAGAATGGCGGACTAGATTATACTATTAATGACACATTTTTAAATGTTTTACCTCCATTTGTAGCATTTTGTTTGAGTAATGGTATAAATATGCCTTTAACTTTAGGATTAGAGGTTTCCATTATTCCAAAATTTGATGTTCCAAAATTTGCTGAGTTGTTAGACAAATATAAACCTAATCACGTTTTAGCTGGGCCAATATTATGGGAATATGTAATTAAAAGCAATATTAAAGATTTAAGCTATCTTAAAACACCTGTTTCTGGTGGAGATTCCTTAAATGAAGCAACAGAAAAATCAATTAATGATTTTTTTGCAAAACATGGTTGCAAATTTAAAGTTGCTCAAGGATATGGTATGTCTGAAGTTTCATCAGCTGCATCTTTTTCAACAGAAAATTCAAATAAGTTAGGTAGTGTAGGAATACCTTTTATCAAAAATTCCATTTCTATTTTTGATCCGGATGATTGTAGCGAAAAATTATACAATGAAGAAGGTGAAATATGGATAAATACACCTACTATGATGAAAGAATATTTGAATAATAAAAAGGCTACTAATGATTTAAAATATGTTGAAAAAGATGGAAAAATATGGATTAGAACAGGAGACATTGGAAAAATTGATTCAGAAGGCCATTTATATATAGTCGGTAGAATGAAAAGAATGATAGTCAGAAATGGAAATAAAATATTTCCTGCTAATATTGAAAGTATAGTGTTAGAAAATTCTGATATTGAAAATTGTTCAGTAGTTTCTATGCATGATGATGTTGAAAGATCTGTACCTGTCATACATATTATAATGAATGAAGCTGCCAAATCAACTAGAGAAGAAATCGTTGAATATATTAAGAATAAAATAGGCACATGTTTACCTGATTACAATATACCAGTTAAATTTGTTTTTAGAAGTAGTTTTCCATTAACAAAGATCAATAAAATTGATTATAAAGCATTGGAATCTGAAGAATTGGGAAATGATGAAATTATTAATAAAAAAGAAAAAGAATTAATAAAAAATATATAATGCTTTTTTAATTCAAATATGATATTATTAAAATAGAGGTGTTTTAGAATGTCTGATATATCTTATTATATAATGAGTTTTATATATTTGCTTGTTGTCATTGTAGCATATTTTTCAAAGAAAAAAATAAAGAGTCCCGAGAATTCAATATTTTCTTCAACGCTTATTATTACCATTGTAGGGTTAATATTTAGTTTTATAAGTTATTTTTTAGTTAAATCTGGGATAAAATCTAATGATGCGTTATATATTTGGTCAAATAGATTAATATTATTATATTATAATTTGTGGGGAGTAATATTTACTTCATATATTGCTATACTTTCAACAAATAGTAATAAAGAACAAAAATATATTAGGAATAGAAAGATAACTTTAGTAGCCATGGTTATATCAGCAATTTTAGCATTGGTATTGCCATTTGAAATTAAGGAAATAGATGGATTGTTGTTACCAACGGGACTTTCGGTAAATTGTACTTATATAATATCTGGTATTGCAGTTTTTATAATGATTATTTTATTGATTGGAGATTATCAAAATTTTAAAAGCAAAAAATATATACCATTATATTCATTTTTAGTAATGGGTATGTTTTGTCTTATGGCACAGTATGTTAATCCAAAGTTAATGTTATTTACACCATTGCAAGTGTTTATCTGTGTAATAATATACTTTACAATTGAAAACCCTGATGCTAAGCTTGTTGAGTATGAGAAGACTGAGAAAGAGAGAGCTGAGGCTGCTAGCCTTGCTAAGAGTGAATTCTTAAGTAGTATGTCTCATGAACTTAGAACTCCTTTGAATGCTATTGTTGGTTTAAGTGAAGATATTGAATCATTTAATGATAAAGTACCAAAGGAAGTTAGGGAAGATACTGTTGATATTGTTAATGCATCAAATACTTTACTTGAAATAATTGGTAGTATCTTAGATATAAGTAAGATTGAAAGTGGAAAGCTTGATATAGTTGAAAGTGATTATGCACCTAAAGATGAATTTGAAAGTATTGCTAAAATACTTAGAACTAAAGCAAGTGAAAAGAATTTAGAATTTAATGTATCTATTAGTGATAGAATACCTGATGTATTATTTGGTGATAGACTTAGAATTAAACAAATTATTAACAATTTGCTTTCTAATGCTATTAAATATACTGATCATGGTAGAGTAAATTTCTTTGTTAATTGGTTAGATGCATCTGGAGCATTATCTATTACAGTAGCAGATACTGGTAGAGGTATTAAAGAGGAAGATATAGATAAATTATTTAGTAAGTATGATAGACTTGGTGTTGAAAAAACAAGTAATGTTCAAGGAACTGGTTTAGGTCTTGCTATTACTAAGACACTTATTGATTTAATGGGTGGAACAGTAGAAGTAAAAAGTGAATATTTAATTGGAACAACATTTAGTGTAACAATACCTCAAAAACTTGGAGATGCTGAGAGACTTGAATCTATTAAGATGGCTCAAATGTATGTTCCTAAAGACCTAGACTTTAAAGGTAAAAAGTTACTTGTTGTTGATGATAACTTACTTAATATTAAAGTGTTTAAGAAAGCTATTAAGGATTTAAATTTTGAAGTAGATGAATGTTATAATGGACAAGAAGCGCTTGATAAAATAGAACTAAAAAATGATTATGATATTATATTTATGGATATTAAAATGCCTGTTATGGATGGAGAAGAAGCAATTGGACATTTAATTAATATGCCAAACTTTAAAACTCCTGTAGTAGCACTAACAGCAGATGCAATGACAGGATCAAATAACAAGTATATTAATATGGGATTTAGTGATTATATGTCTAAACCATTCTCAAGAAAAGTTATAGCTGTAAAATTAGACGCTATATTAAATAAAGGAGAAGTTGCTAATAAAAATTTAAATACTGAAGAAGAGAAGAAAGAAGAAACACAATCAGAAGAATTTAAAGAATCATAAAATACGAATTAAAAGATTCGTATTTTTTTATAAAAAAGAAGTGTTTTATATAAATTATAACGAATTATATTTATAGAAGAAAAAACACTTCTTTTATTATGGAGGAAACATGAATTACTACGAAGAAATTAAAAATGAACTTATAAATAATGAAGTATATAAGAAAGTAAAAGATTATTCGAAAAATAAAAATGATCTAATGACTTATTATAATGTGGGTAAATTATTATTTAAAGCTGGTAAGCATTATGGAAATGGAATAATAAAACAATATTCAATTAAATTAGTTGAAGAATTTAGTAATGCTAAATACGGATATAGAAATCTATTTAATATGAGAAAATTTTATATATTATTCCAAAATGAAAAAATGAACGCACTGCGTACACAATTGTCTTGGACACATTATAGAGAGTTATTAGTATTAAAAGACATGAATGAAATAAACTATTATATTGATATTTCAATTAAGGAGAATCTTTCTTATAGAGAACTTCATAATAAAATAAAAAGTAAAGAGTATCAAAGATTAGATGAAGACGTAAAAAAGAAACTTATATTAAAAGAAGAAACTAAAATAGAAGATTTTATAAAGAACCCTATTGTTATTAGAAATACTAATAATATTGAAAATATAAGTGAAAAAGTGTTGAAAAAACTTATACTTGAAGATATAGAGCACTTTATGAATGAACTAGGGTTTGGATATTGTTTTGTAGGAAGTGAGTATAGAATAAAGATAGGAAATAATTACAATTATATAGATTTATTATTGTTTAATATTAAGTTTAATTGCTATGTTGTAATTGAACTCAAAGTAACAGAATTAAAGAAGGAACATATTGGTCAAATAGAAGTATATATGAATTATGCAGATAAAAATTTAAAAGAGAGTGGTCAAGATAAAACAATAGGCATTATTATTTGTAAGAAAGAAAACAAGTTTATTATGGAATATGCTAGTGATGAAAGAGTTTATAGTAGAAGTTATGAGTTATTGTAGGAGAAAATATGGATTACTATGAAGAAATTAAAAATGAACTTATAAACAATGAAGTATATAAGAAAGTAAAGGATTATTCTAAAAATAAGAATGATCTAATGACTTATTATAATGTAGGAAAACTGTTAATTGAAGCACAGGGTGGTGAAGAAAGAGCAAAATATGGAAATAAATTAATTAAAGCATATTCTAAAAAACTAGAAATAGAGTTAGGTAAAAAATATAATGAAAGAACACTAAGAAGAATGAGGCAATTATATATATTGTTTAAAAATATAAAATGGTCGACAGTGTCGACCAAATTAAGCTGGTCACATTACCAAGAACTATTAGTATTAGTAGATAAATATGAGATAGATTATTATATTCAAGAAACCATTAAACATAATTTAACTATAAGACAATTAAGAGAAAAAATAAAAAGTAAAGAATATCAAAGATTAGATAAGAACACTAAACAAAAACTAATTCTAGAAGAAAGAACCGATATTGATGATTTTATAAAGAATCCTATTGTTATTAGAAATACTAATAATATTGAAAATATAAGTGAAAAAGTATTAAAGAAACTTATACTTGAAGATATAGAGCACTTTATGAATGAACTTGGAAGTGGATACTCTTTTATTGGTAGTGAGTATAGAATAAAGATAGGAGATAATTACAATTATATAGATTTATTGTTATTTAATATTAAGTTTAATTGCTATGTTGTAATTGAACTCAAAGTAACAGAATTAAAGAAGGAACATATTGGTCAAATTGAAGTGTATATGAACTATTTAGACAAGAATTTAAGAAATGCGAGCCAAAATAAAAATAATATGTAAAAAAGATAATAAGTTTGTAATGGAATATGCTAGTGATGAAAGAGTATATAGTAGAAGTTATGAATTAGTATAAAAAATAAAATATTTAATAATATTTAATATGATAAAGAATATTATTAAAAATGATGATTATGAAATAAACATTAGAAATAATTGTCTTCATATTAAATACTATATTAATGTTATTGATATATCTAGCAATAGAATGAGTGTTTTAATTAAGAATAATAAGCTTGTAATTAAGGGTTCATCTCTAATAATTACCTGTCTAGATGAATATGAACTTTTGATTAAAGGATATATTAGGAGCATCGAATTTATTGGTGAATAAGGTTAGTATTATAGTATATGAAGAATCATCTAAATTTTTAGATTATCTTGTTTATAATAATATTTTTTATGAAGATTTAAGAAAATATGATAATGTTTATTATTTGATAGTAAGTTATGACAATTTTAATAAAATATCTAAAAGATATAAAACTAAAATAATAAAGTATTTTGGTAAGAAGGGTTTAATTAATTTTATTAATTATCATAGATATATGATTATTTCATTTCTTATATGTTTGTTTATATTAAAACTATTAACTATGACTATTTTTGATATAAAAATATATAGCGATGATGAGAATATTAAAAGTGTAATAATGAGTTCTTTAAATGATAATGGTATAAGTATAAATAAGAGAAAGAAGTCGTTTGATGAAATAAGTGTTATTAAAAATAAAATATTATCTTCTAACAAAGATACACTTGAATGGATTGAAATTAAAGAGCGAGGTTGTATTTATGAAGTTTATGTTACACCTAGGGTAATAAATAAAAATAATAATGTTTCAAATGAAGCAAGTAGTATCTATTCATCATCTAATGGGGTGATTAAACATATTGTTGTATCTTCTGGTACTAAGATGGTTGATAATGGAGACTATGTTAAAAAAGGAGATTTGTTAATAAGTGGTAATATTTTTAAAAATGATGAAATAGTTGATAGCAAAGAAGCATTAGGAAGTGTGTTTGCTGAGGTATGGTATATAGCGTATGTAAATGTCCCTTTTGAGTTTGTTGAAACTATTAATACACGTAAAGTAATTAATCATTATTATTTAGATATTCTTAATCATAAATTTACTTTAATTGGGAAATATGATAGTGATGACACTGTTAATAAAACAAAAGTAGTTCTTGATAAGCCTTATTTACCATTTAAATTATATAAAGAAGAGAAAACTATATATAAATATAATAAGAAACATTTGAGTGAAAATGAGGCTTTAATGATAGGTGTAGACGAAGCAACTTATAAACTTGGCTATGACTTAAAAGAAGGGGAACGTATTATTTCTAAAAAAGTTTTGAAAAAAGAGGTGAATAGTAGTAAAATGTATATAGAAGTATTCTTCAAGGTTTATAAGAATATTGGAGTTACTTCTAATATAGATAAAGGAAAAATAGAATATGGAAGCATCAATTAAAGGAGTTATTATAGATACTTGGCCATCTTTAGCCGTATTACTTTCAATTGTTATTATTATGAGGGTAACAATCTTTTTTAAGGGTGAAAGAAGAAAAGCAGTAATTCATGAAGAAATATTTAATTTGTTTTTTATAACATATTTACTTATTTTGTTTAGACTTGTTACTAGTCAAGATATATCTGCATATAATTCAACTAATTTGATGCCATTTAGAGAAATACTTAGATATGATATTGGAACTACTGGTTTTTATAAACAAGTAGTTGGCAACATTTTACTGTTTATTCCATTTGGATATTTTGTAACATCATATTGTAATATTAAGAATTTGGGAACTATTACTATTGTTTCAATGTTATCTAGTTTTGTAATTGAAATTGTACAACATTTTATTGGTAGAAGTTTTGATGTTGATGATATTATTTTAAATGTAGTAGGTGGTATTCTTGGATTCTTACTATATGTATCACTTAATGCAATTAGAACACATATGCCAAAGATATTAAGACGTGATTGGTTCTTAAATTTACTAAGTATTATTGTTTTAGTGTTATCAGTTTTATATTTAATTAAGATATTGTAATTAGGAGAAGTTTATGAAAGATTTTATATTTAATACAACAGATGAAGAAATAGATACTACTGAACTTGCAGATGTATTAACATTTGCATGCTCTCACTTAAAAATAGAAAATCCACTTTTAAATGTAGTAATTGTAGATAATGAAAAAATTAGAGAAATAAATAAAGAATATAGAAATAAAGATGCTGTTACTGATGTAATAAGCTTTGCTTTTGAAGAAGTTAATGATGTAGAATATGAAGATGTTAGATTTTTAGGTGAAATATATATTTCTTATGAAAGATGCAAGAGTCAAGCTAGCGAATATGGGCATAGTGTAAGAAGAGAGTTTTCATATTTAGCAGTTCATGGACTACTACATTTACTTGGCTATGATCATATGACTGAAGAAGATAAAAAAGTAATGAGAGCTCTTGAGGAGGAAATATTAAATGAATATGATATCAAGAGATGAGAGAAAAAAAGAAAAAGGTTTAAAGAAGTTTATTAATAGTTTTAGTTATCCAATTAAGGGTCTAAAATATGCATATAGAAATGAACAAAATTTAACTGTTGATGTTGGAATTGCTTTAATTGTTGTAATATTTGGATTTATTTTTAAAATTAATAAATATGAATGGGCAATATTAGCACTTACTATTGGACTTGTTATTTCATGTGAACTTATAAATACTGCAATTGAAGCTACTGTTGATTTAGTAACAGAAGAATATCATCCACTTGCTAAGGTTGCAAAAGATACTTCTGCAGCTGCAGTTTTCGTATTTGCCATAGTCGCAGTAATAGTGGGTATAATAATCTTTTTACCTAAAGTGATATCTTTGTTTTAGGAGTTAAGATGAAGGAAAAATTAATAAAATTACTTGATAATAGTTATGCACCTTATTCTAAAATGCATTTTGCTTGTATTGTTGAAACTAAGAGTGGTAACTTTTATGAAGGAGTAAATGTAGAAAATGCATCTTTTGGTGGAACAATATGTGCTGAAAGAAATGCTATTAATAATGCTATTAGTCATGGAGAAAGAGAATTTAGTAGTTTGTATTTAATGACTGATAGTAAGGATATTTGTTATCCATGTAATATATGTAAACAAACTTTTTTAGAGTTTTTTGATAATGATGTTATTTTTAATATAATGACTAAAGATGGAAAAATGAAAGTTATGGATTTCACATCTATAATGAAAACAATTTTTACAAAGGAGGATGTAATATGAAAAGTGGATTTGTTACTTTAATTGGAAGACCAAATACTGGAAAAAGTACTTTATTAAATTCAATTATAAGTGAAAAAATTGCAATTATTTCACCAAAACCACAAACAACAAGAAATTTAATACAAGGAATATATAATGAAGATGATACTCAAATAGTTTTTGTGGATACTCCTGGTATTCATAAGCCTATTGATAAACTTGGAGTAGCACTTAATTCACAAGCATATTATTCTATTAATGATGTAGATATTGTTTTGCTTGTAGTGGATGCTAGTGTTCCATATGGAAAAGGTGATAAATTTATTTTAGATAAATTAGTAGGTCTTGATAAGCCAGTATTTCTTATCTTAAATAAAATTGACAAGCTTACTGATAATGAAATATTGCTTAAAATAAATGAATATAAAGATTTATATGAATTTGCTGAAATAATACCACTATCTGCTTTAAAAAATGATAATGTTGATAAACTAATTAAAGTATTAAAAAATTATTTACCAGATAATGTAAGATACTTTATGGATGGAGAAACAACTAGTGCTGATATGGAGTTTAGATTATCTGAACTTGTACGTGAAAAGATATTCATTCATACAAATGATGAAGTACCACATTCTATATCTTGCAAATTAATTGGTTTTGAAAATGATGACAAAATTGCAAAAGTATATGTAGACATAATTGTAGATAGAGATAGTTTAAGAAAAATAATAGTTGGGCATAATGGTAGTATGATTAAAACTATTGGACATGAAGCTAGAATTGAGATGGAAGAGTTACTAGGCAAAAAAGTATATCTTGAACTATATTGTAAAACAATTAAGAAGTGGAGAGAAAAAGATAAATTTATTAAAGATTTAGGATATTTAGTAAATAATGAATAATATTTTTTAAAAACCTACAATATATTATTGTAAGGAGAAAAAATATGAATAAAAAAGATGCTTGGAAATTATTTAAAGAAACAGGAAGAATTGAATATTATTTAGAATATAAGAAAGGAAAATAAGCATAAAGAAAATCTTTATGCTTTTAACTAGTATGAAGATTATAAGTGTTGAAGGAATTGTTGTTGGAAATACACCATTTAAAGAAAACAGTAAAATAATTAGCATATTTACAAAAGATATGGGAATTATATCTTGCGTTTCAAAAGGGTGTAAGAATTTAAAAAGTAAGTTGAGACTTCCTAGTGAAAAGTTTGCTTATGGTACTTTTCATATGTATTACAAAGAGGAAGGCCTTTCAACACTAATTGATGGGGATATAAAGGATTATTTTATTAATATTAAAAGTGATATTATTAAAATTAGTTATTTAACATATATTTGTGAATTAGGGGCAAACGTTTATAAAGAATCGGGTAGTGAAGATGTATATACATTAATGGAAAGTGCAATATTAAAAATAGAAGAAGGTCATAATCCTAAAATAATTACTAATGTTTTAGAGCTTCAATATCTTAATTATTTGGGTATTAATCTAAATTTAGATAATTGTGTTAAATGTGGAAATAATAAAGTAGTAACATTGTCTTTATCTAAGGGTGGGTACATTTGTTCTAATTGTAGAACTGATGAACCAATTGTTAGCGAAAAGGTTATGAAAATGTTGAGGCTTTATTATTATGTCGATATTTCTAAAATAAGTAATATTGATATTGATGAAGAAGTTAGTGATACAATTAATCATATAATAGAAGAATACTATGATGAATATTCAGGAGTTTATATAAAAAGTAAAAAGATGTTGAAAGATTTAGGAGAAAAAGATTTTTAATATAATAAAAATCTTTTTTATAATATGTGCTATAATAATGATAGGTGATAATATGAATGATAGTAAAGGTTTTACTTTAGTAGAATTGCTTGCGGTAATAGCAATACTTGCAATATTAGTGATAATAGCTTTACCTAATGTAATGGGAATGTTTAATAGTGCAAAAGAAAGTACGTTTATTACTGAACTAAAAAAACTATATAGAGGTGCAGAAGAAAAATATGTAAGTGATGCGTTTAATACTTCTGGAACTAAAATATATTCAAAGTGTAGCGGATGTACAAATGAACTAGATATGCAAGTTAGAGATGATCTTGAGTATTATATAGAAGTTGATAGTACTGGAAAAATAGTAAAATATTATGCTAGAGATAATTCTTATCAATTTTCATATGATGGAGAAATGAGTATAAATGATATTGATAAAGTAGAGGTAATAGGTAATTTAGATGCAGAAAATATTATTAATATAGCTGATATTTTTAAAGAGAGCAATGCTGAAATGGCAACCTCTTTTATTAAAAAAATTGTTGATGGTAGCGATGATACTTTAATAGATGTAATTGATAAAGGAACGAGTGAAGATGGAAGTTGTACTTATACATTAGCCTATGATTTGACTGAAGATAATAGTTTAAGGTATGTTGGTAATAATCCATGTAATTATGTGAGATTTAATGATGAATTATGGCGTATTGTAGGAGTTATTAACAATGTATCAAATGGTAATGGAAAAACTGAGCAGAGAATTAAAATAGTTAGAAACGATTCTATTGGTAAATATTCATATGACTCAAGTTCTGAAGATGTAAATGGAGGATTTGGAGTTGGTGAGTGGAGTCAATCTAAACTTAAAAATCTTTTAAATGATTTATATTACAATAGTAGTTCTGGAGAGTGTTATGTAGGATCAAAACTTACTAAAGAAGCATGTGACTTTTCTAATGTTGGTTTAAAAAGTAAAGCAAAAAATATGATTGAAGATGCACTTTGGTACACAGGACCACTTCCAGTATACTTTTCTCAAATGAATTCTAATCGTACATTAAATGTTGATCAAATATATGAAAAAGAGAAACATGGAAGATTCATTTTTAGTGGTGGTGCATCTACTTATGATAATGATACAGTTGAAAGAACAACATCATGGGTAGGTAAAGTTGGATTAATTAGTGCTAGCGATTGGGGGTATTCAACTTCTGGTAAAGATAGTGCAACAAGAAAAACTTGCATTTATTCAGTTGGTGAATATTATGCACCAGGCTCAGCATGGAATAGTTATACTGGATGGGAAAATAATTCATATTGTCCTAACAACACTTGGTATAAGGCATTTGCATATGATACTTCATCTTGGGTTATTACATCTATTTCATCAAAATATCAAGGTGTATCATTGTTTCAAAGTGGTTCTAAAGGAACAAGTGCATATTTGCAAAAGTATGTTTATCCATCTGTTTATTTAAAAAGTAGTGTAAAAATAACATCAGGTGATGGAACAATTAGTAATCCTTATATATTAAAATAGATTTAGCAAGAGGTGAAATTATGAGTGACGAAGAAATATTAAAGTTATTTTTTCAAAATAAGGGGTCAAATAGAGTTAATTATAATTTTGATTTAAAAGAACTTACAAATAATTTTTCTTTATTTGATTTTATTAAAAATGGAAATGTAGCATGTAGAGAAAACATAGGCGATGATTTTGGTGGATTTTTAGTATGTACACCTAAGCAATATCTTTTTGGCTATAATTCAGGATTTGGTGTTGGACCTCATATAGCATCATTTGCTCGTACTATGAAAGATATATTAGGTGGAGGAGAAATTACATCAATAGATGAATTTACTAAAATGGGAACAATGTGTTCTAATAAATATTTATGTGGAAGACTTGTATATGAAAATGTTGGATTAGATGAATATGGAATGCCAAGGCTAACAGGGACATTAAATATACTAGTTAAAGGAAATATTGATTCAAATACATTTTTAACATTTAAAAAGTTTTATGAGGATTATAATAATGAAATTAGGTTGGTATGTAAAAGATCAAATGGAAGATTCAATGTAACATATTTTGATAAAGATACTCATAAAAAAATTGAATCTGGTGATTTAGATTCAATTTATAATTATTTAGAAAGACATATTGACAATAGTTTTACTAGTGAAGAAGATGAAGTTATAGTTGGTATTTCTACTAATAATAAAGCATTAAATTAGAAATATATTTTTCTAATTTTTATTTTTTAAAAAAATTAGCACTCATATCTTGACATTGCTAAATCATAATATTATAATAGTGTTAGCACTAAAAAGAGAAGAGTGCTAAAAAGGAGGTATATGATGATAGGAACAAGACAAAAAGAATTACTTAAAGAAATTGTAGAAGAGTATGTAAAAACTGCAAGACCTGTAGGTAGTAAAGCCTTGTGTAAGAAATTTAAATGTTCTAGTGCTACTATTAGAAATGATATGGCTACATTAGAAAATTTAGGTTATCTTGAAAAGACTCATATATCTTCAGGAAGGATTCCATCAGAAGAAGGTTATAGATATTATGTTGATAATTTAATGGAAGCTAAAAAAATTAGTGGTGAAGATATGTTAAAACTTCAAACTATATTTAATAACAAAGAATTAGAACTTAATGATGCTATTAGTAAAAGTTTGGAGATAATAAGTGATATCACTAATTATACTTCTGTTATATTAGGAAAAGAATCTAGTGATAATCGCTTGCAAAAGGTAGAAGTTGTACCAATAAATAGTCGACAATTAATAGCTATTGTTATAACTGATACTGGTCATGTTGAAAATAAAAATATTATCCTAGAAGAAAATATACCAGCAGAAGAAATATCTAAAACTACTGAGTTACTTAATAAGATGCTCATTGGGACGCCAATAGATGAAGTTCCAAGTAAACTAGAGTTTGAAATTAAACCTATAATTAGAAATTATATTGAAAATTATGAGGTTGTGTATAATGCGTTTTATAATGCACTTTCAAACTTTACTAGTGAAAGGGATGTTAGATTTACTGGTAAAGCCAATATATTAAAACAACCGGAATTTTCAACAGTTGATGATGTTAAAAACATTATAAGTAAATTTGAAAGCAAAGATATGGTGAGTAAAATTGAAGAAACTGATGATGAGGTTAAGGTATATATTGGTAGCGAGAGTGAAATTGATGATAATGTAACTGTAGTGAAAACAAAATATAAAGTGGGTGGTCGTGAAGGATCAATCGCTATTATAGGACCTAAAAGAATGGAATATGAAAGAGTTGTTAGTATGCTTGAATATATAAAGGAGCATATTGAGAACCAAGGAAAGGAAGATAAACTTGAAAAAGAAGAACAATGAAAAAGTAAATGATGAAAATTTAAATAAAGAGGTACATGAAGTTGATAATAAAGATGCTGCAAATGAAGTATTTGAAGAAGCTGGAGGATGTAGTCCAGATGGATGTGCATCATGCGGTGGATGTGGAGGAGGAATAGATCCTGAAACTATGGTTCAAATCCTAGGAAGCAGAAATCAAGAATTAGAAGATAAATATATTCGTTTACAAGCTGAATATTTAAACTTCAAAACTAGAACACAAACTGAAGTATCTAGAATGCTTCAATATGAAGGTGAAGATTTCATTAAAGAAATACTTGTTATTAAAGACAACTTAGAAAGAGCAATTATGATGGATGATAATGATTTATCAGATGAAGTTAGTAAATTCTTAAGTGGATTTAAGATGATACTTGGAAATTTAACTAGTTTACTTGATAAATTTGAAGTTCATGAAATTGAATGCTTGGGACTTGAATTTGATCCAAATGTAGCTGAAGCAGTTCTTACTGAACATGATGAAAATAAACCTGAAAATGTTGTTTTAGAAGTACTTACTAAAGGATATAAATATAAAGATAAAGTAATTAGACATGCAATGGTTAAGGTAAATAAGTAATGAAAAATCTATTTTCTATTTTAGGAATTGCTAGTAATTATAGTGACATGGAATACTACAATTTAAGTGATGAAGAAAAGAGAAATTGTGATTATATGAATTCTTGCTTATTTAGCGAAAATAAAAAAATAAATACTGCTTCTTTCTATATTATGTTATTACTTTTAAAAATAAGTAATGAGCCTGATAATTATGAGTCAGAAGATGTTCAAAAAGAAATAAACAAAATACTTGAAGGTCTTAATGATGAAGAAATTGAAACTATGAATAAGTTTATTCCTGCATGCATAAACTCTATGGGTATATATAGTGAAGAAGCAAAAAATGAAAGAAAATTAAAAAAAGAGAGGAATGATTTATAATGGCAAAAGTTAATAAAGTTATAGGTATAGATTTAGGTACAACAAATAGTTGTGTAGCTGTATTAGAAGGTGGAGAACCAAAGGTTATCCCAAATGCTGAAGGAAATAGAACTACTCCTTCAGTAGTAAGTTTTAAAAATGGAGAAGTTAGAGTTGGAGATGTAGCAAAAAGAGAAGCTCAAACTTCTACAAATGTTATTAGTTCTATTAAGAGATTAATGGGTACTAAAGAAAAAGTTGAAGCAGAAGGAAAGAAATATACTCCAGAAGAAATAAGTGCTAAGATTTTAATGAATTTAAAAGAAACAGCTGAAGCTTATTTAGGTGGGGAAGTTACTAAAGCAGTTATTACTGTTCCAGCATACTTTAATGATGCTCAAAGACAAGCAACTAAAAATGCTGGTAAAATAGCTGGCCTTGAAGTTGAAAGAATTATCAATGAACCAACTGCTGCAGCACTTGCATATGGACTTGATAAACAAGAAAATGCACATACTGTATTAGTATATGACTTAGGTGGTGGAACATTTGATGTTTCTATTCTAGAATTAGGAGACGGTGTATTTGAAGTTAAATCAACTAGTGGAAACAACCACTTAGGTGGAGATGACTTTGATAATAGAATTATTGAATATTTAGTTAAAGAATTCAAGAAAGAAAATGGTGTAGATTTATCAAAAGATAAATTAGCTATGCAAAGACTTAAAGAAGGTGCTGAAAAAGCTAAAAAAGATTTAAGTGGAGTTAAGAGTACTCAAATTAGTTTACCATTTATTACTCAAGGAGAAAGTGGACCATTACATTTAGATGTAACACTTACTCGTGCTAAATTTGAAGATTTAATTAGTGATTTAGTAGAATCTACTAGAAAACCAGTTAGAGATGCATTAAAAGAAGCTAAATTAAAGAGTAGTGATATTGATAAAGTATTATTAGTTGGTGGATCTACAAGAATTCCTTGTGTTCAAGAATTAGTTAAAGAAGAACTTGGAAAAGAACCAAGTAAAGAAGTTAATCCAGATGAAGTTGTTGCTATGGGAGCAAGTATTCAAGGTGGAGTTTTAACTGGAGAAGTTAATGACTTAGTACTTCTTGATGTAACACCACTTTCTCTAGGTATTGAAACTCTTGGTAACGTTATGACTGTATTAATTCCAAGAAATACAACAATTCCAACTACTAAATCTCAAGTATTTAGTACTGCTGCTGATAATCAACCAGCTGTTGATATTCACATTTTACAAGGTGAAAGACCAATGGCTGCTGATAATAAAACATTAGGACACTTCCAACTTACTAACATACCACCTGCTCCAAGAGGTGTACCACAAATCGAAGTATCATTTGATATTGATGCTAATGGTATTGTAAATGTTAAAGCTAAAGATCTTGGAACAAATAAAGAACAAGCAATTACAATTACAGCATCATCTAACTTAAGTGAAGAAGAAATTGATAGAATGATGAAAGAAGCTGAAGCTAATAAAGAAGCAGATAATAAACGTAAAGAAGAAGCTGAAATTAGAAATGATGCTGAACAAATGGTATTTGCTACAGAGAAAGCATTAAAAGATTTTGGTGATAAAGTTAAAGATGATGAAAAGGAAGAACTAGAAAAACTTAAAGATGAATTAGAAAAATCTCTTAAAGGAGATGATACTGATGAAATCAAAGAAAAGAGTGAAAAATTATCTAATAAGATAATGGAAATGTCTAGTAGAATATATCAAGAACAAGCTGCTGAATCACAAAAGAATGCTGAAAAGCCTTCAAATGATGATGAATCAGGAGATAAAAAAGATAACGTAAAAGATGCTGAATTTGAAGAAAAATAATTAGTTTAAGGGCTCTTATTTGAGCCCTTAAATAATATAAGGAGATAATATGGATAAATATAATTGGGATTTAACAAGAATGTATAAAGATGAAGATGATTACAAAAAAGACATTAAGGAAGTAAATGATTTACTTACTGAAATAGTAAAATACAAAGGTAAATTACTTAGTAGTAGTGATAATCTTTTAAAATCTCTAGAAATTAGTGAAAGAATTGATTATCTTACTGAAAGATTATACGTTTATTCACACTTAGGTTACTATGAAAACATGGGAAATGTTAAGTTTCAAGAATATAAAGAAGAAATACTATCTTTAGTAGACAAATGTAGTAGTACTACAAGTTTTATGACTCCTGAATTGTTATCTTCAGATTATAATGAAGTTTTAAAATATATTAATGAAAATAAAAAATTAGAAAAATATAAGAAAATGCTTGAAGATACTTTTAGATATAAAAGTCATGTATTAAGCGAAAGTGAAGAAAAACTATTAAGTGATTTATCTGAAGTTATGAGAGTACCTAAAAGTACATATGATGCAGTTAATAATATAGATGTTAAATTTGATAAAATTAAAGATGAGGAAGGTAAAAAAGTAGAATTAACTTCTTCTAACTTTAGTAGATATTTATCTTCAAGAGATAGAAAAGTAAGAAAAGATGCTTTTAATAAAAAATATAAATATTATAAAGAACATATAAATACAATAAGTTCATTATATATTGGAAAAGTCAAAGCAAATAGTATTATTGCTAAGATAAGACATTATGATAGTGCGCTTGAAATGAAATTATTTCCAGATAAAGTTAGTAAAAAATTATATGACAATCTAATTAAGATAACTAATAAGAATACTAAATACTTAAAAGATTATTATAAAATTAAAGAATCCACTTTAGGATATAAACTTCATATGTATGATTTATATGTTAATACTTCTAAAGTACCTGAAAAGAAAGTAGAGTATGAAGAAGCTAAAAAGATTGTTAATAAAGCTTTAAAACCACTTGGAGAAGAATATTTAAGTAAGTTTAATTATTTACTTGATAATAGATGTGTAGATGTTTATCCAAAAGATAAAAAGAGAAGTGGCGCTTATGAATGGGGTAGTTATAAAGTACTTCCATATGTTTCATTAAATTATGAAAATAATATTGATTCAGTAAGCACACTTATTCATGAGATGGGACATGCTATGCATACATATTATAGTAATGAAAATCAAGAATTTATTTATGCAGGATATCCAATATTCCTAGCAGAAATAGCATCTACTGTTAATGAAGTATTATTGAGTGAGTATTTGTATAATAATACAAATGATAAAAATGAAAAGATATATTATTTAGTAGAATTTTTAGATAAATTTAAAGCTACAGTTTATAGACAAGTAATGTTTGCTGAATTTGAAAGCACTATTCATAAAAAATATGAAAGTGGTGAAAGTTTAACTATGGAATCACTATGTGATACATATTTAAAACTTAATAAAAAACATTTTAGTCCTGTTGTTAAAGTTGATGATACTATTAAATATGAATGGGCAAGAATTCCACATTTTTATGATTCATTCTATGTATATAAATATGCTACTGGATTTATTTGTGCATTAATAATTGCAGATAAACTATTGCATACAAAAGACTTTAAGGATGAATATATAAGATTCTTAAGTAGTGGTGGTAGTGAATATCCACTTGAATTATTAAATAGTATTGGAATAGATTTAACAGATGAAAAAGTACTTTCAAGAGCGTTTGAAATATTTAATGAAAAGAAAGAAGAACTAAAAAAGTTAGAAAGTGAGTAGTAATATATGGCAAAAAGAGATTATTATGAAGTCTTAGGTGTTTCTAAAGATGCAACTGAAGATGAAATTAAAAGCGCATTTAGAAAAAAAGCCAAAGAATTCCATCCAGATATAAATAAGAGTCCAGATGCTCCTGAGAAGTTTAAAGAAGCACAAGAAGCTTATGCATGTCTTTCTGACAAAGATAATAGAGCAAAATATGATCAATTTGGTCATGCTGCTTTTGAAAATTCATATGGTGATGCCGGAGGTGGAAGTTATCAAGGTGGAAACCCATTTGGTAATTTTGATTTTGGTGATATATTTGATGACTTATTTTCAGGTGGATTTGGTGGCTTTGGAGGATTTGGATCTTCTTCTAGAAATACAACACGTGCTAGAAAAGGCGCTGATACACTATATGGCATGAAGATAGATTTTATGGATGCTGTATATGGTACTAAGAAAGATATAGAATTAGAATACTATGAAAATTGTGATGATTGTGATGGAAAAGGTGGACATGGTGAGACTATTTGTTCAGAGTGTAATGGTAAAGGTACTGTTATTAGACAAACAAATACAATATTAGGAACAATTCAAACAAGAAGTACATGTCCAGAATGTAATGGTAAAGGTAAAACATATAAATCAAGATGTAATACTTGTAAAGGTAATGGAAAGGTTAAAGTTACAAAAACACTTACAATAGATATTCCAGCAGGTATTGATGATGGAGAACAATTAAGAGTTAGTGGAAAAGGTGAACCTGGTTTAAATGGTGGACCTAATGGAGACTTATATATTGAAATAAGAATAACTCCTCATGAATTCTACAAACGTGAAGGAAATGATGTCTATGTTGATATGCCTGTTACAATTACAGATTTATGTTTAGGATGTAAAAAGACAGTTAAAACAATGGACGGATATGTTGATATTAAAATTAAAGAAGGTAGTCAACCAGGTGATATTTTAAGAGTAAAAGGCAAAGGTATTAATAATCCTGACTCTTGGAAAAAGGGAGATTTCTATTTAGTTTTAAAATTAATAATTCCTACTAGTCTTTCTCGTAAACAAAAGAGTATTCTAGAAGATTTAGAAGATACTGATTTAGAAGATTCTATTGAATTTAAGAAGTTTGATAAATTAAATAAATAAACAGATTGTTTATTTATTTTTTTTAGACTATAATTATAAAAGGAGGCTATAATATGAGTAAAAAAACTGAAATGTTAAAAAAAGAAAAGAATAAAAAGAAAATAATTATGTGGTCCATATTTGGATTGCTAGTTTTAGCTTTTATTATATGGGTAATAATTATTAATATTAAGGCAAATGGTTTAAACTATACAATTAGTAAAGAAGAAGGAAAGACAATTTATACCATTGAAAACTATAATTATGCAGAAAGTGAAGAAGAAACTAATTATGTTTTAATTGAAGTTGAAAAATATGGAATAATGATTGCTGAACTATATCCTGATATTGCTCCAATTACTGTTAAGAATTTTAAGAAATTAGTTAAAGAAGGTTTTTATAAAGATTTAACATTTCATAGAGTTATTAAAGACTTTATGATTCAAACAGGAGATCCAACTGCTAGTGGAAGTGGTGGAAGTGATGAAACAATTAAAGGTGAATTTAAAATAAATGGTGTAACAAATGATTTATCTCATACAAGAGGAGTTTTATCAATGGCAAGAGCTGGTGCAACTCCAGAAACAGAATTCACTATGAATTCTGCTTCAAGTCAATTTTTTATAGTTCATAAAGATAGTACATATTTAGATGGTAATTATGCAGCTTTTGGTAAATTATTAAATGGTTATGATGTACTTGATAAAGTTGCAAGTGTACAAACAGATGAAAACGATAAGCCATTAAAAGATCAAGTATTAAAAAGCATTAAATTTGTTAGTAAATTTGAGGGAGATTATTAAAATGGAAATATTAGATGGTAAGAGTTTAAGTGCTAAAATTAAAGATGAAGTTAAAGCTGGTGCTGATTCATACAAACAAACGCCAATACTTGCAGTTTTAACAATAGGTGATGATGAAGCAAGTAAAGTATATGTTGAAAATAAAAGAAAAGCATGTGAATATTGTGGAATGAGTATGATGCATTTTGATTATGCAGATTGTGTAAAAGAAAGCGTAGTTATTAAAAAGATTAAGGAACTTAATAAAGATAAAAGCGTTAATGGTATTATTTTACAATTACCTATACCTAAGAAATTTAATACTAAGAAATTATTAAATACAATTAGTCCAGATAAAGATGTTGATGGACTTACAGATATTTCTCAAGGTAAAATACTTGGAGGAAATGCTACATTTATTCCATGTACACCAAAAGGTATTCTTGAAATATTTGATCACTATAAAATAGATTTAGAAGGACGTCATGTAGTTGTAATTGGAAGAAGTGATTTAGTTGGAAAACCAATTATGCTTGAATGTATTAATAGAAATGCAACAGTTACTATGTGTCATTCTAAAACAAAAGACTTAGAGAAATATACTAAAGATGCAGATGTTTTAATAGTAGCAGTTGGACACAAACATTTAATAGATTCATCTATGATTAAAGAAGGTGCAATTATTATTGATGTAGGTATTACTCGTATTGATGGTAAAATATATGGTGATGTTAATCCAAATGTTGAAAGTAAAGCCTCTTATGTTACTCCAGTTCCAGGAGGAGTAGGACCTATGACAGTTGCTATGCTCCTTAAAAATACATTTATAGCATACAAATTACAAAACAAAATTGAAGATTAAAATGCAAATAAAAAAATCTTGAGTAATCAAGATTTTTTATTTTACTATCTGTTGTAGAATTCAACGATAAGTGCTTCATTAATATCTGAATTTAATTCTTCACGTTCTGGATATCTTACATAAGTACAAGTCTTTTTAGTTTTATCAACATTTAAGAATGCTGGAATATTAATATCCATATTTACACATTCATTAATTACTGGATGTTCTAGAGAAGCTTCTTTTACAGAAATAACACTTCCAACTTTAACTCTAAATGATGGAATGTCAACTCTTTTACCATCTACTAAAATATGTCCATGGTTAACGATTTGTCTTGCAGCTCTTCTAGTTTTAGCAAATCCAGCACGATAAACTAAGTTATCAAGTCTGCTTTCTAAAAGAATAAGTAAGTTGAAACCATGAATACCTTGCATTTTACCAGCTGCTTCGAAAGTCTTTCTCATTTGTTTTTCAGAAAGTCCATATAAAAATCTAACTTTTTGTTTTTCTTGTAATTGAACACCGTATTCACTAAGTTTCTTTCTACTTGTTCCATGAATTCCAGGAGCAGTAGGTTTACGTCTTAATTCTTTACCAGTTTCAAGAGTAGAAAAACCATATCTTCTAGATTTTTTGAACGCAGGTCCTGTGTATCTTGACATAGTATTTATACCTCCTTTTTGTAATATTGTACTAAAAGGCTTCTATATTCCATTATAGGGAGTTTCTATTTGAATTTTCACCTTGGCAGAGGTTACTTATTATTTTCAAGAAACACGTTATAATTTCTTATAGCACTGCCACTTAAATACTTAGTAAATTATATAATAACTTTTAAGAAAAATCAACAAATAATTGATACAAATACTTATTTTATGCTATAATTTTAATTACGGAGATGAAATTATGGCAAAAAAAGGAATGCAAATTAAGTACAAAAGTAAAAAGAGAGAAAGAAATAAGAATAAAATTGAGGATGATAGTGCATTAAAAAATCTATTAAAGCCAGTTATAATTGTAGCTGTATTTTTAGGAGTAATGTATCTAATGGCAATAGGTCTTGAAAAATTAGGTACATTTGAAAAAGGATATACAGCACCTACTAAAGAAACAGAATTTGATTATAAAAATATTACAATATCTACTGTGTTTAATAGAAGTGAAAAAGCATATTATGTAATATTTGATAATTTTAAAAGTAATTATACAAGTAATTCATATGTTAATTTACTTTTAGAAAGTCAAGATACTCCATATTATAAAGTTGATATGAGTGTTAAAGAAAATGCTAAATATGCTAGTGAAGAATCAAATAAAAAGGCTACAAAGCCTAGTGAACTTAAAATAAATGGAATTACACTTATTAAGATAAAAAATGGAAAAATTGTTGACTACATTGAAGGTAGTGACAAAATTGAAGAGTATTTAAAATGATAAATGATTTAAATAAAATTTGTACAGTAAAAGAAGATGTAGATTTAAAAGACTATAATACATTTAGATTGGAATCAAAATGTATGGCGATGGTTTTTCCTGATAATTTTGAAGGATTGTTAGAAACTATTGAGATATTAAAAAAACATAAAGCATCTTATTTTGTAATTGGTAATGGATCAAATATAATATTACCTGAGTATTATGATGGAGTAATTATTAATTTATCTAATTTCAATAAATATGAAATAAAAAATGATATACTTACTGCAGATTGTGGATGTATGTTAAATAATCTTGCTAGTAAAGTAACTAATCTTGGTTACGCTGGTTTGGATTTTGCTACTGGAATTCCTGGTACAATTGGTGGAAGCATATATGGCAATGCGGGTTGTTTTGGTAGTTCAATGTCTAATGTGGTAGAAAGTGTTACTATTTTTGATGGAAAAGAAGTTAAAATAATAAAAAATTCAGATATGAAATTTGGATATAGAACTTCAATTGTAAAAGAAAGCAATAATAATTGGATAATACTATCATGTACAATTAAACTTACTAAAGGTGACAAGGATGAATTAAAGGCATTAGTTTTAGAGCGAACAAATAAAAGATTAGCAACTCAAGATTTAAAACATCCATCAAATGGAAGTATGTTTAGAAATCCTGAAGGGTATGCCGCTGGAAAATTAATTGATGATTTAGGACTAAAGGGATATAAAATAGGCGATGCAATGGTTAGCAATATTCATGCAAACTTTATAATTAATGATGGACATGCTACAAGTAAGGATATAATTAAATTAGTAAATAAAATTAAAAGAGATGTTAAAAAGACTTATAATATAGATTTAGTTTTAGAACAAGAAATTATTAAGTGACAATTTTGTCACTTTTTTTGTAAAATTAAATCATATAATAAAAAAATACTATTATTTGATATATAATTATTTTAGGTGATAACATGAAAAAGTGTATAAAATTATTGTTTGGATTATTATTCTTTAGTTTTTTTGTACCTTATATTTATGCTGACTCTTATGGTTTTTATATTGATACAGATACAAAAGAAGTAAAAAGTGGTGGAATAGTTAAGGTTAATGTATATGTTGATTCTATTTCAGAAAATGGAGAATCTATAGATTATTTTAATACAGGTATTGCATTTGATAAAAATGTATTTGAACTTGCTAATGATTCAAGTGATTTTGAAGTTAAGAAAGATTGGTTTGTAGGCGAATTAAAGAAACTAGATGAAGGTGTCTTCTTTAATGTATTTTCATATAAAGATGCATATGTTTATGATGAAGGGTGGTCAATATATGGAGATGGTAAATATGATTTACTTGTTTCAAATATTAAGCTTAGAGTAAAAGATGTTGAAAATCAAACAGCTAGTATTTATGTTACAACTGGATATGATGATGAGGGTGATGAAAGACAAGTATACTATGATACTAGTGTTAATATAAAAATAAACAATAGTTTAAAAGAAAAAGATAATGACACTTTACTTAGTACATTTGAAATAGATGGAGTAGAATTAGACCCTAAATTTAATAAAGAGATAACAGATTACTATGCAAAAGTACCATATGATAAAGAAAGTGTAGTTATTGACTGTACATGTGAGGGAAATTACTGTGAAACTGATAATCAAAAAGATTATCCATTAGAAGTTGGATATAATAATATTAAAATAACGGTAAAGGCGGAAGATGAAAGTACTAGAGTTTATTCATTTGTAATTATTAGAGAAGGTAAGAGCGATGATTCAAGTCTAGCTAGTATTACACTTAAAGATATGCTAGGAAGTCCAATAAAATTTGATTTTAATCCTAAAGTAGTAAAGTATGATATTAATGTTAAAAATGTTATAAATAAAGTTTCTTATACAAGTATTTGTTCTGGAGTTAATTGTTCTATTGATAACGAAACAGGAGAAAAAGAATTAATTGTTGGAAAAAATGAATTAATTATAACAGTAACAGCAGAAGATGGAAATACAACTAAATATACATTTAATATTGAAAGAGAAGAAGAAGAAAAAAGTTTTATTGAAAAGAACTTAATATTAATAGTAATTATTATAGTATTAGTAATAGGAATTATAGTCACAGTAATACTCCTTATTAAAAATAACAAAAAACAAGATCAAATGATTGACCTTATTGATGAAGAAGATGAAAATGAAAAAATAGAAGAATAAAAAAAGTCATTTAAATGACTTATTTATTCTTTTTATTTGTTCTAATTTCTTTAGTAGATAATCTAACTTTTTTACCATCAACTATTGTAGCTTGTAAATTTACTTTTTGAGTTTTTTTAGTAGCCTTTTCTGAAAAAGGTCTATTTTGAGAACTCATATTTTTTCTATTTGATACATTTTTTGCCATATTATAACTTGCCTCCTCTTTTTAAGCCAAATATAATTTAACATAATTTTTCACTTAAGTAAAGCAAAAATTGACTTTTTAGTGTTTTTTTGGTATAATATTCACGAATTTAAGGGGGACTTTAAATATGAAAAAAGAGAAAAAAAGATACTTTTTAATAGAATATTATGATTCAATTAGAACTAAAACTGTTTCTTCTTATGAGAAAGTATTATATTTTCTTCATGAAATAAAGAAATATAATAACAGAAAAACTAGTAAATATTTATTTGGTAATGTTGAAATTATAAAACTTGAAAATGAATATTTAATGCAAGCACATGTTTATAGAAAGTATACGGATAGATTAACAATTAGTGAAATAGATAGTTTAACATCATCTCTTAGTGAAAAAGAACTTGCTAGTATGTTTAAAGATAAATCTAAAATGATTGATGGTGCAGAGCCTGATATAAATATAGCTTATTTTGAAACACAAGATAAAGATGAGAATGGTAGAACAAAATTTGAAAGAGGTATTAAATATTTACCAGTATTATATAAAGAAGATTTAAAATATATGGATAAACAATACATAAAAGAGTGTTTGTATTATCATGCTAGTACAAGAGATTTTGATTTCTTTAGAGACTTAGCTAATGAATTTAGTTTTTATCATTTTATTGGTGATGAAATAGATAAATTAAGAAGCGTAAATGATAAGTGTGAAAACCAAGGATATGACTTAAATCAGTTATATATAGCAGCAAATAAATTATATGAAAAATTTATTTGTGAGTATGAAAAAGATGAAAGTCTATCTAGAGACAAAGATGGTAAATATATTATTAGTAGAAGAAGACTAAGAGACTTTGGATTCTTTATTAAAAATTATAATATTAGAGATGTAAAAAGAAAGTCACCATTTGTTTATAATAAGCCACTTCCAAAACCTGAATATATTGAAGAAGAAAGTGGACAATTAAAATTAAGATTAAAATAATTAAAAAGATATATATTTCGACAAAAAATATATATCTTTTTTTGTACAATAAAAAAGGTGATTAAAATGATATATATAGATGAATTAATTATTTTGAATTTTATTATTGATTATATTTTACTTTATAGTTTATCAGAACTATTAAAAATAAATACTAGAAGATATAAATTATTTTTATCATCTTTAATAGGAGAATTATCACTGATAACATTACTATTAAAAATTAACAATTATCTATCATTTGCATTAAATATTATTGTTAGTTTAATAATGATTTCTATTGCTTTTGGATATAATGATATAAAAACTCTTATAAAAAACACTATTTATTTTTATATAATTAATTTTTTTATAGGTGGAACTTTATTTTATTTTAAGAATGAAAATTTAATTAAATATAAATATGTATTATTATTGATTCCATTTTTTATGAAAATTTATAAATATTTTGCATATAATTTAAAGAATATATTTTCTTTAAAACATAAAGTTACAATATATTTGAATAATGGTAAAGTATTATATCTAAATGGTTATATGGATACAGCAAATACATTAATAGAGCCATATCAAAATAAAAAAGTGATAATAATTAATAAAAAAGTAAATGAAAACTTTTTTTATGTTCCATATAAAACGATTGATAATACTTCACTTATAAAGTGTTTTAATCCAAAAAGGGTATATATTGATGGACTAGGTGAGAGAAATGACATATGTATTGGAATAATTAATCAAAAATTTATAGGTTATAATTGTTTATTAAATTATAAATTGATGGAGGAATAATGATAGAAAAAATACTAGATAAATTTTTTAAAAATGATGGAGTATTCTTTGTAGGAAGTACTGATATTTTGCCACCACCTCTTTCTAAAAGTGAAGAAGAAGATTTGGTAAGAAAATCTAATATAGGGGACTTAAAAGCAAGAAATAAACTTATTGAACATAATTTAAGATTAGTAGTTTTTCTTTCTAAAAAATATGATAATACAATGTATGATTTAGAAGATTTAGTTAGTATTGGAACTATAGGATTAATAAAGGCTATAAAAACATATAAATTAGATAAAAATATAAAATTAGCTACTTATGCATCTAGATGTATTGATAATGAGATATTAATGTTTCTAAGAAAAAATAAAAAAAGAATGAGTGAAGTTAGTTTTGAAGATTCAATAAATTTTGATAATGAAGGAAATGAACTTAAAATAGAAGATGTGTTTGGAACAGAAGATGATATAGTAGAAAAATCTATTGAAAGTAAAGATAACAAATTGTTACTTGAAGATGAAATAAAAAGATTAAATAAAAGAGATAGAGAAATAATAGAAGAAAGATATGGACTATTTGGTAAAAAAGAACTTACTCAAAAAGAACTTGCTTGTAAATTAGATATTTCTCAATCATATATTTCTAGAATTGAAAAAAAGGTAATAGGTAAATTAAAAACTTTAATGAAAATATGAATATTTAATTCATATTTTTTTAATTTATATCTTGTTTTTACTTACATTATTGTGATAAAATTGATAATAGAATAGACATTGAGGTGTGGAGGTTATTTTTTATGGCAAAAAACTATGATGATTATGGCTATGAAAAAAGCTATAGAAGTAGTGGCTCAAGTATATTTAAAAGAATTCTTATTGTATTAATGGTTTTAGTTGCTATTATATTAATATTCTTTTTGATTAAGGGTTGCACTAAGAAGAAAGAAAACAAAAAAGAAGAGGTTAAATTTGATTATGAATCAGTATTATTAGAAGCAGGCAAAACATATTTTGGAAATAATATTGATGAAGCTCCAAATGCTCCAGGTGAGTGTTCTGTTGTTGAACTTCAATCATTAATTAACTATAATTTAGTAGATCCAAACAAATTTGGAAATTGTAATGTTACTACTACATATGTAAGAACATGTATTCTAGATGATGGTACAAGACATTATACACCATGGTTAGTTTGTACAGAAAAAAATTCTGAAACAGAGTATTCAGACTTAGTTGAAGGAACTACTAGTCAAGTTATTCCAAATCAAACTTATACAGAATTTAAGTTCTTACCACAAGTTGTTAAACAAGGTGGTGAAAGATATGGTGATGTTGAAGAATTATGGCAGGATGAAATTACTTATCCATCATTTAAAACATTAGCTTCAACAACTTACTATAGATATAGAGATAAATTATTTACTTGGAATTTAACAAAGAGAACATATTATTCTAGAAAGGGAGAACAAACAAAAGCAAGTAATGTTAATGATTACTATACAACTTCTCCTGCAAGTGGATATAACAAAACAAGTAATAAAACTACAGAAGCTTATAAATGGTATACAACAACTTCTGAAAAAGTTTATTACTCAAAGAATGGAGCTAAAATGCCAAGTGTAACAGAACCAGATGGATATCCAAATAGAGATCCACAAGGAATTGATGTTACAAGATATAGAACAAGAACAGTTACTAGTACATTTAAACCAACTAAATATTATGTTTGTGCAACTAGTGCTAGTTCACCAATTTATGTTTATCAACCAAATACTGAATGTGGAAAAGGAACAAATAAATCTTACAATTATCAAAGAGAAATAGTTTATAGCTGTGTTGACGGTTCAACCTCAACAGATATGGTTATTCAAAATATAGTACCAAATGCAAATTATAATTGTAAAAAATATTCTGCTTGGTCAGATGTTACAGAAAAGAAATGTACAGGAGCAAGCGATGTATGTCAAAGTGTTACATTAACATTCTATTATTGGTATAAATTACAAGGTGGAGTAAATACTTATTATCCATCAGGTGCTAATAAAGCAAGCGGTGAAAAAGTATATTATATAGAAGCTCCTATTAAAGGCGCAATTAAAGATAAATCAACTAAAACAACTGCTTATAAGTGGTATAAGGAAAGTAAAACTACTACAACCAAGTATACTGCTCTTCCACCATCTGGATATTATTCAGCAACTAAGTCAAATGAATATAATTGGTCAGATTGGTCAGATTGGAGTACTAAGAATCCAAAAGTTAGTGATGGAAGAAGTAGAACAATTGAGAAGAGAGTAAAAATTAAACTACAACAAAATCTTGGAAGTGAAGCTAGCGGATGGGAAAGCTTAACATCAAGTTACTTAACAGAGAATGAAATGATAAATCTATTTAAGGAAAAAGGATATAAAATAGAAACTTTAGAAGATATTACTAACAATGGTGAAACTAAATACGAGTTACAACTATATATTAGAAATAAAAAGGAGACTAATTAATTATGGAAGATTTTCAAAATTTAAAAAATGAATTTGAAGCTCTTAAAAACAGTTTAAGTGGTAGAAATATCGATGAAATTGGAATAATAGAGTTAAGAAGAATTAAAGGCGACTTAGAAAGACTTCATGCTAGAAATCTTGAGGTACAAGAAAATTTAAGATTCGATAGAACTATCGATACTGCAGATTTAGTTAGCATTCTAAATGATGGTGATAAATTATATGATGAAATGGCAAACTTATTAAGACCAGTTTCAGAAACAGTTAAAGCAAAAGCCACATTAGGAATGTCTAAAGTTAGAACTCGTAGAGATTTAGTTAATGCTAGAACTAGAAATCAAGAACTAATCAATATGTTTACTTCAAATCTTGAAAGAGTAAAAGAACTTTCTAAAAATATTAGTGATGAGACTGTAAAAAAATTATATGATCAAAATATAACTAATCTTCAAGAAAATATAAATAGATTAAGCGAAGTTGATGCTTACTATGCAGGATTAATTGCTAATTTAGATAAAGAAATTGAAATTCTTAGATTTGGTGGAAAGGTTCCGGAATTAGAAAATATTGAAGAAGAAACAAAAGGTATTTCTAAGGAAGAAGAAGAAGCATTAAAGAAAAAAGCTGAAGAAGAAAAAGCTTCAACTGAAGAAAAACCTTCTACAAAAGAAGAGGATTCAGATGAATTAAAAATGCAACCTAGAAGTGCTTTTGGATTGGAAGATAAAGAAGAACCTTCAAATGGAGAAAATACATCAACTGAAGAAGAGCCTTCAACAAAAGAAGAAGATTCAGATGAATTAAAAATGCAGCCTAGAAGTGCTTTTGGATTGGAAGATAAAGAAGAACCTAAAGAAGAAAATAAAGAAGAAAATAAAGAAGAAAATCCTTCTACAGAGGAAAATAAAGAAGAAGAAAAATCTTCTGGTGAAGAACCTAAAGAAGAAAATCCTTCTGCTGATGAAAATAAAGATAAAGAAGAACCAAAAGATGATGAAGAAGTTGTTGATGCTGTTGTTAAGCAACCTAAATCAACTTTATGGCAAAAACTTCAACCAATTATTGAGGGTGTAAAAGTATTCTTATTAACTGCTATTGCTGTGCATACTGGTCTTGGAGCACATGCATTAATAAATAATAATAATAATAATAATATTGAAACAACTACTGAAACTGAGAATGATAAAACTACTGATGATGAGCAAGACAAAGAACAAAAGGACGATCAAGAAAGTCATGACCAAGATGATAATCATGAATTGCCTCCATCTCCATCTCCATCACCAGATAAAGGTGATCAAGGACAAGGAGAGAGTTCACAACAAGAAGAAGAGAAAATTACAATAGAACTAGCTCCAGGAGAAGTTGCATTTAATGCTGAAACTGGAGTAGAAATAAATAATGCTGGAAATGCTGTTGTTCATAATCAAGATGGTACTACAGAAAGACTAACGGATAGAACTCTAGAACAAACTGATCATGGTACATCTATTGTAACTGGTTCTGATCTTGAAAATACTGGTGCAGTAGTAGTTGGAACTTTACCAAGAACTGGACAAGAAATTACAGAAGAACAAGCAAGAGCCAATATGAATACTCAAGAAGAAGCTAACTTTAATGAAGCATTAGGTCAAGCTTTTCAAGATTTCTTCTCTAATGGACCAACATTATAATTTTTAGGAGGAAAAAAGAATGGAAAATTTAACAAATCAAGTATTAGATTTAGCAAATGGAAAAAAATATTTTGTATTAAGACAAGCAGTTTATAAAGGTGTTACATATTTCTTAGGAGCTGAACTTTCAGAAGATGAAGAAAATTTCACAAATGAATTTGCTTTCTTAGAACGTGTTGGTAATGAGGGTTTGAAAATTAAAAAGGTAACTGATCCTTCTATAATTGAAGTTTTGGCAAAAAATATTAAAATAGATTAATGAATAAAAATAATAAATTCCTTTCAATATAATATAGAAAGGAATTTTTTTATGGCGAAAAATAGAGTAGAAATAAATGGTATTAATACTGGAAAATTAAATGTTCTTAATCATAATGAAATGTTAGATTTATTTCAACAGTTAAAAAGTGGTAATAAAGCTGCTAAAAATAAGTTAATAGAAGGCAATTTAAAGTTAGTTTTAAGCATTTTAAGAAAGTATCAAAATAAGTGCGATAATTTAGATGATTTATTTCAAATTGGTGTTGTTGGTCTTATAAAAGCTGTTGATAATTTTGATTTATCATTTGGTGTTAAATTTAGTACTTATGCTGTATTAATGATTGAAGGTGAAATAAAAAGATATTTAAGAGATGATGATAGTATTAGGATATCAAGAAGTATTAAAGAATTATCTTATCAAGTTGTAAGTTATAGGGAAGACTACTTAAGTAAGTATTATAAATACCCAACTAATGAAGAAGTATGTAAATATTTTAATATTAGTGAATATGAATTATATAATGTTTTAAGTTCTCTTACAGATACTGTAAGTATTTTTGAACCAATATTTAATGATAATGGAGATGCTGTCTATCTAATAGATCAAATTGAAGATAAAAGTGTTAAAGATTTGGATAATTTACTAGCTTTAAGGGAAGCATTATCCAAAATAAAAGATAGGGAAAAAACAATTATTATGAAAAGGTATATCGATGGATTGTCACAATCTGAAATAGCTTCAATGCTAAATATAAGTCAAGCACAAGTATCAAGAATAGAAAATAATGCATTAGATAGTATTAAAAAGCTAATTTTATAATATAATTTAATATGAAATTATCAGAGTTACAAAGAAAAGATATTATTAATATAAAAGATGGAAAAAAAATAGGTAAAATAGTTGATGTTGAATTTGATATTAAATCTGGATATATGATTCATTTTGTTATAGAAAAATATAATTTTGTTAGAAGTTTATTTTCTACTACAGATGATTTAACAATTAAATTTACTCAAATAAAAAAATTAGGTGAAGATGTAATACTAATAGATATATCTTAAATAATTTGATAAAATAATAATATGAAAAAAAGATTATTTATTTATATTTTTATTTTAATTGCGTTAGTATCATTTGATCAAATAACGAAATATATAGTTATTAATTCATTCAATGTTAATGATAAATTGATATTAATCAATAATTTTTTAAAGTTTTACTATATACGAAATACTGGTATATCGTTTGGAATGTTAAGCAATCAAAAGTATATTATTATTTTGTTAACATTATTAGTTATTGCTTATGTAATATATGAAACTATTAAGAATAAAAAAAACAAGTTAATGATTATATCATCATCTTTAATTATAAGTGGAGCAATTGGAAATTTAATAGATAGAGTATTTAGAGGATATGTAGTAGATTTTATATCTTTTACTTTATTTAAAAAGGAAATGGCAATATTTAACATAGCAGACATATTAATTACGTTTGGCATAATTTTATATATTTATATTATATTAATGGAAGGTAAAAATGAAAGAAATAGTAGTAAATGAAGAAAATAGTTTGAAAAGATTAGATGTATTTTTAACAAATGAATTAGGTGAAAGTAGAAATTTTATAATTAAAAATATTAAGAGTGGTAATATCACTATAAATGGAAATGTTGTTAAAAGTGGTTATTCACTTAAAACTGGAGATATTATTAAAATAGGAAATCTAAAAGTGGATACCAGTGTTAAAGCAGAAGATATACCAATTGACATCTTATATGAAGATGATGAGATAATGGTTGTTAATAAAAAAAGTGGAATGGTTGTTCATCCCGGCAATGGAAATTATTCGCATACTTTAGTTAATGCACTTATGAATTATACTGATGATTTAAGCGATGAGGGTGGTAGTGAGAGATGTGGCATTGTTCATAGAATTGATAAAGATACATCTGGTATATTACTAATTGCTAAAACAAATGAATCTCACAGAATTTTATCAGATGATTTTAAAAATAAGAGAGTTAAAAGAAAGTATATTGCTCTTGTTCATGGAGTAATAGAAAATAATAAAGGTAAAATAAATGCTCCGATTGGTAGAAGTAAAATAGATAGAAAGAAAATGTGTGTGACTGATGAAAATAGTAAGAGTGCTGTTACAAATTTTACAGTTATAGAAAGATATAAAAATGCAACATTAATTGAACTTATTCTTGAAACTGGTAGAACTCATCAAATTAGAGTACACATGGAGTATATAAATCATCCTGTTGTAAATGATCCAGTATATGGAAAAAGAAAGATTATAAATGATTATGGTCAAATGCTACATGCTAAATATTTAGGGTTTAATCATCCAAAAACACATGTGTTTATGGAATTTTCAGTTGAACCTGAAAAAGAATTTATGGAAATATTAGAGATGTTTAAAAATTCATAAAATATACAGTTGTCATTAATATAAATGCATATATACCATATATAATATAAGGTATCAAAAAATAAGAAGCAGTTTTTGATATCTTTTTTGTTTCTATATACAAAAATATAGTTGATAAACTAACTATAGTTGTAATTGCAAAACCTAAGAATGGACTCATTAATTTAAAGAAAAAGAATACAAATAATTGATTAGCTAAATAATTAGTAAGCAGAATATACAAGTAGTCATTATTCTTAAGTATATTTGTTTTTTTAGATACTAATATTATACTAATAGTATTTAATATATAAATAATAAACCATATGATACTTATTATTTTTCCATCAAGAGCAAAACTAGGTAGTTTTAATAGAGAATAATAATCCTTATTAAATTTGAATAATAAGCCGCTTATAAGCCAAAATAATAGTATTATAATAAATAAAAGTACATCTTTAAAATATTTTTTTATAATTATCACCTCTTTACTAATATTATGATTAATAGTAAAATAATATTATTGGAAAGGAATAAAATAATGAATATAAAGATTAATAAAAAGGATGATATAGTACTTAAAATATTACATTATTTTATAACAGAAGAGGATTATAAACCTGTTATAATTAATGGACTTGATAATGAAATATGGCTTGAGAATATGGAAAAGGATTTAAAACTTATTAGAATAAATAATAATTATATACATAATAATGAACAATTAAAAACAGATACGTTTAAGGCAAAAAGTATCATGAAGAGTATTAAAAAAAGCACATTTTCATTTAATATGAATATGTTAAATTTGCTTCTTGATACTGGAGATGCTGTTAAAATAGTTGACAATAAGAATATTGAGACAATTAAAGTAGACAAGATTAGTGATTTTAAAACAAACAAAGTAGTTAGTGAATTTTTTCCTAAAGTAAAAGAATCTGTTTTAACTGAAAAGATTGATCCTATTGAATTTTTTAAGTTAACTGAAGATATGAATCAAAAAACCATTAAGAATGAAAAGAAATTACAAAAGATATTTAGCCAAAAGAAACCAACTGCTACTTATACATTAATCGTTATTAATGTAATGATTTATTTGTTCTTAACATTATATGATAAAAGTGGTACGATTGGGTATTTACTTGCTAACAATAGAATACTTGTTAAATCTGGTGAATTTTATAGATTATTTACTTCTATGTTTGAACATGTTGATTTTTGGCATTTAGTATTTAATATGTATGCATTGTTTGTAATAGGTCCTCAAGTAGAAAGATATTATGGTAAATTAAAATACTTACTTATATATTTTGTAAGTGGATTACTTGGAAGTTTATTCTCGTGTGTATTTATGGGAGATTTGTCATTTAGTTTAGGAGCATCAGGTGCAATATTTGGTTTGCTAGGAAGTATCGCATACTTTACTTATTATTATAGAGCTACTTTACAAGGATTACTTAGAAGCCAAGTTATTCCAGTTATAATATTAAACCTATTTATTGGATTTATAATACCAAGCATAGATGTATCTGCACATTTAGGAGGACTTTTTGGAGGACTTTTAACATCTATGGCAATTGGAATAGGTGATAAGGGTAGAAAGACTGATCAAATTAATGGAGTGGTTGTTCTCTTATTAATGACAGCATTTATGATATATTTATTAATAACTAGGTGAGAGTTATGAGGGGGTATAAGGCATTAAGAGAAGGATTAATAAATAGATATGGATATCAATATTTATTAAATAAGAAATATAGATTGAATGGTAATCTTAAATGGAGAGAGAATGGTTTTCATTTTTGTACAAGACCAGAAGATACACTAAGATATGTTGATTCATGGAATGATAATATAGTAGTAACTGAAGTAGAAGCAAGCGGTGATTTAGTACTATATGAAGACGAATACTATGGATACTATGATATGTATGCATCAAGTGAAATGAAAATACTTAGAGTTCTTTCTAGAGAAGAATTATTTGAAATTATTTATAATAGTAATAATGATGATAGAGTAAGAAGACTTGTTAGTTCAATTGAATTAACTTCTAATGAAATAAATCTTATAAAAGAAAAATATCCAAGAGTTATACCAACTATTGAATATTATCAAAATGAAGAAATGATTTTAAAATTAAAAAAGCAGAATTAATTGTTCTGCTTTTTATATCTTTCTATAAAGCCCAATTGCTTTACCAAGGATAGTTACATTATTTAATATGATTGGTTCTAATAAGTCGTTTTCAGGTTGTAGTCTAATATGACCATTTTCTTTATAAAATCTCTTTAATGTTACTTCATTGTCATCTGTCATTGCAACAACAATTTCACCATTATTAGCATTAGGTTGTTTTTTAACAATAACAATATCATTATCAAGTATCCCAGCATTAATCATACTTTCACCATTTACTTCTAATGTAAATACCTCAGTATTATTTGGCACTAATTCTTTTGGTAAGTTAAAAAACTCATTAGGATTTTCGATTGCTTCAATAGGATTACCAGCTGCTACTTTTCCAAGTAGTGGAACTTCAATTACGTTGTCATTCTTTTTGATATACTCATTTTCTACATTTAACTCAATTGTTCTAAATTTGCTTTCAGTTTGACTAATATATCCTTTGTTAGTTAGATTTTTTAAATGTACAAACATAGTTGCAGTACTACTTAAATTACATAATTTACATAGTTCTCTTATAGTAGGTGCATATCCTTTTTCTGCAATAAATTTCTTGATTACCTTCAAAATTTCTTCTTGTTTACTAGTTAATTTTTCCATATAATCACTTCCTAATACAATAATAGCACACAAACAAATGATTGTAAATATTGTTTTTTAATTTAATAAAACTTTTATTATTGAGCCTTGTTTAGCTCTTGTATTAAATCTAGGATTTGAGTCAATTACTTTATCTCCATTGCCTACAAATTCTACTTTAAAATCTTTTAAAAGTGATTTAGCTTCTTTTTTAGTTGCACCAATTAAATTAGGAATCATTATATAAATAGTATCATCCCATCTATACGATTTAGGAAGACCAGTAGTATCTTCTTTAATATCATAAATAGATATTATATCTTCTAATACTTTTTTTGCTATTGGAGCACTTGCAACACCACCATATTGTGTAACTCCATGTGGATTATCAAGTGCAATATATATTACATATTCAGGATTATTTGCACTTAAAAATCCAATAAAAGACAAAACATAGTTTCCACTCATATAAGTTCCATTATCACCAACTTTTTGGGCAGTTCCTGTTTTTCCTCCAACTCTATAATTTTCTATATATGCATTTCTACCACTACCATTAGCAACAACACTTTCAAGAGCATATCTAACTAATGAACTTGTTTCTTCACTAATTATATTTTCTTTTTTAATTCTGGGATAATTCTTATTTTCACCAACTTTTGAAACTATATATGGAGTATATAAAGTACCACCGTTAATTATTGCAGATACTGCAGTTACTTGTTGAATTGCTGTAACACTAATACCTTGACCAAATGCTGTAGTAGCAAGTTCTACTGGACCAATTTTCTCCATATCAAATAATATTCCTGTTGCTTCGCCTGACAAATCTATACCAGTTTTTCTTCCAAATCCAAGTTCACGAATGTATTTAAATAATTTTTCTTTTCCTAATTTTTGTCCTAAAGTAACAAAACCTGGATTGCATGAATTTTCTACAACTTGCACATATGTTTGAAGTCCATGTCCTTTTCTTTTCCAACAATGTAGAGTAGAAGAAGCAACTTTTATTTTTCCTGTATCATTATAAGTATCTTCAAAAATATTAACAACATTTTCATTAATAGCAGAAGCCAGTGTAACAATTTTAAAAGTTGACCCAGGTTCAAAGTTAGACCATATTGCCAAGTTTCTATTTATTATTTCTTCACTATAATTTTTATAGTTATTTGGATCAAATGATGGCAAAGAACTCATTGCAATTATTTCACCAGTTTTAGCTTTCATAACAATACCAATTGCCCCTTTAGCATTATATTTTTTGTATGCGTTATAAAGTTCATTTTCTAGTGATAATTGAACATCCAAATCAATAGTTAAATTAATATCTTTTCCAGAAATAGGGGTTTCATATATTTCAGATAGTTTTAATCTTTTTCCTTTACCATCACTATAATACTTAACATTACCATTTTTACCTGTTAAATCTTTATTATATTTAAGTTCAAGTCCACTTAATCCTTGATTATCTATTCCGGTAAATCCAATTACATGTGATAATAAATTATTATATATATAATTACGTTTACTTTCTTTTAGAAGGTAAACTCCATCAAAGTTTAAATTATTAATTTTGTCAGCGATGTCAAAACTCAAATTTCTTCCTTCTGGATGAACTCTTTCAATTGAAGTTTTTTTTGCAACATGTCTATACATTTCTTCATAGCTAACATTTAGTATACTGCTTAATTCTTTTGCTACTTCTTCTTTATTTATTATTTGATTTGGAACTAAATATAATCCAACTGTTGTAATATTATCAACAATAATTTTACCATTTCTATCTAGTATTTTACCTCTATCAGCTTGTACCGTTAAATTTCTACTCCATAGTTCATTAGCAAGTTTATTTAACTTTTTATATTCTATAACTTGAATATAAAAAATCTTTATTATTACAAAAATAAAGATTAATATGCAAAATAAGAATACATATTTTATTCTTATGTTTTGTTTAGTTTGAAACATATTATTCACCTAAATAATTATATTCAAAAAAAAGAAACTAAATACTTAGTTTCTATGCTCCAACTTTTGGTTGTTCCACTATTACATTTGAATTTACTGTTGGCTCTGGTGGAACTAAAGTTTCAAAATTAACATTTGCTGTAGGACCAATAGGTTCAAATCCAGGAGGAGTAGGTGATAATATCTCATTACTACTACTTCCTGATGTTGGTAGTACAGGTAATTCTTGAGAAATAGTAGCTGCTACAGGTTTAGCAGTAGCTACAGGTTTAACTTCTTCAGGTTTAGCAACAGTAGCAGGTTGAATAGTAGCTACAGGTTTAACTTCTTCAGGTTTAGCAACAGTAGCAGGTTGAATAGTAGCTACAGGTTTAACTTCTTCAGGTTTAGCAACAGTAGCAGGTTGAGCAGTAGCTACAGGTTTAACTTCTTCAGGTTTAGAAGCAGTAGCAGATTGAGCGGTAGCTACAGGTTTAACTTCTTCAGGTTTAGCAGCGGTTACAGGTTGAGCAGTAGTTACAGGTTTAACTTCTTCAGGTTTAGTAACAGCAGCAATTTGAGCGGTAGCTACAGGTTTAACTTCTTCGGGTTTAGCAGTAGTAGTAGGTTGAGCGGTAACTACAGGTTTAACTTCTTCGGGTTTAGCAGTAGTAGTAGGTTGAGCGGTAACTACAGGTTTAACTTCTTCAGGTTTTGTTTCAGCTTTAACTATTTCTTGATTTTCTTCTTTAGGCTTTATCTCTTCACCATCTATATTTTTACCTTCTTTTAAATTCTTTTCAACTTCATCATAGAATGCATTATGAATTGCTAAGTCATTTTCTAAATCAACTAATTTTAATATTTCATCAAAATTAGTTTCACCTAAAACTACTTTTTCAAGGCCATCTTCTAAAAGAGTATGAGTATGAGCATCAATATATACTTGCTTTCTCATAACATCTTTTGGTTCGGCGTTTGTGATACCTGTTCTAACTTCATCTGTAATTACCAAAACTTCAGCAATACAAATTCTTCCTTTATAGCCTTTAAAGCAATGTTCACATCCATCAGGATTTATATCATATATTTTATCTACATCTTTGTGTAGTACTTTTCTAAATAATTGTTTTTCATAGTCGTTTGTTTCTCTTGTTATTCTACAATTAGGGCATAATTTTCTTGCAAGTTTTTGAGAAATAACACCATTAAGTGAAGTACCAATTAAATATCTTTCTACACCCATATCAGTAAGTCTTTCAATAGTATTTAATGCACTATTTGTGTGGATTGTAGATAATACTTTGTGTCCAGTAATAGAAGCTCTAACTGCAATACTTGCTGTTTCACCATCACGAATTTCTCCGATCATTATGATATCTGGGTCTTGACGAAGGATACTTCTTAAAACAGTTGCAAAATCTAAACCAATTTCCTGTTGCGCTTGAACTTGGTTTAATCCTTCAACTTCCATTTCGACTGGATCTTCAACAGTGATAATATTAACTTCACGAGTATTTAATCTTTGTAAGATAGAGTAAACGGTAGTAGATTTACCAGAACCAGTAGCACCAGTAACAAGTACTATACCATTTGGCATATCTATCATTTTCATTATTTTCTTTAAATTATGTTCAGAAAACCCTAAAGTTTCTAAACCTTGTAAACTTTTTGAATAGTCTAAAATACGAAGAACGACTTTTTCTCCTGTATGAGTAGGTAAACTTGAAACACGAAGGTCAAGCATCTTATCGCCAATTTTACTTTTGATAGCTCCATCTTGAGGTAATCTTGTTTCCATGATGTTCATACTAGCTATCATTTTGATACGTGAAATCATATTTCTCTTGAAATCAGCAGGTACTTTAGCATAATCATATAAAACACCATCGACACGCATTCTAATGTTAATTCCATCTTTAGTAGGGTCGAAGTGAATATCGCTGGCACCTTTTTTTACGCCATCAAGAAGGATTTCGTTGGCAATCTCTACAATAGGCACTTTCTCGAAATCAAATTCCTTCATATCTAACCTCTTTCTATTCTATTTAATTATATAATATAATTAATGTTAATTCAAGATAAAAATATTGTTATTATTTAGTAAAATATGGTATACTACATTTAGTAGAATAAAGAGGTTAATCATGAATAGAAATGGATTTACATTAGTAGAATTAATCGCAGTAATTGCTATAATTGGTATTCTTGCATTACTTGTTACACCAGGAATAATAGCTCTTAGGAATAATGTTTTAAATAGAACTTTAGAAACAAAGGAAGCAACAATTGAAAATGCTGCTAAAGATTATGCTATGGATAACTTACAATTATTAAAAAGGCAAGTAACAAACGAAATTAATGTTGGTGATATGGATTTAAATAAATTCAAAGAATTATATGAAAAGAATTTAACTGAACTATCAAAAGATTGTACATGGATAACAGTTAATGGTCTTATAAATGGTGGTTATCTAAATGGTAGTACTTCATATGTAAATACAGAGGATTATGAGAAAGAGGAACAAATTATTAATCCTGTTAATGGTGAGAGTATGAATGATGTTTTAGTGTGTGTAAGATATGATAATAATGATGCGATGAATAGAACTATAGTTTCAATTATTTATAGGGGTGCGTAATAATGAGAATGAGTAATAGTTTCTTTATTACTAGAAGAGAGAATCCTAAAGATGAAGTAAGTGATTCATCTAAACTACTTATAAAAAGTGGAATGATTTTAAAAAATTATAATGGAATTTATTCATACTTACCAATTGGACTTAAAGTAATAGAGAATATTAAAAAAATAATTAAAGAAGAAATGAAAAGTATTTCTGCAAAAGAAGTATTAATGCCTACACTTGTAAGCAGTGAAATGTTTGAAAATAATAATAGAGAAAAATTATTCAAAGATGAAATTTATTCCTTAGTAGATAGAAATAATAAAAAAATGAATTTAGCTCCTTCTAGTGAGGAGTTATTTGCGTATCTTGCGTCACAAAAAATAAAGAGCTATAAAGATTTACATTTTTCATTATTTCAAATTAACAATAAGTATAGAGATGAAGAACATCCTGAGTTTGGGTTAGTAAGAAAAAAAGAATTCATTATGGCAGAAGCTTATAGTTTTGATGCTGATGAAGGTGGACTTGATGTTAGTTATGACAAAATGTTTATGATTTTCAAGCATATTTTTAGTAGGGTTGGAATAGATACTTTGATTGTTGATAGTAATGATGATAGTATATATGGACTATCAAGTGAAGAATTTCAAGTAATATCTAACTATGGAGACAATGAAGTAGTAAAATGTAATAATTGTACATATGCATGTAATATTGAAGATGCTTGTTCAAAGTCTATAATTACTAACAAAGAGGTACAACATAAAGAGAAAAAAATGGTTGATACTCCTAATGTTAAATCTATAAAAGAAGTAAGTGATTTTTTAAATGTATTTGAAGGTAATATATTAAAATCTTTAATATGCAAAGTAGATGGAATATATAAGATGATTCTTTTAAGAGGTGAAAGTGAATTAAATGTTAAAAAATTAAAGGTTTTATTTAATACAAATAACATTGAAATTCCAAGTGTATATGAACTTGAAAAAATAGGTACATCTGTAGGATATGTAGGCCCAATTGGGTGTACTATGGAAATAATTGCTGATAATGAAGTTAAAAGTATGCATAATTTTGTATGTGGAAGTAATAAAAAGAATTATCATTATATAAATGTTAACTATGGAAGAGATTTTAAAATTAATAGATTTGCTGATTTAAAACTATTTGATAAAAATTCATTATGTCCAAAGTGTAAAAATAGATGTAGTATAGTTAAAGGAATAGAAGTAGGACAAATATGTAAATTAGGTCCTAGATATAGTGAATTATATAATTTAAAATATACAGATGAAATTAATAAAAAATGTGATGTTCATATGGGTTCTTATCAAATAGGTATAGATAGATTAATAAGTGCAATTGTTGAAAATAATCATGATGAAAAAGGTATCATATGGCCAATTTCTGTAGCTCCATACAAAGTAGCAATCATTGTGTCTAATGTAAATGATGAAAATATAAAAAAATATTCAAATAATATCTATGAAAAACTGAATAATTTAAAAATAGATACAATTATAGATGATAGAAAAGAATCAATTGGAGTAAAATTTAATGATATTGATTTAATGGGAATACCAATTAGGGTAACAGTGGGAAATTTACTAAATGATAGTATTGTAGAAGTAAAACTAAGAAATGAAGAAAAATCAGTAAAAGTAGAGTCATCTAAGTTAATTGAATATATAGAAAATATTATTGAAAGGAAAACTATATGAATAAAAAAGTAATTAATATCCTTGTAATTATATTATTATTAATTTGTACTAGTATAGTTATTTTTTCAATTGTTAATAAAAAAGATGATAATAATATTGAAAATAATGATGGTAATGATAATCAAACTATAGTAATAGATGATGATAAGAATATAATTAATACTTTTTCAAATGAAATAACATTTAATCAAGTAGAACATACTATAAAAATAAATTACTATAAAGATAAAGAAAAAGATAAATTACACTATGAAATATTAATTGATGAAAATATAGTAGTGCAAAGTAGTGAAATTGAAGATATTGTATTTCCAAGTGAAGATGATATATTTTTAATAAATGGTAGTGATGAAAAGGAATATTTGATTATTAAGATACATGAAGAAGATGAAATAGAAAAAATATATGTAGTAAATGAAACAAATCTTTTAGGAGAACTTGATTTTGATTTATCTTTTCAAATTGGTAACTTAGAAGGAGAAAATAAAGAATTATATTACATAAGTGAAAATTTATACTCACAATTTGTTATTGAAGAAAATGATATTAGATATCTTTTAGTAGAAGATTGTGAAAGTAGTAAAGATACATATAATTTTATTGAAAATGTTTTAAGTATTAATGATAATAAAATAGTAGTAGAGAAAAGAAGTACTCATGTAGGAAACAATTTTACTAATGGTAATAATCTATGCAATGATAGTTTCAAAATAATAATATATTAGTAAAAATAAATGTTGAAATTTTAAATTATTAGTGCTAAAATTGATTTATCTTTTGTGAAGAAATAGTAATGATAATCATTTATTTTAAGAGAGTTGATAATATGGTGTAATATCAATAAATAAATAGTCATGAATTCACCTTCATATAAAAAGAACGTATTTATTTCGGCGTTAACGAAAACAAAGAGCATGTTAGTCATGAATTAAGGTGGTACCGCGGGTTATCTCGTCCTTTAATTTATGGCTTTTTTATTTAGGAGGATAGTATGATAGAGAGTCTAGAAAAAATTAAAGAAGAAGCACTTCTTAGTATTGAAGAATGTACTGATGAAAATGCACTTAATAATGTTAAATCTAAATATATTGGTAAGAAAAGTGTATTTAATGAAATAATGGCTAAGATGGGTAGCTTATCAAATGAAGAAAGAAAAGAAGTAGGAAGTAAAAGTAATGAAGTAAGATCTTCTATTACAGAAGCATTAGATAATAAATTAAAGAGTATTAAGGATAATGAACTTAATAAAAAACTTGAAAATGATAAGATTGATATTACACTTCCAAGTAAAAAGGTAAGAAAAGGAACTCGTCATCCACTTACAATTGTAAGAGAAGAAATAGAAGATTTATTTATTTCTATGGGATATGATGTGGTTTCTGGTCCTGAAGTAGAAACAGATAATTATTGTTTTGAAATGTTAAACTTACCTAAAGGACATCCAGCAAGAGATGCTCAAGATAGTTTTTATATTACAGATGAAATACTTCTTAGACCTCATACAAGTCCAGTACAAATAAGAAGTATGCTTGCAAATGCAGAAAAGAAACCATTTAAATTAATATGTCCTGGTAAAACATATAGAAGAGATGATGATGATGCAACTCATTCTCATCAATTTAGTCAAGTTGAAGGACTTGTTGTTGGTGAAAATATTTCACTTTCAGATTTAAAAGGAACTTTAGAATTATTTGCTAAGAAAATGTTTGGTGAAGATAGAAAAATTAGATTTAGAGCAAGTTTTTTCCCATTTACTGAACCAAGTTATGAAGTAGATGTATCATGTTTTAAATGCAATGAAAAAGGATGTAATATTTGTAAAGGAACTGGATGGATTGAGATATTAGGTTGTGGTATGGTTCATCCAAATGTACTTGAAAATTGCGGATTTGATCATACTAAATACCAAGGATTTGCATTTGGAGTAGGAATTGAAAGAGTAGCGTCACTAAAATATGGTGTTACTAATATGAGAGATTATTTTACAAATGATTATAGATTCCTACGTAATTTTGATAGAAAGGAGATATAGCCATGAAGTTAAGTAAAAAATTTGTTAATGATTATACACCACTTGATAAAATAGATATTCATGAACTAGCAAATGGAATGTTAAAACTTGGAAATGAATATGAAAGTATAACATCTCTTGTAAGTGGAAATAAATTGGTTATTGGTGAAGTAATAGAATGTGAGAATGTTAGTGGAAGTGATCATTTACATGCGTGTAAAGTTAATGTTGGAAGTGAAGTGTTAAATATTGTTTGTGGCGCTCCTAATGTTAAAAAAGGTATCAAAGTCATAGTTGCACTAGATGGATGTGTTTTGCCTGGTGGTACTATTAAAAAGACAATAGTAATGGGACATGAATCAAATGGAATGATTTGTGCTTTATTTGAATTAGGTATTGATAAAAAATTCTTAAAAGAAGAAGATATCAATGGCATACATATATTAAATAAAGATGCTAAAGTAGGAGAAAATCCAATCTCTTATTTAGAACTTGATGATGAAATAATTGATTTCGAATTAACAGCAAATAGGGCAGATGAATTAAGTATGTTAGGTCTTGCATATGAAAGCGCTGTTATTACGGGTGAAGATGTAACTTTACCAGAATTAACATATAAAGAAGACAAAGAAGATATAAAAGATTTGTTGGAATTAAAAGTTGAAACTCCTAATGTATATACATTTATATTAAAAAGAGTAAATAATGTTCTAATTGAAGAAAGTCCAACATTTATAAAAAATAGATTAATGGCTTGTGGAGTTCGTTCAATTAATAATGTAGTTGATATTTCAAATTATGTAATGTTAGAGACAGGTCAACCACTTCATTTTTATGATGCTGACAAATTAGGTAAAACAATAGCAGCTAGAAATGCTAATAATAATGAGAAATTGGTTACACTTGATAATCAAGAAAGACTACTTAGTGAAGAAGATATAGTTATTACAAATGGTAAAGATCCAATTGGTCTTGCTGGAGTAATGGGAGGTCTTACTACTGAAATAGATGAAAATACTAAAAATGTAGTAATTGAATGTGCTATATTTAATCCAATTAGTATTAGAAAAACATCTAAAAAATTAATTAGAAGTGAAGCAAGCATTAGATATGAAAAAGGTCTTGATGTTAATAGATGTTATATGGCTATTGAAAGAGCATGTAATATGTTAGAAAAGTATGCAAGTGGTAAAGTATTAAAGGGAAAATTAGAATACAATACACTTGATAGAAATGAAAAAGTTATTAACATAAAGTTAGATAAGATTAATAGTGTTCTTGGATATAATTTAACAGTAGAAGATGTAAGAGAAGTATTTAAAAAATTAAAATTCAATGTTGAAGTTAAGGATAAATTATTTAAAGTAACTGTTCCAACTAGAAGAATGGATATATCTATACCAGAAGATTTAATTGAAGAAGTATCTAGAGTATATGGTGTTGATAATATTGAAAGTACTTTACCAATATTTGAAAGTTCTCCAAGTAAACACAATATTAAAGATAGAATTGTTAGAGATAAAATGGTAAGTTTAGGATTAAATGAAGTTATCACATATTCACTAATTAATATAGATGATGTATTTAAATTTACAAATGATGAATTTGGTTTAATTAAAATACTTGATCCACTAACTGAAGAAAGAACTGTTCTTCGACATAGTTTAATTACTTCATTATTAGATGTTTATAAATACAATAAGAGTCGTAATATAAAAGATTTATCTATATTTGAAATAGCAAGAGGTTTTAGTTTAATTAATGGAGAATATATAGAAGAAAATAAACTTGCTTGTTTACTTACTGGTGCATATACAGAAGGACTTAATAAAGAATACCATGATTTTTATACAGTAAAAGGTATTGTAGAAGAATTACTTGAATATTTAGGATATCAAAATAGATATTCATTTGTAGTAAAAGAATTTCCAGAAGAAATGCATCCAACAAAAAGTGCATATATAGTAGTATCAGGAAAGGTAGTTGGTCTTATGGGACAAGTTCATCCAAGACTTACTAAAGATGAAGTATATGTAGTGGAAATTAATTTAGATTTATTATTTGAGAATAAAGCAGGAAGGCTTAAATATAGGGAAACTTCTAAATTCCCAGGAATATCTAAAGATGTTGCATTTGTTCTTCCATTAGATGTTAGAAATGAGGATGTAATTGCATCAATTAAACAAGGTGGAGGAAAACTTCTTTCTAAAGTAGAAGTATTTGATTATTATGAAGGAGATAAAATAGAAAAAAATAAAAAATCAATTGCATATAATCTATATTTTGAAAGTAATGAAAAAACGTTATCAGATGAAGAAATTAATCCAGCATTTGATAAAATTATTGAACTTGTTGTTAAAAGACATAATGCTATATTAAGAGATAAATAATATTGATTTATTGAATATATTTATTATATAATTAGTTTATAAGTGAGGAATATTTATGATAGATGAAATTGAGATTAAAAATAAGATGAGTAAAGTAATTGAAACTCTAGAAAGTAGATATACTACTATTAGAGCTGGTAGAGCAAATCCAAATATTTTACATGGAGTTATGGTAGATTATTATGGTGCTCCAACACCAATTCAATCACTTGCTACTATATCAATTCCAGAAGCAAGAGTTCTTTCTATTAAGCCATTTGATAAGAGTTCTTTAAAAAATATTGAAAAAGCTATTTATGAAGCAAACTTAGGTATTGCTCCAACTAATAATGGTGAAGTTATTATGCTTACTATTCCAGAGTTAACTGGAGAAACAAGAAGAGAATATGTTCGTCAAGCAAGTCAAATGGCAGAAGAAGCTAAAATAGCTTTAAGAAATATTAGACAAGATGAAAATAACAAGATTAAAAAAGATGAAGAATTAAGAGAAGATGAAAGAGATATGTGCTTAGAAATAGTACAAGAGTTAATTGAAAAATATAATAAAATTGTTGAAGATAAATTCAAAGAAAAAGAAACAGAACTTACTAGTATCTAGTAAGTTTTTATTTTTTATGTTATAATAACTAAAAATTTTATTTTTGGAGGGGTATAGTATGGAAAATAAAATTGAAGCACTTTTACTTGATTTAGATGGAACGTTGATTAATAGTGAAAAAGCATTCTTTGAAAGCTTTAAGGAAATACTTGAAAGGTTTGGAATAACTATTACAAAAGAGGAATATAAAAGATATGAACTTGAACAAAATGCAATGTTGCTAAAAGTATTAAGAGCTAGTTGCAATAATTTAGATAGTGTAACTGATACTGAAGTAATGGCACAAATATATGAAAATTATACAGATCAATTCTTAAAAGTTATTGAAGAAAGTGAAGCTAAAGATAACTTTGATTTGTTAACAAAACTAAAATTACAGGGGTATATTCTTGCTTTAGTATCTACTTGTAGAAGAAGTTACATAAACATGTTATTAAAAGCACACAACATAGAAAATTTATTTGACTTTATTGTAGCAAGAGAAGATGCTAAAAAATTAAAACCTGATCCAGAAGCATATTATATGGCTCTTAATTATTTAAATTTAAATCCAAATAATTGCTTAGCAATAGAAGACTCTAAAAGAGGAATTGATGCAGCAATCGCAGCAAATATTAAAACTATAAAAGTTGATAATTTCACTGAAATAAAATATCATGATGATAGAGTTATTGAAGAAACTTCTTGTAATGAAGTATTAAGAAAACTATTAAAATAGTATAAATAATTTATTATTTAACATAATATATATTGGTGAGTATTATGTTAATGAATAATAAATTTAGTACTAAAAATTCTCTTCTTTATAAGATGAAATGCATTAATTCTAGAAATAATGAATATTATGAACTTGAAAATAAAGAAATTAATAAAATTGAGAAATATACTGATAAAACTAAAAAGTGAAAAATGTTTTCACTTTTTTTTATATATTTGTTATAATAATTACGTTAATAGAAAGAAGGAAAAAAATATATGAAAATATTAAGTGTTAATGCTGGTAGTTCTTCATTAAAATTTACTTTATTAGAATTACCTGAAGAGAAAGTTATTATTAGTGGTAACTTTGAAAAAATAGGTTTGCCAGATAGTTTTTATTCTGTTAAGTATAATGGCAATAAAGATAGAAAGGAAACTTTATTAAAAGATCATACTGATGCTGTTAAAATTCTATTAAAAGAATTAAAAAATTATAAAGTTATCAAATCTTATGATGAAATAGATGGTATTGGACATAGACTTGTTCATGGTGGAGATAAATATACTGAAAGTGTTATTATTGATGAAGATGTACTTAAGACTGTTGAATCTTTAGTACCACTTGCACCTATTCATAATCCAGCTAATTTAATTGGAGTTAGAAGTTTTATGGAAGTTCTTCCTAAAACACCTATGGTAGCAGTATTTGATACAGCATTCCATCAAACAATGAAAGAAGAAGAATTCTTATATGCTCTACCATATGAATGGTATGAAAGATATGGGGTTAGAAGATATGGATTCCATGGTACTTCTCATAGATTTATTGCAAATAAGATGAAAGAAATTTTAGGAGAAGATAAGAAAATTATTAGTTGCCATATTGGAAATGGTGCTAGTCTTTGTGCTATTAAGAATGGTAAGAGTATTGCTACATCTATGGGATTCACACCAAATGCAGGTGTAATCATGGGTAGTAGATGTGGAGATATTGATGTAGGACTTCTTCCATATGTAATTAGTCAAACAGGTAAAAAGTTTGATGAAGTTATGAATGAGTTAAATAAAAAAAGTGGTGTTCTTGGAATAACTGGTATTTCAAGTGACATGAGAGATGTAGAAGAAGGATACAATAATAAAGATTCAAGATGTGTTACAGCAATGAATATGTATGCTAATAAAATAGTAGATTATATTGTTTCATACAATGCTAAATTAGAAGGTGCTGATTATATTGTATTTACAGCTGGTGTAGGTGAAAATAGTGATGTAATGCGTGATATGATTATTTCAAGATTAAACTTTATGGGAGTTAAACTTGATAGTGAAAAGAATTCTACACGTGGAATTAAAGGTGTTATTAGTACAGATGATTCTACAATTAAAGTATGTGTATTACCTACTGATGAAGAATTAATGATAGCTAAAGATACTTATGATTTAATAAATAAATAGAAAAGAGAATATAATGAATAGTATTTATAAAGCAATTTATAATGAAATTAAGAAATATAAAAAGATATATATTGCAAGACATATAGGTCCAGATCCAGATGCTTTTGGCAGTCAAATGGCATTAAAAGAATCTATCAAACTTACTTTTCCATCAAAAGAAGTTTATGCAGTAGGGACAAGTGTATCTAGATTTAAATATTTTGGAAGAATTGATAAAATTGATAACTATGACTATGAAAACTCACTTTTGATAGTTACTGATACTCCTGATAAAAAGAGAGTGGATATTGAAAATTTTACATCATTTAAAAATGTATTAAAGATAGACCATCATCCTAAAGTAGATGTATTTGGAGAAGTTGAATATATAGATGAAGATGCTAGTTCTGCAAGTGAATTAGTATATAAAGTTATCGAAAATACTAAATTAAAAATGAATACAGAAATAGCTGGATTTATATATATGGGAATTGTTAGCGATACTAATAGATTTTTATATAATTGTAATTTTAAAACATTTGAAAGCGTTTCTGCATTAATAAAAAAATATAAACTAGATATAGAAGATTTATATAGAAAGGTATACGCTAAACCGCTTAGTGAAATGAGACTTATGGGTCATATAGCTTCATCTTTAAGAGTTGATAAATATGGTTTTGCTTATATTGAAATAGATGAAGAAATAATAGAATCTTTAGGTGCAGATTTATCAAGCGCATCAAATATGATAAATGACTTTAATAATATTAATGAGATAATTGTATGGACATTTGTATCATACGACAGAAAAAATAATCAATTTAGAGTTAATATTAGAAGTAGAGGGCCTGTTATTAATGATATAGCAGCTTCATTTGGCGGTGGTGGTCATAAATTTGCAAGTGGTGTTAGAACTGATAGTAGAGAAGTAATAGATAAATTGTTAGCTTCATTATCAAACTGTTGTAAAGAATATAAAGAAGGAGCCAATAAAAATGGAAGTAATTAATGTTGAAGAACCAATTATTGCTGTTAGAATAAGTCAATATCCAGAAGATAGAAAAGATGAATTCTTAATTCTTGGAAGAAGTAATGTTGGTAAAAGTAGTTTTATTAACACAATAATTAACAGGAAAAATTTGGCAAGAACAAGTTCAAAACCAGGTAAAACTCAAACACTTAATTTTTATCAAATTAATAAAGAATTTTATATAGTAGATGTTCCAGGATATGGTTATGCACAAACAAGTAAAAAGCAACAAGAAAAATTTGGCATAATGATAGAAGAATATTTAAAACAAAGACCATATTTAAAACATGTATTTTTACTTGTAGATTATAGACATAAACCAACTGAAGATGATATTTTAATGTATAAATTTTTAAAATATTATAATTTGTCTGTTACAATAGTTTGTACTAAATATGATAAAGTAAATAGATCATTAAGAAACAAACAAGATGATGTTATTAAAAAAACATTAAATCCTGCTTTAGGAGATGAGATAGTAAACTTCTCTAGTATAACAAAAATTGGAAAAGATAGAATATATGAAATTATAGAAAATATATTGAATAAAAATGCTTGAAAATAACAAGCATTTTTATTATAATTATTTTAGAATAGAGGTTAGTTATATGAAAAAAGGATTTACATTAGTTGAATTACTTGCAGTAATTGCTATAATTGGTATTCTTAGTGTTTTAGTAGTTCCAAGTATTATTAATATAAATAAAGGTATTAATGAAAGATTATTAGCTTCAAAAAAAGAAGAAATATCATCTAATGCTGAACTATATGCTAATAATAATGAAGACTTATTTAATGGTACCAATGAAGCATATATTTATGTATGGGAATTAATAGATGCAAATTATGTAAGCGTTGATACTAAATATGGATCAGATAATTGTACTGAATCAAGAACTACAAAAGGATGTGTAATAAATCCAGTTAGCAAACAATCCATGAATGAAGATTATGTTATATTAACAAGACAAGGTGCTGGAGTTACATCTGAATATGTAAGTATGGGAGATGGGACAACATCTCAAGGGGTAAATGGAGATACGCTTGTAAATGCAGTATGTAAATTGCTTGAAAAACACAATGGAAATGCATATGTAGGTGATTCAATTGTTCCATGTAAATGTAATGATACTGCAGATTCACAATATCCTAATAATCCAGCTAAACTTGTAGATAATAATGGTCATGATGTTTCTGCATGTCTTCTAAGTGGAACTGATGTAAATAATCATTTAAGATATGGAAATTTAAATAGTAATAATCCTAACTGGAGAGTTTTAGGATTATATATGGTTGATGGTCATATAACTGCTAAAATGATAACAAGTGGTGCTGTTTAATAGTAATAAAAACAATATAGTTTATATATTGTTTTTTTATGCTTAAAAAAGTATAATTGTTAATAGGAGAAAAGTATGAAAGATTATTTTAAATATAGATATGGTAAAGGCATAGAATTTAATTTAAGTGAGAAAACACACTTGATAATACTAGGTAATTCAAGTGACTTTTTTATTGATACATTAATTAATTATAATGATAAATGTAATATTTTTATTGGAGACAAAGAATTAAACAATGAAAATATTCAAACAATAAGAAAAAGAATGTGCGTAGTTTTAAATAAACATTTAAATGTATTTGTAGGTGAAACAGTTAAAGATGAAATTGCTTTTGGTTTAGAAAGTCTTGCTATGTCTAAAAATGAAATACATGAATTAATAGAAGTTGAGAGCAAAAGATTTAAAATAGATAAAGTACTTGAAAAAGATCCAAATAGTTTAGGTAGTAGTGATAAAGCTAAAATGAAAATATTATCTTCACTTATAATAAATCCAAATGTATTAGTACTTGATAATATTATTAGTGAACTTGATTATAATGACAAACTATTAGTATTAAATATATTGAAAGAATATCAAAATGATGGTGGAATTATTATTAATGTTACTAATAATGTAGAAGAATCATTATATTCAGATAAAATAATAATTTTGTATGATAAAAAGCTTGTTTGTGAAGGAAAAACATTAAGTGTTTTAAATGAAGAAAAACTACTTAAAAGATTAGGTATTGGTCTTCCATTTATAATTGAATTAAATAAATATTTTATGGATTATGGAATGATTAGTAAATATCAATTAAGTAATGAAAAGTTAGTAGGTGCTTTATGGAAATAGTATTTGATAAAGTAACTTTCGTTATAAATAAAAATACTCCTCTTGAAAAGACAATATTAAATGATATTTCATTTAGTATTAGCGACTCTGGAATATATTCATTTATTGGTGCTTCAAATAGTGGAAAAACTGCTATTGGAGACTTAATTAATGCGTTAGTTAGTCCTACTAAAGGAAGAGTAAAAATAGGAAGATTTTTAAATAATGGAAGAAAAGTTAGAAATGTTAATAAATTAAGATTTGAAACTGGTTATGTATACAAGAATCCATATGACATGTTTTTTAATAAGACAGTAGAAGAAGAACTTTCTTTTGGAATGAAATATTTTAAGTATAAAACTGATAAAATGTCTCTAAGAGTAAATGATGCATTAAAACTAGTTGGATTAAATGAATCTTATTTAGAGTTAGATCCACTTGAGTTAAATCTTATTGATGCTAAAAAATTAGCTTTAGCTTGTGTATTAATTTATAATCCTAAAATAATTATATTAGATGAATATACAAATGGACTATCTAATAATGATAAAAATGATTTGATTAGACTTCTTAGAATATTAAAAACTAAATATAAAAAAACGATAATATTACTTTCAAAAGATACATCTTTTTGTTATCAAGTAACAGATTATGTATATTTACTTAGTCTAACTAGATTAATTAAAGAAGGCAAAAAAGATATTCTTCATGATGAAGAATTACTTCATAGTATTAATCTAGAAACACCAAGAATAGTCTCTTTTGTAAATGAATGTAATAAGAAAGGCCATGAAATAAGCTATTATACAAACATCCTTGATTTAATTAAGGGGGTGTATAGAGATGTATTCTAGGAATTCATTTGGATCATATTATCCAATAGATTCATGTATGAGTAGATTAAATCCAGTTATTAAACTAATAAATTTTTTAATAATTGTATTACTTGTAATATTTAGCATGTCAACATATGTGAATATATTTATGCTAATGCTAGTGATTATAATGATGCTACTTAGTTTTGTACCAATTAAATATTATTTAAGTACATTTTATTCATTAAGATATGTTTATGTTTTAATAATGCTATTATGTTATTATTTTCACACATCTTTAGAAGAATGTATTGTTTATATGTCTAAAGTAGTAGTTGTTGTTGAGTATTTAAATATACTTGCATATACAACATCTCCAAGTGAAAGTATATATGGTATTGAAAAGTTTTTATCATTTTTTAATTTTTTATATTTACCAATATCAAATATTGCATTTAAAATTAATTCTATACTAAGATATTTTCCATTATATTTAACTGTTAAATATAAAACGTTAAAAGCATCTTCTTCAAGAGGAATAGATTATAATAGTTTAAATATATTTAAAAGATTTTTATTATTATTTAAAATTCGCAAAAATATAAGAAGACTTACAAATTATAAAAGTAATGAAATTAGTAAATGCAGTGAATTAAGACTATATGATATTAAAAAATATAGAACTAATTATAGAACTAATAAAGTAGGATTCTATGATATATTCTTTTTATTATTTCATATAGTATTGCTTTATGCTCATGCTATAGAAGGAGGACTTATATGAGATATTTAATTAATATGTCTTACGATGGCTCTAAATTTTATGGATATCAAATTCAAAAAAATAATAAAACAGTTGAAGGTGAATTAGAAAGAGTATTATCAAAGATTTTAAATGCTAACATTAATACGTTGGGTGCTTCAAGAACAGATAAGGGTGTGCATGCAAATAATCAATATTGTCATTTTGATTATGATAAAAATATTAATGTAAAAAAACTAGCTCATAGTATTAATTCTTTAATAGATGAAAGTATTTATATAAAAAAAATAAAAAAAGTAAATGATGATTTTCATGCAAGATTTAATGTATTAAACAAAGAGTATATTTATAAAATTAATATGGGAGAATATAATCCTATAGAAAAAGACTATACTCTTCAATATAACAAAAGTATAGATAAAAAATTAATAGATGATTTTGTTAAACTAATGAGTGGTAAACATAATTTTAAAAGTTTTACTTCTGATAAAGAGAGTAATGAATATGAAAGAGATTTAACTATTGATTATAAAATTAGTAATAAAGTATTATATTTAAGATTCTACTCAAGTGGTTTTTTAAGATATATGATTAGAAACATAGTTGGCTTATTATTAGATATTAATGATGGTAAAAAGAGTTTATCTGATATAGAATTTATATTTAATAGTAAAAGTCGATGTAGTGCTGGTTCATGTGCAAGTGGATGTGGGCTATATTTGAATAAAGTAGAGTATTGACATAAAAAATAAAAAGTAGTATAAGATTAAAAAAGGAGGTTTTTATGCAAATATATAATACACTTACAAGAAAAAAAGAAGAATTTATAGAAAATGAAAAAGGTAAGGTTAAAATGTATACTTGTGGACCAACAGTATATCATTATGCTCATATAGGAAATATTAGAAATTATATAGGACATGATATATTAGATAAAACATTAAGATATTTAGGATATGATGTTACAAGAGCAATGAATATTACAGATGTAGGACACTTAACAAGTGATTCTGACTCTGGCGAAGATAAAATGGAAGTAGCAAGAAAAAGAGAAAATAAAAGTTCAATGGAAATTGCAGACTTTTATACTAAAGCTTTCTTTGATGATTTTGATAAAGTAAACTGCAAGCGTCCAGAAATAATATCTCCTGCTACTAGTAATATAGATATGTATATTAAAATGATTGAAAAATTATTAAAAGATGGATATGCATATGTTTCAGGTGGAAATGTATATTTTGATATAAGTAAATTAAAAGATTATTATGTTCTTACTAATCATAAAGAAGATAAAATGGTAGTCGGAGCTCGTGAAGGTGTAGAGGAAGATAATTCTAAACGAAATCAAGCTGATTTTGCTTTATGGTTTACAACTAGTAAATTTGAAGGACATGAACTATTGTGGGATTCTCCTTGGGGTAAGGGATATCCTGGATGGCATATAGAATGTAGTGGTATTTCTATTAAATATTTGGGAGAATACTTAGATATCCATGGTGGAGGAGTAGATAATATATTTCCTCATCACACAAATGAAATAGCTCAAAGTGAAAGTTATTTAGGACATAAATGGTGTAATTATTGGTTTCATAATGAACATTTATTAGATGAGAGTGGAAAGATGAGTAAATCAAATGGAACTATACTTACAGTTAGTGAGCTTGAAAAAAGAGGATATGATCCATTAGCGTTTAGATTTATGTGCTTAAATTCTCATTATAGACGTCAATTAGTTTTTTCATTTGATGCATTAGATCAAGCAGCAAATACTTTAAATAAATTAAAAAATAAAATAGCTGATATTATAGATGATGGAAATATAAATCAAGAAAAATATGATTTATATAATAATAGATTTATTGATGAAATAAGTAATGACTTAAATATTTCTAATACAATTACGATAATATATGATTTATTAAAAGATAGTAATGTTAATGGTCATACTAAATTAAAATTAATTAATGATTTTGATAAAGTATTATCTCTTGAATTAACTAATAAAAATGAAAATAATAGCGAACTTACCGAGTATATTCTTTCTAAAATAGAAGAAAGAAATGAAGCTAAAAAGAATAAAGATTATAATCTTGCTGATCAAATTAGAAATGAGTTACTTGACAAGGGAATAGAACTAATGGATACAAGAGATGGAACAAAATATAAAATTATAAAATAGGCAAACTTATAGTTTGCTTATTTATTTGAAATAAAAAATTATTATGATATAATTATCTTAAGGTAGGAGATAATATGGAAGAAAACAATAATGAAAACAAAGTAAATGCACAAGATTTTTTTAGTTCTCCAAAAAAAGAAGAAGAAATAGAATCTCAAAATAATATGGTAACTGTTAGTGAAGATGTAAATCCACTAACAACTGATATTAATAAAGTAAGTCAAGATGTTTCAAATGGTGGTGTTGTTGGAAATAAGAAAGTTTCACGAGCACCAAAATTTTATGTATCTACAAAAACATTCTTTAATAATGAAACAAAAGATGATGAATTGCTAAAATTGTATGTTGATAAGAATTATGGAAAAATATCTAGCAGATTTATCAATTTCTCTGCAATATTATTTGGCCCATTTTATTATATGTATAGAAAAATGTTAATGCTTGGTATATTAATATTTGTTGGACTATTATTTTTACACCATCAATTTAATAATTATATTATTGATATTGCTTATTATTTATTTTTTGGAATTATTTTCAATATTTTATATATGTCTAGAGCAATTAGAAAAACTAATAAAATTAGTAATAAATATGATAAATATGATAAATATACAATGGGTAGAATTTGCTCTAAAATTGGAGGAAGAAGTATTTTTAAAGCTTTATTTGGATTTATTATTTGTTTAATAATATTAATAGCATTTTGTACATGTTTTTACTTAGACCCAATGACTAAATTTTTAAGAAAATTTGGAATTATATATAAATTTGAAAACAATAAAGTAGAAATTAAATATGATAGATCATTATTAAATGAAGATGAAATGTTTGATGACAAATATGGATATTATTTAATTAAATCTGATAATCCTTCAAAAGAATATTTTAAAATGGATTTTCAAAATAGTAAGTTCCTTGATGATTCGGATGAGTTAAACTATAGGTATGTATATACTTTAGGAAATGAATCTAAATTTGAACAATGTAAAATAGAATTATATGGAATTAAAGGATATAGTACTTCAGAAAAATTCATTTCTGCATTAGCAGATTATAGCAAAACAAATTATGACGAGCTAACAATTAATGGAATTAAGTGGTATTATATATATCATTCAGGATTATCTGGAACTGGTTATTATTATTCAACTATGATAAATGATAAAGTATTTGTATTAAGATATTTTAAAGATAATACAGCAATATACGACTGTCTTGATTATAATGATTCAGTTGTAAATTCTGTTAAACTAAAGTGATTAAAAAATCACTTTTTTAATTGAAATAAATAATATAATTTGATACAATTAAATATAGAATAGGAAGGATAGGTTTTTGTATGCTAGGAAAAATATTAACTATTAACAAAAATAGTGCAACTTTACAAATAAATAAAGATGCAGGAGAAATAAACGATTTAATAAATCTACATGTAGTATTTGAAGATGAAAGTAAAAAAATATTAGGAGAAATAGATTCAATTAATATTGATACAATTAATGTAACATTCTTAGGAGAATTAACTGAGAATGATTTTATTGGTGGTTTAATAAAAAAGCCAAGTTTGAATGCTAAAGTTAGAATTATTAATGAACAAGAATTAAAAATATTAACTGGTGTAGAAGGTCAAAGCATTCAATTAGGTGTTTCTCCATTATATAATAATTTTCCTTTAAATGTTAGTATAGATGAATTATTTTCAAATCATACTGCGATATTTGGTAATACAGGTAGTGGTAAAACATATGGTATATGTAGAATAATTCAAAACATTTTTCCTAATAGCAATATTATCCCATATAAAGCTAACTTATTTATATTTGATTCTTATGGTGAATATATTAATGCATTTCAAGATTTACATAAAAATAATGAATATTATTCATTTAAAGTTATAACAACAAACATGAATAAAGAATATGAAAAGTTAAATATTCCTGTTTGTTTATTAGATCTTGAAGATGTTTTAAACTTATTAGAAGCTACAAACTTTTCTCAAATTGCAATGGTAGAAACAGCACTTACTTATGTTAAAATGTTTGCAAGACAAGATAAAGAAAGTTATGAATTTAAAAATCACATTTTAGCAAGTGCTATTATATCAATAATGTATACTAATCAAACATCAGCAAGAATTAGAGATCAAATTTTTGAAATATTAAATGAAACAAATACTCCAGAACTTTCTTTAGATACTGAAGTACCTGGTATTGGATTTACTCGTAAGTTTAGAAATTGTTTCGATATAGATAGTGAAGGAAGATTTGCAGAACATAAAATAATTTCAGATTATATTAAAGAATTTATTCAAGATAATAGAAAATGGAATTATGAAGCAGAAGGTGTATATTATTCACTTCATGATTTAGAGATTGCATTAAATTTCACATTATATAGTGAAAGGTATTTACTTAATGATGTTATGTATGATTCAGCAATGAGTTTAAAAGTAAAACTACATGATTTAGTTAATAGAACAAATGGAAGATTCTTCTCTTCTGATAGATATATAACATTGGATGAATATATAAAAATGATTCAAATAAATGGAAATAAAAAAAGTCAGATAGTTAATTTTAATTTAGAAGATGTAGATGATAGATTTGCAAGAACTATTGTAAAAATATTTGGTCGTATGTTTATGAAATATACAAGAAGTTTAAAAGCAAGGGCAACATTCCCAATACATATGATATTAGAAGAAGCTCATAGATATGTATTAGAAGGCGATGATAAAAAACTATTTGGATATAATATATTTGAGAGAATTGCTAAAGAAGGTCGTAAATATGGTCTTATTCTTGATTTAATTACTCAAAGACCAACAGATTTAAATGAAAATGTTATATCTCAATGTGCAAACTTTCTAATATTTAAAATTAATCACCCAGCTGATTTAGAATACATAGCAAAAAGTGTACCTAATATGAGTGAAGATATTGTGGAAAAACAAAAAACACTTCAAGCTGGAACTTGTGTAGCATTTGGTAGAATATTTAAAATACCAATGATTGCTAAGATGCAAAAGGCTGATCCACCTCCAACTAGTGCAAACTGTGAAGTTTATAAGAATTGGATGGTTCAATTAAAATAAAAAAGTAATGAAAGGAGGATAGAATTATGTATGATTTAGGTAATGAGTTTAAAATAAACTTAGCAAAAAGCAAAACTCCATCTGCATACGTATATAGAGGAAATAAATATAGGATAAGTATTATTTCAAATTCTTTAATACGTTTTGAATATAGTGAAACCGGATCATTTAATGACTATCCTACTTTTTTTGCTACAAATAGAAGTTTTGGTTCTCCTAAAGTTAGTGTTGAAGAGGATAATCAAATATTAATTATTAAAGGTGAAAAGTTTACTTTAGAATATAAAAAAGAAAAAAACTTTATTGCTGGTAAATTAATACCAGACCAAAATCTAAGAGTAACAATTACTAATACTGAAAAGACTTGGTATTTTGGACATCCAGAAGCAAGAAATTTAATGGGTACAGCATTTAGCCTAGATGATATGAATGGAAGTGTTCCATTAGATAAGGGTCTATTTTCTATAGATGGATTTACTTCATTTGATGACTCTAGAACACCAATTCTTGATCAAAATGGAAATATCTTAGCACCTAATTATAAAAATATAGATACATATCTTTTCGTATATAATAATGACTTTGGAGTCGGACTTAGAGATTACTTTAACTTAACAACACTTCCACCATTAATTCCTAGATATGCGCTTGGAGTATGGTGGGCAAAAAATGAAAAGTATAGTGAAGAAGGAATTCAAAAATTAGTAAATTCATTTAAGAAAAATAAAATACCTTTTTCAATATTACTATTAGGAGAGTATGCAAGAGCAAAAAACAAATATTCAAATTTAAGTTTTTCATTTGACAAGAGTATTTTTCCTAATCCATTGGCTTTATCAAATTACTTACATAAAAATCACATATTTTTAGGAACAAATATTAAAACAGATGGAATACTTAGTGTTGAAGAAGTTAATCACAATGAATTTATTAAAATATATAAAGAAAATGCAGATAAAAATATTCCAATAAACGTTTATAATTCAAATTTAATGGATGCATTTTTAAAAACAATTATAAATCCATATTTACAAAGTGGAGTAGATTTTCTTTGGATAGATGATAAGAATAAAGAATCATCATTAAGAAGTTTTGCAATGAATTATTACTTATTTAAAAATTTTTCACAAACTAATAAAAGAGGATTAATACTAAGTAGAAACTTTGGTATAGTTCCACATAAATATAGTATTTTATATTCAGGAGACACAAATATTAATTGGAAGACATTAAAATTTTTACCATTCTTTAATGCAACAGCATCTAATATTGGTGTATCTTGGTGGAGTCATGATATTGGTGGATATAAAGGTGGAATAGAAGATTCTGAACTTTATATGAGATATGTACAACTTGGAACATATAGTCCAATATTAAGACTTTCTTCAGATGAAGGTAAATATTATAAAAGAGAGCCATGGAAGTGGGATGCTAAAACATTTGAAATTGTAAAAAATTATTTAAATTTGAGACATAAATTAATACCATATTTATATGCAGAAGCAAATAAATATTCAACATTTGGTTCACCATTAATACAACCACTTTATTACAAATATCCTGAAACATATGATGAACCTTTGTATAAAAATGAATATTATTTTGGTAGTGAGTTATTTGTTTCTCCAATCGTAACACCAAAAGATACTGTAATGAATAGGGTTGTTCATAGAATATTCTTGCCAAATGGAGTTTGGTATGATTTTAAAACAGGTAAAAAGTTTACTGGTGGTAGAAGGTATGTAACTTTTTATAAAGATGAAGATTATCCTGTATTTGCAAAAACAGGAGCTATTATTCCACTTGCAATATTAGATAAAGATAATTTAAATGATACATCATCTCCTAAGACTCTAGAAATTAATGTATTTCCTGGTAGAAGTAATACTTATAAACTATATGAAGATGATGGGATAACATCTAAATATAAAGACGGAATGAGTTATATAACTGAAATAAACTACTATTATAAAGAAAATGATTTTTCTCTTTCACTTGAACCTAAAGAAGGAACTAGTGGTGTAATACCAACTCATAGAAATTATGTAATTAGATTTAGAAACACTAAATTTACAAATGATGTACAGGTATTTGCTAATGAAATAAATGTTCCATTTAAGAGTTATACAGAAGAAAATGATTTTGTAATTGAATTTGAAAATATTGATACAAGTTCAAAAGTATTAGTTTATTGTAAAGGAAAAGATATTGAAATAGATGCTAAACGTGCAATTGATGAAGACTTAGAAAGTATCATAACAGACTTAAGCATTACAACAGAATTAAAAGTAGAAATAGATAGAATTCTATTTAGTGATAAATCTATTAAAGAAAAAAGAATAGAGATGAGAAAACTAAAAAGAAAAGGTCTATCTACGATATTCATTAAAATGTTTATTAAGTTATTAGAATATGTAGCGGAAGTATAAAAATACTTCCTTTTAATTTATATAATTTTAT
>CAMKNB010000003.1 GCA_946414095.1 uncultured Mycoplasmatota bacterium
ATGTATTTAGAAAACTAAATGCTAGAGGTAAAATCTTTATTGAATATGAACCAATTGAAACAGCATGGGTTCCTATCAATGGTAAAAACTATATGCATATTTATTGTTTATGGGTTGCTGGAAGTTTTAAAGGAAAAGGTATTGGTAAAGAATTATTAGAATATGCTATAGAAGATGCAAAAAATAAAAAAATGAGTGGTGTATGCACATTGGTATCACAAAAGAAGAAACCATTTATTGGAGATAAGAAATTCTTTGAACACTATGGATTTAAAGTAGTTGATACCATAAATGATTATGAATTAATGGCATTACAATTTGATGATAAAGAAACACCTAAATTTAGTGATACAGCTCGTAAAATGGAAATTGAAAGTCAAGATTTCACTATTTATTATTCAAATGAATGTCCTTATGTAGAATATGAAGTAAAAGAATTATCTGACTATGCTAAAGACAAAGGAATTAAATTGAACTTCATAAAAATAGATTCATTAGAGAAAGCAAAAAATGCACCATGTGTGTTTAACAATTGGGCAAACTTTTATAAAGGAAAATTTATATCAAATACAATATTAAATGCAAATGCATTTGAAAAATTAATAAAATAAGTTAGGGTTTTTAAATAGTAAATAAATATAATGTGTTATAATGATAATGAGAGGTGTTATATGGAAGATTTTTTTCAATTAATAATTAACAGTCCAAAAGAAAATATAGAATCTTTAGTAATAGCTAGAGCAATGCAATTGGAGGATTCTATTTCTTCAGACAAAGAAAGAATAAGTCCTAACGAGAGAAAGTTTGAATATAATTCATATTATCATGGATTTATTAAAAAAGATGTAAAAATATTTTCTTCAATGGCGTCTGGAGATTTAGAATGTTTCCACTTAGAAAATTATGATTATTTAATTGCATTCTTTAATTATATTAAAGATAATAACGTAGATAATAAATATAAAGCAATGCAATTAATGTCAATGTTTTTAGATAGTTATTTTGGTGAATATCGTGGTGTTGATAATAGAGGTAAATTCATTCTAATGAATGGTGGAAATATTTCTGTTGATAAATTTAAAAACCAAGGTTTAGCTGCTTGCTCAGAAAGAGCTGCATTAACAAATAATATTTTAGAGATGTTAGGCCTTGATTCATATTATGTTACAGGATCAGTTGATGAAGAACAGCATGCATTTAACATCATTCTAAATAATAATGATAATTGTTATTATTTAATAGATACAACAAGCTGTTGTGGCTTATTTGAATTAAACAATAATAAGATTGGAAGCAATATTGGAAGTTCAACATATATATATAATCTTGGAAAACGAAAAGCACAATTAGATGAATTTCTTTTACAAGGTAAAGAAAAAAGTTTATATAATCAAATCGCAGTTAGAGCTGAAGATGGAAGAATAGGATATTTTAATAATGGAGAAATGAAGCGATATGAAGTTGAGCCTATTTTATTGGAAGAACAACAAAGATCTCGTTAGTATGTAGATTTTTAATTAAAAGTAAAATGAATAATGAAAAAAAGAAAAGTATTAATTTTTATAGCTGTATTAGTTGCTATTGTGCTTTGTGTATTATTAAGTTTTTACTTATATAAGATTATTGTACCATCTCCATATTATAGTCAAGAAGTTGTTGAAAATTATATATCTAAATATTCAAAAGATTTCACTTTCTTAAGAAAGGAAACATATTCAATTGGTGTTGATGGTTTTAGAGAATCAGTAGATACAGATTGGTATTATCATGATAATGAATTAGATTTTGATTTTCATGTTAAAACGTTAAAAAGTGAATATCCACCAAAAGGGGAACATATTTATTCTCATTATTATAACTACTATATGGAAAAATTATTTAATATTAAAGAACAAGATATAAATAGAATACTGATGGATGTTTTTGATGAGATTTATAATATAAATAGTTGCACTATTAGATATAATGATAATCATGGAGCAATAATAATTTATATAAATGGTGAAGAGAGAGAAGAGTTTTCTTCTGAAAAGTATGTAGAATTGAGTCAAATAGCTTCTAAAAAGATATGTGAGTGTATTGAAGAATTCGATTCTAATTTTAAAAGTAGAAGTAAGAGTGTAGGCTGGGATACAGATTTAAATACAAGTTGGTCTGTTACAGATAATAACTTAGAAATTGTTATAAATGATCAATCATTTGTTATAGACGATTATTATAATAATAATTCTGACAATTATTAAGTAAAAAAGATAAAAGTAATTTATTTTTTTGTAAGTTATGTTATAATAAAAATAGAAAGTAGGTGTCGTATGGGAGATAAGAATAAAATTTTTGGTTATGTTTGTATGGGATGTGGACTATTAATATTATTAAGTGTCTTTTTACCTTATGTTTCAGCGTATGATATATCAAAAAGTATTTGGTCTTTAAAAAGTGCTACTAGAATAATATTTATACTTTGTGGGTTAGGAGTATTTGCATTGTACTTTTTTAACAAGAAAACTGAATTATCATATTTATTTGCTGGTCATATTTTATTATCAGTTTTAGAAAGTATTATAAATAATGAAGGGTTTGATTATTTTGCTATTGCGTTTTATTTATTATTTTTAGCTTCATGTGCAATTGTTGTTTGTACATTCCTTTATGATGAATCAAAAGGAACATCACTATTAGATTTACTAACTAGTAAGTCAAATAATAATTACAATCAAAATATGGGATATAATTCAAACAACAATTACAATCAAAATATGAATTATAATTCAAATAATAACTTTAATCAAAATAATAATTTCAATCAAAATAATGGTTTTAACTCAAATAATAATTTTAACCAAAATAATGGTTATAATACAAACAACAACTTTAATCAAAATAATGGATTTAATACAAACAATAACTTTAATCCAAATAATAATTTTAACCAAGATAATAATTTTAATTCAAATAATAATTTTAATCAAATGAATCAATCAATGATGAATAATCAAAACTCTAATATGTTTATTCCAAATGATAATTCATCAAACAACAATTTTAACTAATAATTTAAAAATATCTACTATTGTAGATGTTTTTTAATGTTATTAAATTTATCTAAAGTGATGAAAATTTATATAATATTTTAAATCATTATATATACAATTATTTATATTCATGTTATTATAAAGAGCATATGGAGGTAATATGAAAAATGTTGATAAAGATTTAATAAATTATATTGAAACGAATATATTTCCTAGTTATGAAAAAAATGACTCTGGACATAATTTGGAGCATATTAAATATGTGATTGAAAGAAGTATGAAGTTTGCAAGTACAATAAAGGATATCAATTATAATATGGTTTATGTAATAGCATCATATCATGATATAGGTCATTATATTGATAGGAAAAATCATGAAAAGATATCTGCTGAAATGTTACTAGAAGATAAGAATCTTGATGAATTTTTTAGTAAAGAAGAAATTAAAATTATGTCTGAGGCTGTATATGATCATAGAGCTAGTATGGAAGGTGAACCTAGAAGTATTTATGGTAAAATAGTATCTACAGCTGATAGAAATACTTCTATTGATAGTATAATTAAAAGGACTTATGCATATAGAATTAAACATAATCCTGATGATAATATTGATCATATTATTGAAGACTCTAAAAAACATATTATCGATAAATTTGGTAGTAATGGATATGCTAATGAAAAAGTATATTTTGAAGATTTAGATTATAAGAGATTTTTAAAAGACATATCTTTGTTAGTAAGTGATGATAAAAAGTTTAGAGAAAGATATTTGTGTGTTAATGGTTTAAAGTAGGTGATTATATGTCTAAAATATCTAATGTATTAACTATGTTAGAGTTACTTCAAACTGGTAGAAAATATAGTATTAGTGAGCTTTCTAATATACTTGAAGTAAGTGAGAGAATGGTAAGGTTATATAAAGAAGAAGCTGAAAAAGCTGGTATTTATATTGACACAATTATGGGACCTTATGGTGGATATGTATTAAATCAATCTATAAGAATGCCAATAAGGAAATTTAATAAAGAAGAATCCAAATTATTAGATGAATATATAAAGAAAGAAAGTAATAATGATAAAAAAGAAAAATTAAAGTTACTTCAGGAAAAGATTAATGGATCATATATAAGAAGTACTAATGAAGTAGTAAATACTAATCTTAAAGATGAGGTATTAAAAAAATATAATGTTCTTACAAGAGCTATAAAAGAAAAAAGAAAAGTTAAAATATTGTATTATTCTTATGGAAAAGGTGAAAATGAAAGAATAATTGATCCTGCTGAAATGTTTTTATTTCAAGATGGATGGTATTGTGCTGCATTTTGTGAAAAGAAACAAGATATTAGACATTTTGAATTAAAAAGAATAATAAAATATGAATTATTAGATGAAAAATATGAGTAGACGAAATATTTCCTCCTTTTAAGTTATATTTAACTTGAAAGGAGATTTTTTATGGAAAAGAATATGAATGAAAATTTTAAAAAATTAGAAAGGAGGGTAATTGATTGTTTATATAATACAGATTTAAAAAGAATTAATTATGAATTATCTAATATAGATGGACCTACATTAGTATCTGGTGTAGGTGGATCTAGTGTAGTATCTGAATATGCATCTAAAATATTGTCTATTAAAAATAAAATAATAACAAGAAATACAGAACCTAGGGATTTTAAGTATCTAAATACTAATTTATATAATAATGTTTTAGCATGTAGTTATAGTGGAAATAATTATGGAGTTGAGTTAGCATTTTTAAATAATTTGCATCATTATTTACTAGCTAGTCAACCAAATATAAGAGAGGGTATCATTAACTTAAATTATAATTGTTCTGATAAAGAAAAGAGTTTTATATCACTTTCTTCTACTCTTATACCTTGTAGTATTTTACTAAATTATTTTTATGGTAATGATATCGGTAGGGTAATTGATTTACTAGATCAATATGATTTTGATTTTGATACTGATTGTGATGCTTATGAAATATTTAGTGGATATGATACATCTACTTTATCTAAATATTTAGAATCAACTATGATTGAATCTGGTATTGCTATTCCAATTGTACATGATAAATATTCATATTGTCATGGTAGAAGTACTTTATCTACAGTTAGTAATAATAATGCTATATTTTTTGATTCTGGTAGTGAGTTAGATAAGTTATTAATTGATGAAATACGCAAATATTATAAAGAAGTAATTATAATTAAAAACTATAATTTAACTAGTGAATTTTCCAATTTAATGAAATGTATGTATTTAACTAAATATATAGCAGAATCTAAAAATAAAGATTTGTCAGGAGTTGATTATAATCCAATTGTAAAGAAACTTTATAAATATAATGGACAAGTGTAATAAATATAATTTATAATAAATTTGGTGGTAATAGTATGATAGATTTAGATTACATAACAAATATAAGATCGCATCTTGTAAATCAAAAGAAAGGATATTCTTTAAATGATAAAAAAGAGTTTTCTATAGTTAGAAGTACATTAATTAGAAATGGTTTACCTACTGTTTGTTTTGATAAAAACTTGAGAACATTAGTTATAGATGAAGGAAAAGATAAGTCTAAGTCAATTGGATATGATAATACTAGAAATATGATAACTGGTATAAGTTATGGATTTGATTTAGTTCATGAATTATTTCATATGGCTAGTAAGGGAGAAAATTCTTTTGGATTTATATTACCAACTCGTAATGGTAAAAAAATTGGTTATTCAATAAATGAGGGAATAACAGATTATTTAACTTTTATAAGCTCTAATAATAAATATGAAAAAAAATATCCTGTTGAGTCTTTTGTAGCATATTATTTAATTCAAAGGTATGGACGTAAAATATTGGATTATCATTTATCTGCTCGTACGAGTGATATTTACAAATTGTTTGGTGAAGATAGAGATGAAGTTATTTCTATGATACAATCACTTGATAGATTTACTATTCATAGAACACAAATAATTGATAGTATGAATAAAGGTGAAAATAATAAATTAGCTACTATGTTAACTATTATGTATAATGACCTGGTTTCAAGTATTAGTTCACTTTTAAAAATAGTATCTAAATCTAGTGAAGAAGATAAGAATAATTGTTTAGAGGATTTTAAAAAATTATTTACAGGTAAAAGTATATCAAATGAGTTTTTTGATTTGATTTCTATTAGTTCATATAAAAATTATGATTCTTTATTTAATGAAATAGAAAAAAATATTGAAAATGAATTTGGTAGGAAATAATATATAATAAAGCTATACTAATGGGGAGGTTCATATGTTTGGATATGAAGATAAAATTACTTTAAGTGCGATTAATGCAATAAATAAAGATGGTGAAATAATTGATTTTCATTTATCTTTTCCTATAGAATGTGATTTTGATGTACCTGAAAATATTCTTCAAATGAGTATATTTGAGATGAGACAAGATATCGGCATTAATGGGTTTAATTCTTTTAAAATTTTTATAGGAACTGCTAGTTCTATTGATAATATGTTAGAAGATGGAAGACTTAAAAATACTATAATTAGAGAAAATTTACATATTGAAAGTCTTGATAGAAGTATATGTTATTTTGATAATGAAAAAGGTGAACATGTTATTTATAGTACTGTTAATCCTGGTGATATTGTTGTTAAAGATATCGAAGAAATGAAGAAAGTACTTTTGGATATTTCTAATGAGTTTGGTAGCATTAAATCTTCTATTCAAAGAATTAAAAAAATGAGTGTAAATTAAAAATATAGAGTTAGTTATTATATGGACAAGAATACTATTATTGAAACTGAGAGATTAATACTTAGAAGATATGAACTTAGTGATGCTGATGATGTTGTTGAAGGACTTAATAATATTAATGTAACTAAATATATGGCATTTGCACCATATCCTTATAAGAAAAGTGATGCTTTAGAATTTATTAATAATTCTATTGAAAAGAATTTATATAATTTTGCTATTGTATTAAAAAGTGAAAATAAAGTAATAGGTGGAGTACAACTTAGAAATATTGATTATGTTCAAGGTACTGCTCATGGTGGAATATGGATAAATGAAAAATATCAAGGAAAGGGTTATGGTACAGAAGCATGGGGAGCAAGAATTAAATATGCTTTTGAAGTGTTAGGGCTTAGAAGACTTGAAAATGGTTATTTTAAGGGAAATATAAAATCCTGGAAAATGCAAGAAAAATTTGGTTACAAAAAAGAAGGAATTAAAAGAAAAAGATATATTAGTCTTGCTACTGGTGAGACAGTTGATGAATGTATAACTGGATTATTAAAAGAGGAATGGATTGATTATAATGCAAGTCATAGTAAGAAAGAAACAAAAGATTGATTGTAGTGGTATTACTCATGTTATAACTATATGTTGGAATGAAACATATAGAGGAATTGTAAATGATAAAATACTTAATAATATGTATAATAATGAAGATGAAAGAACACTAAAGGCAATTAATAAGTTTGATGAAAACAATAATCATGAGTTTGTACTTTTAGTTGATAATGAAATTGTTGGATATATGAATGTAGGTAAGAGTGATGATAAAGAATTAGAAAATAGTGGGGAAATACATGCATTATATATCATTAATAAATATCATGGAAATGGATTTGGTAAAAAATTATTTAATGAAGGAATTAATGAACTAAAAAACATGGGATTTGACAAAATGATAATTGGTTGTTTAGAAGAAAATAAGAGTAATGATTTTTATAAGCATTTAGGAGGAAAATTTATTAAAAAAAGAGTTTTTAAGAAACTTAATTTAATTGAAAATGTATACTATTTTGATTTATAATTATTATGGAGGTAATATTATGGAAAGGGAAAAATTTTTAGCAGCCATTTATCTTATTGTTAGAGATAAAAATGGAGATATTTTGTTGCAAAGAAGACAAGGAACGAAACTTTGGCCTGGGTATTTAGCTTTACCAGCTGGTCATATTGATGAAGGAGAACTTGCATACGAAGCAGCTATTAGAGAAGCTAGAGAAGAATTAGGTATTGAAGTAGGTGTTGATGATTTAGTAGAACCATTTGTAGTAAATAGAAAAAATAAATCTATATCATCATATTTTGATGTATATTTTATAGTTAAAAAGTATAAAGGTGAAATTAAGATAAATGAACCTGAAAAGTGTTCAGAACTTGTGTGGGCAGATCCATATGATTTACCAGAAGATATGATTGATTTTGAAAAGGAAGCTCTTGAATATAATGAAATGGGAGTAAAATTTAGTACAACTTATGCTGATAATGAAGTTAAATTAGTTAAAAAAATGTAAGAATAGTTCATTGTTTAATGAACTATTTTTTGTTATTATATATGTATATTGAGGTGTTCAAATGAAAATAGCAGTATTTTCCGATATACATGGAAATTATGAAGCATTAAAAGTTATTATTGATGATATCAATTCAAATAAATATGATGAAGTTATTTGTTTGGGAGATTTGATTGGGCTTGGACCTAATTCTAAAGAATGTCTAGATTTACTTAGAAAAAATAATATTCCTTTAATACTTGGAAATCATGAATTATATTGTGTTTTAGGACCTAAAATAAATGATATGAGTGAAGATGAAGAAGAGCATCATTATTGGATAGAAAGTTTATTAAGTAAAGATGATATTGATTATTTATCTAAGTGTAAACTATCTTATGAAAAAAGTATTAACAATTATAAATTGTTATTTGAACATTTTTTATTAAAAGATGATAAATATCCATATCTTAGTTTAGATATAGTTAGAAATGGTGTTGTGAAGGATTGTTATAATGAAGTTGATTCTGACTATATATTTGTCGGTCATGAGCATGAAGCATTTAAGTGCGTAAATAAAAATAATAAAACTCTTGTATGCCTTGGTAGTAGTGGATGTAGGAAAGATGATGATACTTTTTATACTATTATTGAAGTTAATAATAAAATTAATGTCATTAAAAAGCATTTAAAATATGATAGAAAAAGTTTTGAAAATAGGTTTAGAAGAATTGATTATCCTAATAAAGAAAAGATAAATGAAATATTCTTTGGTGTCAATTAGGAGGATATAATGAATGATTTTTTAATTAAATATACTGTATTATCTAGTGGTTCTAATGGGTTATCAATTGTTAATAATAAAAGTGAAGATATTAATGGATATATAGTTAGTCCTTGTTATTATATAAATAATAATGAAATTGTTTTGCCATTTAATATTGATAGTTTAGAATTATGTAAGCCTATCTTTGATGAAGAAGGCAAATGCATAAATAGTTTAAAAACTGATATTATTTTTGATAATTTTGAAGAAGCCAAAAGATGTGCTAGTAGTTTAAATAGTTTATTAAAAGCAAAATATATGATTTATGCATATAGAGAATATTATAAAGATTCTTGTGATTTATATCATAAAAAATTAAATGAATTAACAATAAAATATAATTCTAATATGCGTGAATGTAATGATATTGAAAGAAATATATTTAGAATATGTAAGGATATTATTCCTATAGAAGAAAAAGAAGAGATTGTTACTAGAAAGAAAAGGTTCTCTTTTAAAAGACGTTAGGAGGAAGTATGAGTAAAATAGGGAAAATATTATTAATAATTTTGTGTGTTATAGTTGCTTTAGCATTAATAGCATTATTGTTTGTATTACTATATAAACCATTTGGAGGAAGACCTAATAAAGAAGATAAAGAAAATTATGCTTCTAGAAGTACTAACTATAAAGATGGAAAATTTTATAATGATGGAGAATTTAGTGTTATGAGTTCTTACATTGATCCATATAAAGATAGAGTTGGTAATAGTGATGTTGAACCATCAGATGCAGTTAGTATTGAGAATTTTGAATATGTTGATAATAGAGATACTTCTGATGCTCTTATAACTTGGTTTGGACATTCTAGTGTTTTAGTTCAACTTCATAATATGAATATATTAATTGATCCAATATTTTCTAATGTTTCATCTCCTGTGTCTTTCATTGGGTCTAAAAGATTTAGTGATTTACCTTGCGATGTTAGTGATTTACCATACATTGATGTCGTTTTAATAACTCATGATCATTATGATCATTTGGATTATAAAACTATAAAAAAACTTGATGAAAAAGTTGGTATGTTTTTAGTACCTCTTGGAATTGATAAGGATTTAATTAAGTTTGGAATTGATAAGAATAAGATTAACAATATGGCTTGGTGGGAAGAAATTGATTTAAATGGATTATCATTTATTTGTACTCCTGCTAGACATTTTTCAGGACGATATTTAATAGATAGCAATGATACTTTATGGTCATCATGGTTAATTAAAGATGAGAATTATTCAATATTCACTAGTGGTGATGGTGGTTATGGAGATCATTTTAAAGAGATTAATTCTAGATATGGTGATGTGGATTTAGCATTATTAGATTCAGGGCAATATAGTGAATCTTGGCATGATGTTCATATGTTCCCAGAAGAAGCAGTTCAAGCGTCTATTGATTTAAATGCTACTGTAGCAATGCCCATTCATTGGGGATCATTTGTACTTTCTGATCATCCATGGGATGACCCTGCTAAAAGATTTGTAAGGCAAGCACAAGAAATGGGTGTAAATTATATGATTAGTAGAATTGGAAAAACAGTTAGCATTAGCGATTATTTAGATAATCAAGAGCCTTGGTGGGAAGAGTAAAAATGGAATGTAAAATATTCCATTTTTTATATTAATATTTTAGATAATTATTTATAATTATGGTGGTGAATAGTATGAATGATTTTATTAAAAGTTATATACAAAGTTTAGATGTTGAAGATTTGAATAAAAATGAAATTGAGGATAAAATTAAACTCTATTATTTAACTAAAGATTCTATTTTGAGAGAACAAATTATTATTTCATCTTTAAAGTATGTTTCTGAATTAATTAAAAATGTTCCACTTAGTGATTATGGTGAAAAAGAAGATGTTGAATCATTAGGATATGAAGTATTAATTAGATGTGTAGATAAATATAATCCAAATAAGGGTGAAAGTTTCTTTAATTATCTATATAGTGCTATGTATCGTTCCATTTACTTAAAAGTATTACCAAATGATACTAAGTATAAATTATATTTAGAAATTAAAAGAGAAATAGAAAAAAGAGAGGGATTGCTTCCTAATGATAATTTAGAATTATTAGATGAAGTAATTAATGAAATGGTTAAAAGAAATATTCTACGTTTGGAAGAAATAGAATCATTTAAAAATAGAATAAATATTATTAATGCGACTTCTTATGAAAATTTAGAAGATGTTTATGTTTCAAATGATAATGTTGAAAATATTGTTATAAATGAAGATATTAAAAGAATAATTATGGATATTGTTTCATCTCTACTTCCAGAATTGCAAAAATATGCAATTTTAAAATATGGATTGGATGGTAGAGAAAGAACTCTTGATGAAATAAGTATGGAACTTGGAGTTGAAAAGAAAAAACTTAGATCATATCAAGAAAAATTAGTTAAGTGTTTTAGGCATCCAGCAAGATTAAAAGGAAATCATAGAGAATTAATTGAATATAGAAGTATTAATGAAGATAGTTTAATTGAATCTCCACACGATGTTATTCAGATAAAATAAACTCTATTTTTTAATAAGTCTGTATGATATAATTATTGCATGGAAACGAAAGATATTATAAAAAAATTAGAAGATTTTAGAAGTGATATTGTTGATCTTGCAAATAAACTTGATATTAGTAATAAAAGTTCTAAGTTAAATGAATTAGATAACATTGTATCTAATCCATCTTTTTGGTCTAGTGAAGATACTAAAAGTATTTTAGAAGAACAGAAGAATTTAAGAGGTATTATTTCTAAATTTAATAATCTAAATGATAGTGTCAAAACTTTAAGTGAAATGATTGAACTAGAATTAAGTGATTCTGATTTAGATGATATTATTAATGAAGTAAATAGTTTAGAAAAAAGTTTTGATGAACTAAAATTAAATACTTTTTTAAATGGTGAATTTGATTCATCTAATGCTTTTGTTGAGATACATTCTGGAGCAGGTGGTACTGAAAGCAATGATTGGGCAAATATGTTACTTAGAATGTATACAAGATTTTTTGAAAAAAATGATTATAAGTATGAGATAATTAGTAAAAATGATGGTGAAGAAGTTGGTATTAAGGGTGTAGTGCTTCGTGTGTTTGGTTATTATCCATTTGGATATTTAAAAGGTGAAACTGGAGTACATAGACTTGTTAGAATTAGTCCGTTTGATAGCAATTCTAGAAGACATACTTCTTTTGCTTCAGTACTTGTTACACCTGAAATTGATAAGAATTTAGATGTTGAAATCAAAGAGAGTGATTTAAAGATAGATGTATATCGTTCTAGTGGAGCAGGTGGTCAAGGAGTAAATACAACTGATTCTGCAGTTAGAATTACTCATTTACCTACTGGAATAGTTACATCTTGTCAGATTGAAAGAAGTCAAATTAAAAATAAAGAACGTGCATTAAATATGTTAAAGAATAAACTATTCATTATGAATCAAAATGCTTTTAATAATAAAGTTAAAGAACTAAAAGGTGATGTAATGGATGTTAATTTTGGAAGTGCAATTCGTAGTTATGTTATGTGTCCATATACTTTAGTTAAAGATTCAAGAAGTAATTACGAAACTAGTAATGTTGAAAAAGTTCTCGATGGTGATATAAAAGAATTCTTAGAAAGTTATTTAAGAATGTAGTTTACATTATAAAAATATATGGTGGTAAAAACCATATTTTTTTGTTATAATTTATAATGGAGAAGAATATTATGAGGTTGTTTAAAAAATTAAAAAAGTTTAATAGTGAAAAGTTAGAAAAAGTAGTTATTAAAAAAGAAGCTATGAAAAAATCAGCTTTATTTGTAGTTGGTTGTTTAATATCATCTATTTCATATAATTTGTTTTCAGTACCTAATAATTTTGTAGGTGGAGGTCTTGGAGGATTTGGTATAGTATTAAATCACTTTTTTAGTATAGAACCAAGTACAGTCATTCTAATTGGAAACTTTATATTAATTATAGCTAGTTTATTTACTTTGGGCTTTAAAAAGTCATTGATGAGTATAATTGGAGCAACAACTTCTACAATATTTATATATTTAACAGAAGATTTTGCAGCAACAATTAATTTCTATTTTGATGATATATTATTGTATGTTCTTGCAGCTGGTGTTGTTGGAGGCTTTGGTGAAGCATTAGTATATAAAGCTGGATTTAATACTGGTGGAACTAGTATAATAGCTTTAATAATTCAGCATTATAAAAAGATGCCTCTTGGTAATTTACTTAGAAATATATCATTTATAATTATATTATCAGGTGGTATTGCTTTTGGATATACTTCAGTAATGTATTCATTAATAATCACATTTATTTCTACTTATCTAGTGGATAAAATATTAATTGGTATTAGTGATTCTAAGATGTTCTTTATACATACTGATAAGGAAGAAGAAGTTAAAGAGTTTATATTAACTATAATTGAAAGTGGTGTTACTGAGTTTGATACTCATGGAGCATATAGTCATAAAAAGAAAAAAATGCTTATGTGTGTAGTACCAACTGAAAGATATTCATTACTTAAGAGTGCAATTAAAGAAATTGACAATGATGCTTTTATAGTCGTTAGTGATTGTTATGAGGTTCTTGGAGGTACTGAAAGGAAAAAATTAGCATTTGAAGATGAATAATTATAGTGTATAATAGATTATTAGGAGGAATTATGCAGTTAATAGAACTTAAAAATGTATACAAAAGATATAATAATGGTGTTACTGCTTTATGTGATGTTAACTTATCTATTTCTAAGGGTGAATTTGTATTTGTAATTGGAGATAGTGGAAGCGGTAAATCTACATTAATTAAATTATTATATAGACAAGAAAAACCAACAAGAGGAGATGTATTTGTTGGTGGTATAAATATGTCTAAATTAAGAAATGGAAGAGTTTATAAATTAAGACGTAAGCTTGGAATTGTTTTTCAAGATTATAAATTGCTTCCTAAAATGACTGTATATGAAAACGTTGCTTTTGCTCTTGAAGTATATGGTCTAAGAAGAGATGAAGTTAGAAAAAGAACTCTTAAAGCAATTGAGCAAGTTGGTCTTAAAGATAAACTTAGAAGTTATCCAAGTGAGTTATCTGGCGGAGAGCAACAAAGAGTTTCTATTGCTAGAGCAATAGTTAATAATCCTAAAGTACTTATTTGTGATGAACCAACTGGTAACTTAGATCCTAAAACATCTATGGAAATTATGGAAGTTATTGATAAAATTAATAAAGAACTAGGAACTACTATTATAATGGCTACTCATGATGAAAAAATAGTTAATAGAATGAAGAAAAGAGTAGTTCAAATAGAAAAAGGTTTAGTTACAAGAGATGTGATGAAAGGAAAGTATAGAGATGAAGGCATTTAGAATATTAAGAAGTAGTTTATCTGAATCCTTTAAAGGTGTATTTAGAAATTTTTCACTTTCTTTAGCTAGTATTTTTTGTATAGCTATTACTCTTGTATTGGTAGGATTTAGTATTTTACTTTCTTATAATGTTAATAATTTTACTCGTGAGATAGAACAGGATATGACTATTGTAGTATTCTTAAATAGAAAAATAAGTGATGAAGATATAAAGACAGTTGAAAGTAGAATAAAAGGTCTAGAAAATATTAAAGAAGTTAAATTTGAATCTAAAAATGATGTTAAAGAATCTATGCAAGAAGAATCAGAAATATTTAATACTATTTTAGAGCAATATACTGATGAAACTAATCCTTTACAAGATAGTTATTTAGTTAAAGTTGTTGATATTAATGAAATAGGAAAGACTGCTGATGAAATAGAGAAAATAGAGAATGTACAACGTGTTAAATATGGGGAAGGTTCTGTTGAAGAACTTATTAAAATATTTGATTTAGTTAAGAAAATCATGTATGGAATTGTTATTGCTTTAGTACTTGTAACTGTATTCTTAATTGCTAATACTATTAAAATAACAATTCAATCAAGAAGTAGGGAAATAGAAATCAGAAGATTAGTAGGAGCATCTAATGCATTTATTAGACAACCTTTCTTCTTTGAAGGAATTATATTAGGATTTTTAGGATCTATTGTACCTATAATTGGATGTTGTTTTGGATATAAATATTTATATGAAAGATTAGGTGGGCAAATTTTTACTGCAATTATTAAATTAGTACCACCTGCTGAAATAATGTTAGTATTAGCTCTATCATTACTTGCTATTGGTGTAATTGTAGGTGCATTTGGTAGTTATAGAGCAGTAAGGAAATATTTGAAAGTATGATGAGAAAGTTATGTAAAATTTTTATTGTTGTTTTATGTACTTTCATATTTATTAGTAATGTTTCTGCTAAATCTTTAAAGCAAGTTAAAGAAGAACTTGCTAGAGATGAAGCTAATAGATCATCATTAATACAAAGACAAAAAAATGTTCAAAGTAACATAAAGAATGCTAAAGGGGATATAAGTGATTTAGAAAGTCAAATTGAAAAATATGAAAATGAAATAGATGAAACATTAAAAAAGATAGATGAATTAAATGATGATATTGATGCAAAGCAAAAAGAAATAGATAATTTACTTGCTTTTATGCAAAAAGCTAAAGCAGATAATGTTTATTTAGAATATATTTTTCAAGCTAAATCATATACAGATTTTATATATAGAAGTGCAGTTGTTGAAGAATTAACTAAATATAATGATGAAGTAATTGATGAAATGTACAATATGATTGAAGAAAACAAAAAGCTTAAAGTTGAACTTCAAAATAAGATTTCTAAGAATGAAAAATCTATAAGTGATTTAGAAAAGAAACTTACTACTTATAATGTTAGTTTAAAGGATTTAGAAACTGCTCATACAAATATAGATGATACTATTGCTGATAGAAAGAAAACATTAGCATATTATGAAAAAGTATATAAGCAAAATGGATGTAAAGAAACAGTAGATATTGATGAGTGTTTAACAGTAGCAAGTTCAAATGGATTTGTAAGACCAATGGCTAAAGGAACTATTTCAAGTGAGTGGGGATATAGAACTTGTCCAATCCATGGTAAGGAACTACATTCTGGAATAGATATTGCTGTTGCTCTTGGAACACCTGTTTATGCTGCTGCTTCTGGTACAGTTGTTGGAATTACTAAAAAGAGTTCTTGTGGTGGTAATATTGTAACAATAAGGCACAATATTAAAGGTAAGATATATAGAACTAGATATATGCATCTTGCAACTATAAATGTTAAGATGGGACAAGATGTACTTGTTACTACTAAGATTGGAACTAGTGGAGGTGGAGGCTATACTTTAAGAAGAAATGGTGGATGGGATACTTGTTCAACAGGAGCTCACTTACACTTTATGATTCTTCCAGGCTCTACTGGTAGTTCAACAATTAATCCAAGAGGTATGATAACATTTCCATCTAGAGGAAGAAGTTTTTCAAGTAGATGGTAGTTGGGGGTATTATATGACGAAAAAATGGTTAAAGATATTATTTACGATATTTATTGCTTTTATATTTATGAGTAATATTTTTGCTGTGTCAAATAATACGTCACTAAAAGATTTAAAAGATAAATTAGAAAAAGATAAATCAACATTAAATTCTGTTGTATCTAAACAAAATAAAGTTAAGAATAATATAAAAAAAATTGAAGGTAATTTATCCTCAATTGCTGATAAAATAGATGCAGCCGAATTAAATATTAAAAACTCTAAAGAAAAAGTAGAAGAATTAGAAAGTGAAATAATAAGCAAACAAAAAGAGATAGATGGATTATTAAGTTTTTTACAAATATCTAAAGGTGAAAACATTTATTTAGAGTACGTATTTAAAGCTAAATCATTTACTGATTTTATTTATAGAAATGCAGTTGTTGAAGAATTAACTAGATATAATGATGAACTTATTGATGAAATGTATAATTTAATTGAAGAAAATAAAGAAGAGCAAGAAAGACTAAATAAAGAAATAGATGATTCTGAAAATACTATTGTTGAATTAAATGAAACATTAAAAAAATATAATCTTTCAATGGAAGATTTAGTTGATGATCATAAGGATGCTAAAGCTGATTATGAAGCTAGTAAAAAAGAATATGAAGCTTATAAAAAAATATATAAGCAAAAAGGTTGTAAAGAAACAACCCCAATAGTTGATTGCGTTGACGTTCCTTATGCAGATGGTTTTTCAAGGCCAGTAGTTAGTGGTTTTATATCAAGTGAGTATGGTCTTAGATATCATCCAACTCTTCATTATTATAGAATGCATAATGGTGTAGATATTGCTGTTTCTATGAATACTCCGGTATACGCTTCTGCAGCTGGAATAGTTAGTAAAATTGTCAAGGTAAAAAATCCTAGAAAAGCAAATTCTAGTTGTGGTGGAAATATGGTCTATGTTAAGCATAGAATAAAAGGTAAAGAGTATACATCAGTTTATATGCATTTACATTCTATTAATGTTAAAGTACAAGATTATGTAACATTATCTACTATAATAGGAAAATCTGGAGGAGGAGAAAGCTATGATTATTGTACTACAGGTCCTCACTTACACTTTGGAATAATGAAGGGTAGTGATTATGTTAATCCAAGAAATTATGTAAATTTTCCTTCAAAAGGTCATAAATTTACTAATAGATTTGAATAAATACCATATTAAATATGGTTTTTATTTGGTATAATTATTATGGTGATTTTATGTCATTTACATCAAATATTAAAAATGAAATTAGTAATATTGAATATGGTGATTCTGAAAAGATGTCAGAATTATCTGCTATACTTAACATTGGTGTTAAAATTTATAATGATAAGTTTGAAATATATACAGAAAATGTAAGTGTAGCAAGAAGAATATATAAGTTAATAAAAGAAATATATCATGTTGATATTGAAATGGATACAAGTGGAATAAATACTTTAAGAAAAAATAAACTAGTATTGATGAGTGTTCATGAAAAAGTTGATTTAATTCTTGAAGACTTATCTATAACTAAAGATGGTGTAAGAATATATAAACCATCTAGTTATCTAGTTGATGAGCAAAAAGATAAACAGGCATATTTGCGTGGTGTTTTTATGATGTGTGGTAGTATAAATGATCCTAAGACTAGTAGATATCATGCTGAGTTTGTTATTTCTAATTTAGAAAGTGCTAATTATGTTAATGATTTATTAAATGAAATGTATTTTAACAGTAAAGTAATTAAACGTGATAAAAATTATATGGTTTATATAAAAGAAGCAGAGAAGATTAGTGATTTTATAAAACTATTAAATGCTAATACATCTTTATTTTATTATGAAGATATTAGAATATATAGAGACCATAAAAATATGACAAATAGACTTAATAATTGTGAGCAAGCTAATGTTGACAAAATGATGGCTTCATCTCGTGAACAGTTAGAATTAATCAGTGAACTTAAGAAAATTAGAGACTTTGATTTGCTTGATGAAAAAATTAAAGATATTTGTATTTATAAAGAAAAATATCCAGAGAGTTCTATAAGAGAACTTGCTGAAATTATAAGTAGTGAAACTGAAAGGCCAATTACGAAAAGTGGAATAAATCATAGATTTAGAAAAATTAAAGAAATTGTTGAAAATTCTAAAAAGTAAGTGAAATATAAAAATATTTTGTTGATAATTTGTTTATAAAAAATAGTAATAAATTAAATGGTATAGAAATAAAAGAGAAGAAATTCTCTTTTTTAATTCTTTGATATTCACAAAATTTAATATTTTTGATATGATATTAATACAATAAGAAGGTGACGCAAGTGAAAAAAGATATTAAGTTAATATTTGAAGATGGTAGCGAAATGAATGTTTATTATGGAACTACTGTTAGAGAGGTATTAAAAGAACTAAATGATGATAATTTAATGGCACTTAGAATTAATGGCCAAGCAGTATCAAGTGATTATGAAATTACTGAGGATGGTTTTGTAAATTTTATTGCTGTTGGAGATAGAATTGGTCAAAAAATATACATAAATGGTTTAAAATATATGTATATTTTGGCGGTTAAAGAAGTATTTGGGGATAAAGTAGTTGTAAACATTAAGCACTCATTAGATAAAGGTTTATATACTGAAATTGTAACTAGAAAAAAATTTGATGATAGTGTAGTACCAATAATTAAAAAGAAGATGAAGGAAATATGTTCTAGAAATTTAGATTTTAAGAGCGTTAATGTTTCTAGGGATGATGCGTATGATTATGTTACTGAATTAGGTGAAACTGAAAAAGCATTAAACTATGCATATATGACTAATGATTCTGTCACTATGTATGAACTAGGAGATGAATATAATTATTTCTATTATATAATGCCTCCGTCAACTAAAGTATTAAATAGATTTGATTTAACTTTCATAGCACCAAATGGAATTGTACTTAGCTATCCAATAAATAATGTTGTGCCTAAATATAATCCTGCTCCTCAAGTTTTAGAAGCATTTAAGAGTTATGAGAAAAGATTATCTGCGATGGGTATTAAATATGCAGGTGAGTTAAACAAAATAATTGTTGATGGTAAAATATCTGATTTTATTCAAACTAATGAAATTATATATGATCAAAACTTAGAAAGTGTAGCAGCTAAAGTTGCTAATGATAGACGTATACGTTCAATATTTATATCAGGGCCTTCTTCTAGTGGTAAAACTACTACTTCTAAGAAGTTAGCTTTGTATTTAAAATCAATGGGTCTTGATACTCTTGTATTATCTACAGATGATTATTTCTTGAATAGAGTAGATAGTCCTAAGAAGCCAGATGGAACTTATGAATTTGAAATAGTTGATGCAATAGATATTAAATTATTTAATTCTCATCTAAAGAAATTATTAGATGGTGAAGAAGTGATTATTCCGACTTTTAATTTTATTACTGGTGAAAAAGAGTTTAAAAGAAAGCCTACATCACTAGGTAAAAATCAAATATTAGTTGTTGAAGGATTACATGCAATTAATGAAAAACTAAATGGAGTTATTGATAAAAAAAATAAACTTAGAATATATATAAGTCCATTTACTCCTCTTGCTCTTGATAGACATAATCATATATCAACAACTGATTTAAGACTTTTACGTCGTATGGTTAGAGATTATATGCATAGAGGATATTCAGCTGATCAAACTCTTACAAATTGGATGGGTATGAGAAATAGTGAAAAAAATTATGTTTATCCATATCAAAGGGAAGCAGATGTAATATTAAATACAGCACTTAGTTATGAGATTGGAGTTTTAAGAACTTATGCTGAACCTTTACTTTATTCAGTAAGTAGAGAAAGTGAAAATTATGAAGAAGCAATTAGAATATTAAAATTCTTAAGAGGATTTTTAAATATACCAAGTGAAAATGTTCCAACAAAGAGTGTGTTAAGGGAATTTATTGGTAATAGTTACTTTGAATAGGAGGAGATAATATGTTAAAAGTAGCAATTAATGGTTTTGGAAGAATAGGTAGAACAGCACTTAGATTATTACAAGATGATAAAGATATTGAAGTTGTAGCAATCAACGATTTAACTGATGCAGAACAACTTGCATATCTTTATAAATATGATTCAGTTCATAGAACAGTTAATTATAGAGTAAATTATGATGAAGAAGGATTAATTGTTAAGGATAAGAAAATAAAAGTATTTAAGGAAATGGATCCAACTAATTTGCCATGGAAGGAACTAGGGGTAGATGTTGTACTTGAATGTACTGGAGTGTTTACTTCTGCTGAAAAATGTCAGGCACATTTAGATGCTGGGGCAAAACATGTAATAATTAGTGCTCCTGCTAAAGATGAAGTTAAGACTATTGTATATGGAGTAAATCATGAAGAATTAAATAAAAATGATAAAGTTATTAGTGCAGCAAGTTGTACTACTAATTGTCTTGCTCCAGTTGTTAAATTAATAGATGATAAATACAAAGTAGTTAAGGGATTTATGACTACAGTTCACGCTATGACTAATGATCAAGAAACATTAGATATTCCACATAAAAAAGGAATTTCATCAAGACGTGGTAGAGCTGCTTCATTAAATATTGTTCCAACTTCTACAGGAGCTGCTTCTCAAATTGGAAAAGTAATACCACATTTAAAAGGCAAAATGGATGGAGTTGCATTTAGAGTACCAGTTGGAGATGGAAGTGTAGTTGATATTACTTTAGAACTTGAAAAACCAGTTACTAAAGAAAATATTAATAATATGTTTAAATCATCTCAAAGTAAAACATTAAAATATACAGAAGATCCAATTGTAAGTAGTGATATTATTGGAGAAGAGTGTGGAGCAACAGTAGATGGACTTCTAACTAATGTTGTTGAAAGTGATGGAAAACAACTTCTTAAAGTAGTAGCTTGGTATGATAATGAAGTTGGTTATACTGCTCAAATGATAAGAACAATGAAATTATTTATGTAAAAGAGATTGTAATCTCTTTTTTTATATATTAAAATTATAATAGGTGATAGTATGAAAAATAAAAAGGGATTTACTCTTGTTGAATTACTAGCAGTAATAGCAATACTAGCAATACTTGTAATTTTAGCGCTACCAAATATAATGGGAATGTTTAATAATGCTAAGAAGAGTTCATTTTTAACTGAAATTAAAAGAATATATCGAGGAGCAGAACAAGAATATGTTAAAGATTCTTTTAATACTTCAGGATCAAAAGTTTATTCTAAATGTAAAAGTGGATGTACATCTATGTTAGATATGGATGTTAGGGATGATTTAGAATATTATATTGAAATTAATAATAGTGGAAAAGTTGTTAAGTATTATGCAAAAGATAATTCATATCAATTTAAATATGAAGGTGAAATGACTATAAACGATATTAAAGACGCAGTTTCAATAGCCGATTTACAAGGCCCACAACTATTAATAATCAATGATGGTGTTGAAACTATTTATCCGGAACCAGCAAGCAGTGATTATTATTTAATGGCTAGCTCTTCATCAAGTTCAGGTAATTTCTTAGGAACTAATATACAAAAGAATAAAATTGAAAAAATTACTTTTGTCACATCAATTAGTGGCCATACTGCTAATGGAGTAGATTGCTTTGACCTTAGTAAAGGATCTAATGGTTCTGTTCTTGGATGGGCAACTGATATTGATAGCAATGGGCTATATGAACTTACTATTGGATCTAATGGACAAGTATATATTTCTAGTGGTCAATATTTATTTTATGGTTTAACTAACTTGACAAATATTGAAGGAATGGAAAATTTAAATATCTCCAAAACTAATACACTATATATGATGTTTTATGATTGTTCTAAACTTACTAGTATTGATGTAAGTCATTTTGATACAAGGCATATAACTAACATGGGATATTTGTTTTCAGGATGTTCTAGCTTAACAAGTTTAGATTTAAGTAATTTTGATACATCAAATGTAACTAATATGACATATATGTTTCGAAACTTTACACTAGCAAATCTAAATATAAGCAGTTTTAATACATCTAAGGTAACTAACTTTATGGGTATGTTTTATAACTGTAAAGGATTAACAAGTTTAAACTTAAGTCATTTCGACACAAGTGCTGCAACAAATATGAAACAAATGTTTAGTGGTTGTAGTAATCTAACAAGTTTAAATATAAGTAGTTTTAATACATCAAATGTAACTGATATGTCTGCTATGTTTTATAATTGCTCTAGTTTAACAAGTTTAGATGTAAGTCATTTTAATACAAGCAAAGTAATTAATATGAGTGATATGTTTAGAAGTTGTTCAAAATTAACAAGTATAAATGTAAGTGGATTTGATACTAATAGAGTTACAGACATGCATAGAATGTTTGCTGACTGCTATAGGGTTACAAGTTTAGATGTAAGTCATTTTAGCACAAGTAGAGTTACTGATATGAATTATATGTTTTATGATTGTGCTAATTTAACAAGTTTAGATTTAAGTAGTTTTGATACATCTAAAGTAACTGACATGTCTTTCATGTTTAGTAAATGTATTAAATTAACATCATTAAATCTAAATAGTTTCACTAATCCATTAGTAACAAATATAAACGATATGTTTAGTGATTGTACTCAATTAGCAAGTATAAGTTTTGGAAATTTTAATACATCAAATGTTATATACATGAATAATGTATTTGAAAATTGCAAAGCATTAACTTCTCTTAACTTAAGTAGTTTTAATACATCTAAAGTTCAATATACAAAGAGTATGTTTAATGATTGTAGTAATTTAAAAACGATATATGTTAATGATACATTTAATATTTCTAGTTTATCTTCATCTAATTCAACATTAATGTTTTATGGAGATACAAAATTAGTTGGTGGATCTGGAACTAGATATAGTAGTTCTAAAACTGATAAAACATATGCTAGGATTGATGAAGGTACTTCTAATCCTGGATATTTTACACAAGATTGATTGTACTTTATTAAAAAAAGAAAAATTATTCATTTTTCTTTTTTTATATGCTATTATTATGATAGGTGATAGTATGAAAAATAAAAAAGGTTTTACTCTTGTAGAATTACTAGCAGTAATAGCAATACTAGCAATACTTGTAATTTTAGCGCTACCAAATATAATGGGAATGTTTAATAATGCTAAGAAGAGTTCATTTATAACTGAAGCAAAAAGAATATTTAGAGGTGCTAGTGAGAATTATGTTAAGGATTCATTTAATTCATCTGGATCTAAAGTTTATTCAAAATGTAAAGAAGGATGCAATAATGAACTTGATATGGATGTAAGGGATGACTTAGATTATTATATTGAAATAAATAGTAGTGGAAAAGTTGAAAAGTATTATTTAAGAGATAATTCATATCAATTTATATACGAAGGTGAAATGACTATAAATGATATTAATGATGCAGAAGTATTGGGAAATTTAGACAAATCTAATATTATAAATATTAGTGATGAAGGATTTTATTTTGGAAAAGAGCCATCATGTAAAAACAAATTAGTAACAACTCGAGGTAGTTTTTCTGACGAACTTGATGTTAAGGAAATATGTTTTAATTTAGTTAATGATGGTTATGTTTATCAGAATCAAGATACTGGTTGGTTTCAACAGTACAGTGACAGATACAAATATTTAGCAATAATTGTTCCATATGGTAATTTACAAGAAAATTCTTTTATAAGAGTTTATGAAGATTCAACTAAAAATAAATTATTAACAGAAATAACTTACAATGATAAAAAATTATCTAGAATAAATATAAATGATATGAATGATTACAATAGTGAAACTAGTGTAGTTAAAATAATAGGTGAATACTTAAAAGAAAATGTATATATTGAAAAATCAGAAGGATTAAGTTATAGTCTATCATATACATATGAAAATGCTGCATCTGCTAATAAGATTTATAGTGGTCCATGGATAACTGATGAATATGTTATTAACCAAATTAATACATTAAAAAGAAATTTATCAAAAATGAATTATTATGTTACTGGAATAAGCAAATGTAATATAGAGGAAGCTAATTGTTCACGCTACACATATCAAGTAGATTCGGTCTATAAAGATTCTATTAAAAAATAATAATTCAAGAGGAGAAATATATGAAAAATAAAAAAGGATTTACATTAGTAGAACTACTAGCAGTAATAGCGATACTAGCAATACTTGTAATAATAGCACTTCCAAATATAATGGGGATGTTTAATAGTGCAAAAGAAAGTACATTTATTACTGAACTTAAAAAAATATATAGAGGAGCAGAAGAAAAATATGTAAAAGATTCATTTAATAGTTCAGGAGCAAAGATATATTCAAAGTGTAGTGGATGTACAAATGAACTAGATATGCAAGTTAGAGATGATCTTGAGTATTATATTGAGGTTAATAGTAGTGGAAAAATTGTCAAATACTATGCTCATGATAATTCATATCAATTTTCATATGATGGTGAAATGACTATAAATGATATTGATAATATAAAAAATATATCAAACTTAAATGAGGACGAAAAAATAAAAATATCATCTTCTGGTGCAACCTCAATTGGTAAAGAAAAAATTGTTTGTAAAAGAGCAAAAACTCTGCATAGTGAAATTTGTACTAGTGGATTTTATTCTAGTGGAAGATATAATGGTTATTGTAAAGCTGCTGGATATACTAGCAATGGTTCTAAAGCGACAACTACAATTACTTATGGTAGTATAGGAACTAATGGAGTACTTAATCCTGGTGATGCGTTTGATTGTGATGTAAACAGCGATGGTATATATAATCCTGAAACAGAGAGATTTTATTATGTTTCTCCAAAGGATGGAGATAATTCTAGTGATACTGTTGTATTGATATATTATGCTAATGTAGCAAATGGAATAGAGGATAATATAACAAAATATGCGTATGGAGATATTTTTTGTGATGGTCCAAATGTTGGATACTTACAATTACCAACAACTAGTCAATGGAATAATAAATATTTAAAAAATAATTTTGAAAGACAAATTAAAACCATATCAGGTGGCACAATAATTGATCACGATAGTGGTATATATAATTTACCAATTTTTGTATATAATAATAGGGCTGCAAGATTTTTGACTTACCAAGAATTTAGAAGCGGGTGTAATAATGGCAATATTACTACTAATGGAGATTTAGATAAATGCATCTTTTTTATGGAAAACACATCATTTGCTAATAGTGAAAAGGCATCAGGATTTTGGCTTGAAAATTGGTCATCTAGTGTATATTATGTATATGGGACAAATGGATTTGTTCGTCGCGTATCTTCTATTGATGTTCCAACTAATAGCAATACTGTAGGTATACGTCCAGCCATTGAACTAAAAAAGAATAATTTAGAATACTAAAAGATAGATTGCTATCTTTTTATTTTGTAAATTTCCAAATTTTGGTGGAATAAAAATTATATATATAGTATAATAATATAGGAGTTAGTAGATATGAAGTTTAATATAAAGAAGTTTAAAAATAATAGTATGTTTTTTATAGTATCTGCATTAGTATTAGTAGTGTTATCATTACTAAGTTTTTTGATTGACAGAAGTAGTAATACTTATGAAAAGAAAGATTTAAATGACAAAGATATAAATATAAATAAACTTGTATTAAATGAAATAATGACATCTAATAAGGGTGTTATAGCTGATGAAGATGGTAAACTCTATGATTATTTAGAAATATATAATGGAAATGATAAAGATATTAATTTAAATGGATATGGTCTTAGTGATGAAGACACTAAAGCTAAATTCGTATTTGGTGATATAACTATTAAAGCTAAATCATATTTAGTTGTGTATTTAAGTGGAACATCTAAAGGTGGTGTTCATGCTAATTTTAAATTAAAAAGTGGTGGAGGAGAAGTAGTAGCACTACTTAAACCTAATGGTAAAGCAGTTGATGCAATTGAAACTGTTGAACTATCTAGTAATAATGTTATGGCTAGAGATGAAAATGGTTCATGGGTAATTATGGAAAAACCTACACCGGGATTCTCAAATAATATAAGTGGTTATAATGCGTTTTTAGATTCATTAAAGAGTGAAGAAAAGGGAAATTTACAAATAAATGAAATACTTGCAAGCAATAAAGGAAACTTTAAAAATCAATCTGGTGAATATAGTGGTTATATTGAAATTAAGAATATAAGTGATAAGAGTGTTAATCTTGATGGATATAGTTTATCAAATGATGAAAGTGTTAGTTTTAAATGGCAATTTCCTAATACTACATTAGGTAGCGGAGACGTTATTGTAGTATATACAAGTGGTGTTAGTAGTAAAGAAGGAGAACTTAGTACTTCGTTTAAACTAAAGAGTAAAAATGGTGATGTAGTTTTAAGTAATAAAGAAGGAAAAGTAATAGATAGAATCAAATATGAAAATCTTGGTAATGGAATTGCATTAATTAAACAAGGAGACAAATTATTAGAGAATAATTCTATTTCTCCTGGATATGATAATACTGTGGATGGAATTAAAAGTTTCCAAAAGAAGTATTTATCTAATCCTAAAGATTTAATGATTAATGAAGTTATGAATTCTAATTATTCACATTTAGCACAAAATGGTGGTAATTATTATGATTGGATAGAACTATATAATAATAGTGGTAGTACGATAAAACTTAGTGATTATTGTTTAACTACTAATACAAATACTATATGTATGTATACTCTTCCAGATGTTGAACTTGGAAAGGGAGAATACTATGTGGTAATGGCTTCAGGTGATGAAAAACTATCTAATAGTAAGTATAAACATACTAATTTTAAATTATCTGATACTGAAGGCATTTATTTAGTTAAATCTAAAACAATTGTTGATTCAATGTTAATGGCAAATATACCTACTGGTTACTCAATGGGAAGAGGGGACTCATACGGAATTTATTATTTCAGCAAACCAACTCCTAAAGAGAAAAATGGTAGTGGAACAGAGGCTGTGTCGTATTTACCAAGTGCTTCAGTTAAAAGTGGAGCATATAATGATAAAAAAAGTATAGAAGTATCCTTGAGCGGATACGGAAATATATACTATACTACTGATGGTAGTAAACCAACAACTTCATCTAATATATACAGTAGTCCTCTTACTATTAAGAAGACTACTGTTTTAAGAATAATGAGTAAAGAGAGTGGAAAACTTAAAAGTGACACTGAGACTTATTCATATATTATGAATGAAAACCATAAATTGCCAATACTAAGCCTTGCTATTAATAGTAGTGATTTATACAATGTAAATGTTCATACTGCTTTAAACAGTAGTGTAATAGAGCCAGTAAATGTTACTTTAATTGAAAAAGATGGCAGTGGTTTTAATATAAATGGTGGACTTAAACTATTTGGTGGATCTACTAGAAGCTATAGAAAGAAAAGCTATGAAATTAAATTTAAAAAGAAATATGGAGATGCGCATTTAAATTATAAATTATTTGATACTGTTGATAGTTCAGTATTTGAATCAATTGTACTTAGAACTGGTTCTCAAGATGAATTTCAATATTCTAAGAGAGTTATAATAAGAGATATAGTTGCAACGTCTTTAATGCATGATTTTACTAAGGTAGATGTTCAAGCATATAAACCAGTTGTTGTTTATATTAATGGTAAATATTGGGGATTATATTTTATCCGTGAAAAAGTTGATGAAAATTTTGTTGCTAATCATTATAATGTTAAAACAACAGAAAAAGATACTGATATTTTAAGAATTGATGGAGAAGTTAAAAGTGGTAGTAGTAAAGCATATAATTCTATGATGAGTTTTATCAATAATAATTCACTTGCTAATAAGAATAATTATGCTAAGATTAAGGAACAAATAGATATTGAAAATTTATGTGATTTTTGGATAGCTGAGATATGGACGAACAATTATGATATTGTAAATACTAGATATTTTAGAAATCCTAATGTTGACAATGGTAAATGGAAGTTTGTTTTCTATGATTTGGATAGTGGATTTTATGTAGATTATGGAAGAGAAGGAAATTCGTTTAATTATTACACAAAAACATCTGGTATTGGATATGGTAATTTTAGTACAGCATTGCTTAGAAATTTAATGAAGAGTAGTGAATTTAAGAAAACTTTTTTAGAAAGATTATCTTATAATCTTAATAATACATGGTCTACTAAAAATATTAGTAAAAAAATAGATGATGTAATAGCTGAAATAGGAAAAGATGAAATAAAGAGAAATTTAAGTAGATGGAATGTTTGTTCTTATAGTGAATGGGAAAATCATGTTAAGGATTTGAAATCATTTTCTAAATCAAGAACTACATCTATCATTAAGGAAGCTAAGTCATATTTTAATTTATCTAGTAGTGATGTTAAGAAGTATTTTGGTGATGTGAAATGAAAAAGTATAAATATAGACATGAATTAAAGTTTAAAATATCTAATTCTGCGGCTGAGGTATTAAAACAAAAACTATCATTAATATTAGATAAAGATAATAATGCTTATTATGAAGATGGATCATATTTAATTAAAAGCTTATATTTTGATGATTTGAATTCTAATTCATATTATGAAAAAATGGATGGAATATTATATAGGAAAAAATATAGAATTAGAATATATAATAATGATGATAGTTTCATAAGACTTGAGAAAAAAATGAAACATAATAATATGACTGCTAAGGAACAAATGTTGATTTCAAAAGATATATATAGTAAAATATTAAATGGTAAAATAAATGATATTGATGATGCTGAAGGTTTGTTACTTGAATTTTTAACAGATACTAAAGTACTTGGACTAATACCTTCAATAATAGTAGGTTATCATAGAACTGCATTTATTTATCCGATAAGTGATGTTAGAATTACATTTGATTCTAATATTGAAAGTGGGCTTTATAATTATGATTTGTTTGATAATAAGATGCCTACATATAGAGTTGATGAACCTGGTAAACAGGTGTTAGAAGTAAAATTTAATGAAGTATTACCTTTACATATTGCATCAATATTAGCTGATATTCCTTCGTGTAGGGAAGCAGTTAGTAAATTTGCAATATGCAGAAGTATTAAATAAGGAGTGAATTATGAGTATAGTTGATACAATTAAAAAATCAGTTTTGGATAATTTTACAGGAACTGTTTCTGTAGGAAGTATGTTACTTTCATTATTAGTAGCATTCTTAGTTGGAATATTTATTATTTATGTTTATAGAAAGACATATACTGGAGTTGTTTACTCTAAAGCATTTGCATTATGTATATTAATGCTTTCTATGGTTACTGCGATGATAATTAGAACAATTAGTTCTAATATCAGTCTTTCTTTAGGTATGGTTGGTGCTTTATCTATCGTAAGATTTAGAACAGCAGTTAAAGAACCTGTTGATACAGGATTTATGTTTTGGGGTATATCTGCAGGTATCATGGCAGGAGCTGGATTATATTTAATAGCTTTAATTGCTTCTTTGGGAATTGGTATTTTATATTTTGTAACATATTTAATGGGATTTAAAGTAGCTAATAGATATTTGCTTGTATTAAAGTATGATGCTTCTGCACATAATGATGTTGTTAGAAAATTAAAAACTCTTAAGAAATTTAAAATTAGAAGTAAATCAATATTTGGTAGTCAAATTGAACTTTCTTTAGAAGTTGACTTAAGGGAAAATAGCAGAGGAAGTATTGATACAAGTATTGTTGATGGATTTAGTTCAATGGATGGAGTAGTTAATGCTAGTTTAATAGCATATCAAAATGATTTTGGAGATTAGGAGTATAATATATGGCCACAAGAAAAGTTCTTAAAATAACACCTGTTTTAGTAGCACTAAATATTTTAGTGTTACTTATTATTGTGGTTTTTTATACTGCAAGATTAATAAAGTATTATAAATTAGAAAATGGACATAAGAAAGAAGATACAACTATATTAGTAGATGAAATTAAAAAGCATCAGAGTATGCTTGATGAAACTAAAGGACTTGTGTTTGATGAAGAAACAAAAGTATATACATATAAGGGAAATGTAAGTGATAATTACTTAATGTACTCTGGTATGATGTTTAGAATAGTTTCTATTGATAAAAATGAAAATATTAAGTTAGTTAGTGAAGACAATGTTACTTTAATATATCCAGGATTTACTAATGGATATGAAAAATCATATGTTAATAAATGGTTAAATAGTAGTGAAGAAAAATATAGCGGTATTTATGAGAATACTCTTGTAAATGCTGGAGGTGTCTTAGATAAAACTGAATATTGTGAAGATGTAATTGATGATTTATCTAAAATTGAATGTAATAATTCTACAGATAAATATAAAATAACATTATTATCATTATATGATTATAAAATTGCTGGTGGTAAAGCTAGTTATTTAAATAATGATACTTCTTTCAACTTAGGTTCATTAAATAGTATGAATGCTAATTATTATGTAACTGAAGATGGAGAAATAAGTTTAAATCAAAAATCTAGTAGAGCAATTAGTATTAGACCAGTTATTACTATAAATTCTGGTACTGAACTTGTAAGTGGTACTGGTAAAAAGAATGATCCATATATTATTGAAAAACATGATGTTGATACTTTAGGAGATACATATATAAATAGTATCGTTAAAATTGATGGTAATACATATAAAGTAATTGAAATAGGTGAAGATAAAGTTAAATTAGCAGGTACTAGTGTATTAAAAGATGGCGAAGATAATTTATTAATTGCTTTTTCTAATAAAATTAGTGCATATCAAGATAATACAATTGTAGGGAAGTATTTAAATACTACTTTCTTAAATTCTTTAAGCGTTAAAGATAGTGTAGTATCAAGTGATTGGTATAATGGTACTTTAACTCTTGCTGATTTAGATTATTCAAGTATTAGAAATTCTAAATCAACTGCTAAAGTGGGTATGCTTACTATTGGAGACATGTATATTAATGATGTTAGCAATGTGTTTACTACTCTTAGGGGTGTTGAAGCAAGTAATATAATTAATGTTATTAATGAGAGTGGAAATTTATTTGCAGATCAAATTTCTTCTAAATATAATGTTAGAGCTGCATTTTATTTAAAATCTGACTTAGAAATAAAGAGTGGTTCTGGAACTATGGATAGTCCATATGAGTTAGGAGTAAATGATGAAAAAGAAAAAGAAGAGTAAGTTAAGTATATTTTTAATAACTATTGATGTTATTGCATTGATATGTTTCTTTTTAGCATATGGGCCAATATCTTATTTTAGAGATTTGCTTGTTACAACTGCGATGACAACTATGAATCATAGATATTTTGCATATGTATTATATAGTGAAGATCAAGTTAAGGAAATACTTGATAATAATAAATTAATTGAACCAGAAGAAGATACAAATTCTTCTGAGATAACTTTTAATCCTAATTTTAATGCTGATAGTTATGAATCTGTTTATGAAGAACAAATTCTCAAAAAAGATGAGGGTAATGATGTTTATAAGATTGTGAATATTAAAGGTGATAAATGGAAAGGATATATGGTTGTTATATATGATCCTTCTGATATACAATTAGTATTTGCATCTAATTATGGTAAGGGTGGAAAGTATTTGTCAGATATGGCAAAAGAAAATAAAGCTTTAGTAGCAATGAATGCATCTGGTGTTAAAACATCTGTAGGTAAGAATCCAGTAACTGGAACAGCAATATTAAACGGTAAAATATATGATACTGGTAAAAAAATTAATAAAGGTGGAGGCCTTATTGGATTTACTAAAAATAATGTACTAATGCTTACTAAGAAGAGTGGAAAAGAAGCAATTAAAGATGGTATGGATAGAGCTGTTGAGTTTGGACCATTTCTAATAGTTAATGGTAAACCTGCTACATTTAAAGGTAATGGTGGTTGGGGAATTGCTAATAGAACAGCTATAGCACAAAGACAAGATGGAATTGTATTATTTGTTGTTATTGATGGTAGACAAGCTGGATCTATTGGTATATCAATGCCTGATTTAGTAAAATTATTTCAAAAGTATGGAGCCTACAATGCTGCTAACTTAGATGGTGGTGGTTCTAGCGCATTATATGCAAGAAAAACACTTACAGCTAAAAGTGGATCTTTACTTAATAATCCAGTAGGTTATGGATATTCTGGTGAAAGAAGACTTCCAAATGCATGGATGGTTCTTCCAAGTGCAATTGAAAAGCATAATAAAACAAGTGAGGGTGAAGGTGAATAATATGGAAACAAAAGATACAAAAGCAAGAGTATATTTAGTCTGTGGAAAAGCTAGACATGGTAAAGATACATTTTCTGCATATTTAAAAAATGCTTATGAAGAAAATGGTAAGAAATTAATAATAACTCAATTATCAAAATACATTAAATATTATGCTCGTGAAATGACTGGTTGGAATTTGACCGAAGAAGATAAACCAAGAGAATTATTGCAACAACTTGGTACTAGTGTAATTCGTGAGAAGTTAGGAAAAGAAGACTTATTTATTAATAGAGTTATTGATGATATAGATGTTTTCTCATGCTTTTATGACGCAGTTATTATTAGTGATGCTAGACTTAAAAAAGAAGTTGAAGATTTAAGAAAAGCTATACCTAATATTGTAGTAGTTCATATTAATAGACCTGATTTTGATAATGGTCTTACTCCCGAACAAAAGATGCATAAAACTGAAATTGATTTAGATGATTATGATAAATTTGACGAAGAGATTGTAAATACTACATTAGAGAAACTAGAAGAAGATGCTAAAAAAATATACACAAAATATGAAGGTTAGGTGTAATAAATGAAAATAATTACTGATGCTGATGTAAAAGGGAAGAAAGTACTAGTTAGGGTTGACTATAATGTTCCAAGAAAAGATGGACATATTATTGATGATACAAGAATAGTTGGTAGCCTTAGAACTGTTAATTATTTAGTTGAAAATGGAGCTAAAGTAATTTTAATGTCTCACTTAGGTAGAGTTAAGAGTGAGGAAGATAAGAAAGAAAATTCACTTAAAATAGTAGCTGAGCATTTGAGTTCTTTAGTTAAATGCCCTGTATATTTTTCAAGTGAAACAAGAGGAGAATTACTTGAAACAACCATAAACAATTTATTAGATGGTGAAATTTTATTAATGGAAAATACTAGATTTGAAGATTTTCCTACTACACTTGAGAGTTCTTGTGATGAGGCTTTATCAAAATATTGGGCTAGTCTTGCTGATATTTATGTTCTTGATGCTTTTGGTAGTGCTCATAGATGTCATGCATCAACTTATGGAATATCTAAATATATTCCTTCTTATGCTGGCTTCCTTGTTGAAGATGAAACAAAGATGTTAGATAAGTCTATGAAAGAAAATAAAACACTAGTTTTAGGAGGAGCTAAAGTAGATGATAAGATTGGTGTAATTAATAATCTTCTTCCAACCTCTAATAAAGTTTTAATTGGAGGAGCTATGTGTTTTACTTTCTTAAAAGTAAAAGGGTTTAATGTAGGGAAAAGCCTAGTTAGTGAAGAGAATATTGAATACGTTAAAGATTTATTAGAAAAAAATAGTGATAAGATAATTTTACCAGTTGATTTTATAACTCAAAATGGCGTTAAAGATATTGATAAATTTAGTAATGATGATATAGGATTTGATATTGGTCCTAAAACAATAAAACTATTTAAAAGTGAACTTAAAAATAGTAATTTAGTGTTATGGAATGGACCACTTGGTAAATATGAAGAAAAAGAGTATGAAAATGGTACTTTAGAAATAATGAAATATTTAGAAAAAGAGAAATTTCCTACTATTTTAGCAGGAGGAGATGTGACTGGAGCTGCAGGACATTTTGGAATAAAAATGTATTATGTATCTACTGGTGGAGGATCTACTCTTGAATATCTTGAAGGTAAAAAGTTTAAAACATTAGAAAGATTAAATGGTTAATATGAAAAAAATAATTTTAAATCAAAAAAGTTATTTAATGTATGATGAAATGGTAAGTTTTAAAAAAGAATTTGAGAAGATTAAGCATCCATCATATGAATTTATTTTATTTCCTCCAGTGCATTATTTATCGTTATTTAAAGATAGTGATTATAAAGTTGGAACTCAAAACTTTTATACATATAAGGCAGGCTCTTTTACTGGTGAAATAAACCTTGAATCTTTAAAAGATATGGGGATTAATTATACTTTAGTAGGTCATTATGAAAGAAGAAAATTCATGGAAGAAACATATGAAAGTGCTAAAGAAAAGTTATTTAAGTCTTTGAGTAGTAAATGTAATACAATATTATGCGTTGGTGAAGAAAGAAAAACAATAAGACCATTTAGTCATATTAAAAAAGAAATTAATTATTATTTAAAGAGTATTGAGTCATCGACATATAAATATCTTAGCATTGCATATATTCCTAGTTGGGCAGTAGGTACTGGAGACAAAGACATAAATAAAGTATCTGAAATAATTACTAATATTAAGAATTATATGTTATCTAAATATAAAATTGATGTAGAGGTATATTATGGTGGAAATATAGAGAATAGCAATATTAAAGAATTATTTGATATATGTGATGGGTTAGTACTTGATAAAGATAGTACAAATATTAAAATACTAAAAGAATTATTAAAGGAAATATAATTCTTTTTTAATTAGCTAATAAATGATATAATATAGTTAATAATTGGAGGTTTTTTGTATGAACGAAAAATTTAGAGTGTTTAAATATCTTTTAATATTAGTATTATTTTTATTCAATGTAAATTATGTTTTTTCATTAGAGAAAGAAACAATTATTGAAGATAAGACTAAAGAAAAAACAATTAAAAATGATTTAGAAGGTGAATCTATTAATAGTGTTGAATCAACTAATGAAACAAATTCAAGCGAAACAATACTTGTTTCTAGTATAGAAGTGGCAAGTGAAGTTGATGAAATATTTGATACTGAAACATTACAAATGAGTGCCACTGTTTATCCTGATGATGCTACAAATAAAGATATTCTATGGTCTGTAGTAGATGGTACTGGAAGTGCAACTATTTCAGATAGTGGATTATTAACTCCAACTAAACCAGGTACTGTAACAGTAAGGGCAATAGCAACTGATGATAGTGGCTGTTATGGAAGTAAAATAATAACAATAAAACAAACATATGTTGAGAGTATTATTATTGCTGGAAACAACAGTGTACAAAGAACTAAGACAATACAATTTTCCACATCAATTAGTCCAACAAACGCATATAATAAAGGAATATCTTGGACAGTTACTAATGGAACAGGAGAAGCTACAATTTCATCAAGTGGTGAACTAACAGCAATAAAAAATGGAACAGTAACAGTAAGGGCAACTGCAAAAGATAGAATGGAAGTTTATGATGAAAAAGAAATAACTATTACACCATTATTAGTCACTAATGTAAGTATAAGTGGAAGTGATAGATTAAATGTTGGTGATAAAGAATACTATGTTTCAACAATTACTCCAAGTGATGCAGATGATAAAACAATTACATGGAGTATTACAAGTGGAAGTGAATATGCCAGTGTAAATGAAAATGGATTATTAACAGCAATATCCGAAGGAACAATTACTTTAAAAGCAACAAGTAGCAATGGAAAAAGTGCACAAAAAACGATTACTATTGTTGGAGAAAATAAACCTACAAAAGTTATTTTAACATCAGACAGTTACTTTCTTTCATACTCTTATAATAATACTCCAACTACTAAAATAAGAGCGAAATTGTATCCATCTAACGCAACGATAAAATCTATTACATGGAGTACTAGTAACAGCAAGAGTCATATATATCCTGAAGATAATTTCGTAGCGTCTTTGAATTATACAACTTATGATGTATCAACAACAACAGTAACTGCTACAGTTACAACAGAAACTGGTGAAACATTAACAGGAACTATAAAAATTAATCTTGGAAGTAGTTTATATGGCTATACTTATGAAGCACATGTTAATTCATTGCAACCAACTGATTCTGAAAAAATATTAGAAATTGGTGATATAGGTAAGTTTAATGTTACTTATTCTCCTACTGATGCACCATCAAGTGATATTATTTATAACATTTCAGATAGTAGTGTTGCACATATAGATGAAAATGGAAAAATATATGCTAAGGGGATTGGATATGCAACATTATATGCATATTCAAAATATAATAATAAAACTATAAGTATACCAATTAGTGTCGTTGAAGATAAAACTGAGCCACTTAAAGTTGTAAAAGTTGAAATAAATGGAAAAGATAAAGTTGAAAGAGGTACTACAGCACAATATAGTGTAAATATCTATCCTGTAAATGCAGCAAATAAAAATGTAACTTGGGAAGTAAAAAAACTTCAAGGTGATGCATCAGGAGAAGCAACAATAGATGAAAATGGATTATTAACTGCAATATCTGATGGACAAGTTATAGTAAAAGCAACTACTCAAGATGGAAGTAATATAACAGTTTCAAAAGTTGTTACTATATCAAGAACTTATGTAGAGGGTATTACAATAAATGGCGAAGATACTGTTGAAAGAACAAAACAGTTACAACTAAGTACTACTATTACTCCAAATAATGCATTTATTAAAAAAGTAAATTGGTCAGTTATTAATGGAACAGGAGAAGCAACAATAGATGAAAATGGAATTTTAACAGGAGTTAAAGAAGGAACTGTTACTGTTAGAGTAGAAAGTACTGATGAAAGTGGAGTATTTGCTGAAAAAGAAATAACAGTAACGCCTATATATGTAAAAGGAATAAATATAGAAGGTGAATCATTTGTTGTTAAAGGTAAAAAGTATTATTTTGAATATAATATTATAAATGATGATGCTGATAACAATTCAATAGAGTGGATAGTTGAAAATGGAACAGGAGAAGCAACAATAGATGAAAACGGAGTATTTATACCTGTCTCTGTAGGTGAAGTTACTGTAAAAATTAAAGCTTTGGATAGTGGAAAAATATTTGACAGTATGAAAGTTACAATAAATAAGAGTGGAAGCTTAGAAAAAATAGCTATTATAGCTCCTAAGTATAATATATCAACAAATAGTAGTGTGAAACTAACTGCTATATTAATTCCATCAAATGTTGAAGAAAATTCTGTTGTATGGAGTGTGAATGATACAAATTATGCTACTATATCAACTGATGGGACTTTAACTTCTAAAGGTATTACTGGAGTTGTTACAGTAAGAGCTACTGCTAAAGATGGAAGTGGAGTTTATGGAGAAATAAAACTATATATTTCTTCAGTTAATATAAATGTTGGAAAAAAATATACAGATGAAGTTTATGTTAATTATTTATCATCTGCTTATTTGACATCAACTAATTCAAATGTTGTATCTACTTCGTTAGGATGGTCATGGACGTCAAGTTCATATGGCACTCTTTATAGTTATAATGTAGAAATAACTGGTATTAGTGCTGGTAACGCAACAGTTTATTTAAGAAGTGGAAATGGAACTATACTAAAAGAATATTATGTAAGTGTTAGTGGTACTAATGGTGTTATGTTTAGTGATAAGTACTCATTAAATCTTGGATTAAATGAAACAGATAAAATTAATATATCATTTACTGGATCTAGTTATAAATATTATTTTGTTAGTTCTGATGAAAATGTTGTCAGTGTTGACTCAAGAGGTAATGTTGAAGCAAAAGGAGTAGGGAGTGCTACAATTGATGTTTATTCTGAATACTATGGAATGCATATTGAAATACCTGTTACTGTTGTAAAATATACATCTGAAATTAGCATTTCACAAGATGAGGTTAATTTAGATAATGAAACTAACTCATATAAAATAAACTATAATGTTTTACCAAATGATGCTAGTAATAAAAATGTTATTTTTACTTCTGAAAATGAAAACATAGCAAGTGTATCAAAAGATGGAACTATTTATGCAATTAATAATGGTGAAACATATATAGTTCTTACTAGTGAAGATGGTAAATCTACTAATAGAATAAAAGTAATTGTTAATAACTTAATAGCATGTGAAGAAGTAGTAGCAGAGAATACTATTAAAATAAATGTTGATGATAGTAATCATACTAAAGTTAATTATGAAATAAAACCATCAACTAGTAATCCACATGTAACATTTATTATTGATGATACTAGTGTTGCAACAATTAGTGAAGATGGATATTTAACAGGTATTAAACCTGGCGAAACAACATTAAAAATATATGCTAATAATAAACTAATGAAAGAAGTAACTATTAATGTTAACAATTATGTTAAAGTTAAATCATTTAATATTACTGAAGAAGAAGTTACATTAACTACTGAAGGTAAGGTTAAAGAATATAAATTAAATTATAAATTTAATTCTGAAAATGTTACAAATAATAAAATTATTTGGACATCATCAGATGAAAATATAGCAACCGTTGATTCAAATGGAAAATTAGTTGCAGTAAACAACGGAAATTGTATAATTACTGGTACTACAGATGAAGGTAGTTTTGTTGATACAGTTAATGTTAGTGTTATAGTTGGATATAATACAGTTAATTTTTATGCTACAAATCCTCATTCATCTTATAATGATTTAATAGAAACTAAAAAAGCGTATTATGGTGAAGAATTCAAATTAGCTAGTGCTCAGCCAATAAGAGGATGGAAAAATGAAGACTGGTATTCTTATTATTGGCATTATGATAGTATTGATTATAATTCTGAATACGGAGGCTTTTCAAATAAATATGACGAAAGTATGTTGAATTATGATGGAACAAATTTAGATTTGTATATAAAAAGAAATAAAAAAGCATTAAAATCTTTTGAAGTCACTAATGCTTATCTTGAAGGTAATTACTTCTATTTGCATTTTAAAATTGATCCTGAAGTTGATCATTCTAATGATAGTCTTTCTAATTCAACATATAATGGATTAAAACTAATATATTCTGATTATGACTATGGTAATAATGATAGTGGCGAATATATCGCATATTTTGAAATAGATAATATGAATGATAATAATTTTAATAATTATATCAGTATTTATCATTATTATGATGAAGCTACTTTGTCATTTTATTCAGAATTAGAACAACTTAGTGATGGTCAATATTTGTTAAAAAAATATGGTTCAATTAATACTGATAATACAAAGTATTATTCTTCAAATGGAAAATACTCATTGAATAGTAATAATTATTTGTATATTACACCAAACATCACATTATCTAAATATAATTATGATAAAGATGGTAGTATTTTATCTTCTGAAATTCTGGAAAGTAATATTAAATATAAGTATTTATTAGCAAAAGTCGAAATAGAAGATAAGAATTATAACACTATAGATAGGTTCTCTACGCCACTTTATTTTGATGAAAGCATGACATCTTATATTGATTTCAACAATTATGGTGGATTTGATACTAATAAAAGATATTTTATATCTTATTATATAATTGATGATAATTTTAATTATGTTTATTCTGATTGCCTTGCTAATAGTGAGGTTGCATTACCAATTCCAGAAATAAATGCTGAAGCAAATTCTTATAATTCAAACAAAGTAACTATATTAAATAGGGATAGTTATGAAAAGATTAAAATATTTAGAAGTTTAAGTTCAAATGGAGAGTATTCATATATTGGGGAAATAAGTGATAATAAAGATTATTATATTGATAAAGTAGATGATTATAAAACATATTATTATAAAGTTAAAGGAGTTAATGGTTTATTAGAATCTGATTATAGTATAGATTACTATTATAATGATAGAAAATATTTTGCTTCTCCTCAAATGGATAAGCCAGTAGTAAGTAAGAAAGTTAGTAAAGGAAAAACTGTAAAGCTTTCTTGGAAGAAAGTTGATGGTGCTAAGTCTTATTGGGTATGGAAATGTAATAAAACAGGTTCTTCTTGTACGGGAATAAAAGAATTAAAGAGCAAAACAACATCTTATACAATTAAAAATTTAAAACAAGGAAAAATATATTATTACAAAATTGAAGCTGAAAGTGTTCTAAAGAAAAAGAGTTCTATTACTTCATCTAGTGATGTAATAATTGTTAGAGCAAAACCAAAAACGCCTTCTTTAAAACTTAGTAAAAAAAGCTATAATTCTATTAATATAAAAGTTGGAAATGCTGGTTCTGCTACATATTACGAAATATATAGAAGTAATAGTAAAAAGAAAGGATATAAAAAAGTTCAAACTATATCTAATTATGGTGATTATATAGATAGTACTGTATTACCTTCAAAAACATATTATTATAAAGTTAGAGCTTGTAATGAAAATGCTTGTAGTTCATATTCAAAAGTTAAATCAATTAAACCAATACTTGGAAAACCAAGTATGAGCATAGCAAAGAATGAAAGTAAGCAAGCAGTTATTAAATATAATAGTGTTGTTGGAGCTACAAGATATGAAATATATAGAAGTACTAAAGAAAAGAAAGGTTATAAATTAATTAGTGATATTAAAGATACTAATTATATTGATGAAACAGTTGTTAATAAAAAATATTATTACAAAGTAAGAGCATATATTATTATTAATGGTAAGAAATATTATAGTAGTTATTCTAAAATCAAAAGTATTAAGATTTCTTAATACTTTTTTTGTAACATTAAGTGTCAATATTCTACAAAACACTACAATTTTCTTCGTAGAAAAAGATATAATATTAGTATTATAATAGAAGAAAAGGAGAATAATTAAAATTAATGAAAATTAAAGTATTGGCAGTAGATGATAATGCAGCACAAGTTAGTATGATAAAGAAGTACTTTAATGGAAGTGAAAATATAGAGGTCATAGATACTGCTTCTAATGGTGAAGAAGCTATATCAAAAATAGAAAGTATAGATTTTGATATTATGCTTCTAGATTTGATTATGCCTAAAAAAGATGGTATAAGTGTTCTTGAATATATGAAGGAAAATAATATTAGTAAAAATGTTATTGTTCTAACATCTTTTAATGAAGAAGAAACAATTAGTAGTATTAGTGAGTATGGTGTTAAATATTATGCTTTAAAACCTTTTGAATTAAAAGGCCTTGAAAATATTATAATTAAAATAATGAAATCTAAAAGAAGTAATAATGAATTAGTTGAAATACAAGATAAAGGAATACAAATACAAATTACAAGATTATTACATGAGCTTGGTATTCCATCACATATAAAGGGTTATCAATATATTAGATCTGCTATATTAATGGTTTATGATAATCCTGGCTTTATTGGGGGTATAACTAAAGAATTATATCCAGATTTATCTATTAAATTTAATACTTCTATTCAAAGAGTTGAAAGAGCAATTAGACATGCGATTGAAGTATCTTGGTTAAGAGGAGATATTGACTTAATGGAAGAAATATTTGGACATAGTGTTGATATAGATAGAGCAAAACCAACTAATTCAGAATTTATTGTTACAATTGCAGATAAATTAAGACTTGATATGATTAATGTATAAAAATCATTCAAGTTTTTTTATTTTTGTGATAGAATATTCACAGGAGAAAAATATGAAAAAAATTATTTTATTAATTTTAGATGGATTTGGTATTAGACAAAATGAAAATGGCAATGCTATAAAGATGTCTAATTTACCTAATATAAATAAAATACTTAAAGATTATTCTGTAAGTGAACTTTCTACTAGTGGTGAAGTAGTTGGTTTGCCAAAAGGTGTTATTGGAAATAGCGAAGTTGGTCATATGACAATAGGTAGTGGAAGAACAGTTGTTCAACCACTTACTATGATTAATAATAGTATTAAAGATAAAAGCTTTTTCTCTAATGATACATTACTTGACTTGATGGATCATGTTAATGAGAATAAATCAACATTACATTTAATTGGGATGTTATCTAATAGTTCAAGTCATTCTAGTATTGATCATTTTTATGCTGTTTTGGCTCTAGCTAAAATTAGGAAAGTTGAAAATGTTGTTTTTCATTTTATAACTGATGGTAGAGATACTTTACCTAATTCTGCTAAAAACTATATAGATGCTATTATTGAAAAAACTAGGAAATTAAATCTTGGAGTAATAGGAACTTTATGTGGTAGATATTATGCAATGGATAATGATGGTAATTATGATAGGATAGAAAAAGCATATAATGTTCTTGTACATAATGTTGGTAATTATTTTGCAGATTATAATAAATGTATTGATTTACATTATAAAAGTGGAATAACTGATGAGTTTATAAATCCAAGTATTATTACTAAAGGAAGTAATATTAAAGATAATGATGGTGTATTGTTTGTTGATTTTAGACCTGAAAGGATGGATGAATTAATATCTTCTTTAGTAGATCCATCATTTAATATGTTTAATGTTAAAAAACTAAAAAACGTTAAGTATAATGTTTTATATAGTACAAGCAATAAAATTGAAGGGTGTTATACAAATGAGCCTATATCAAATACATTTGGTAAATATTTAGCAGATTTAGAATTTAAACAAGCTAGAATATCTGAAGCTACTAAGTATCCTCATGTTACTTATTTCTTTGATGGGGCTGAAGATTTTAGTGATAAAAATATGTTTAAAATATTAGTTCCTTCACCTAATGTTGCTAGATTTGATATGAAACCTGAAATGAATATTCTTGAAGTAACAAAGGCTGTTCTTGATGCGATTGAAGATGATTTTGACTTTATTTTAGTGAATTTTTCTAATCCAGATATGGTTGGTCATACAGGCAATATTCCAGCAACCGTTAGGGCTTTAGAAGCATGTGATGTTTGTGTTGAAAAAATATTTGAAAAAGCTAATGAAAATTTTTATGATTTAGTAATAACTTCAGATCATGGAAACGTTGAATTTATGAAAGATAATGATGGTTCATTAAATACTTCTCATACTGATAATCCAGTTCCATTTGTAATATGTAGTGACAAATACAAACTTAAAGAAAATGGTTCACTTAGGGATGTAATTCCAACAATTATTGATATGTACGAAATTAGTAAACCAAAAGAAATGACTGGTGAAAGTTTAATAATAAAATAAGGATAGATTTCTATTCTTTTTTATTTACTTTAAATTAAATCTATGTTATATTATAATATATAATAGAAAGTAGGGGAAAAGAATGAATGATACTAGTAATGTAGGGGTTAATAGTGTTCCAGAGACAAGTACTACTCCAGCACCACAAACTGTTACACAACCAGTTACTCCAGTGGTAACTCCAGTTGTAAGTGCTACTCCAGTAGTTACCCCAGTTGCAAGTGCTACACCGGTAGTAACTCCTAGTCCTGTTACAACTAGTGAGCCTGTTTTGACAAATCCTATAGCACAAACTACTGTATCAGCTAATACAGTACCAGCTTCTGTTACTCCAGTGGTAACCCCAATTGCTCCAACACCACAGGCTGTGGTGACAACAACACCGGTTACTCCAACAGTTGAGCCTGTAGTAACACCAGTAGCTCCTGCAGTGCAACCAACAACACAAACTGTAACTCAAGCTGCTACTCAAACACCAGTAACTGTTCAACCAACTGTATCATCTGTTGCTGCTACTTCAGTAGTAACTCCAGTTGCTCCTGCTGTTACGACTCAAGAAGTAGCTGTTAAAGCACCAGAAGCACCAATAGAGAATTCTAAGGTTGAAGTACAATTAGCTGATAATATTAAAATAGATTCTGAAAAGAAAAAAGAGAAAAAGAAAAAAGAGAAAAAAGAAAAGAAAGCTTCTGATTATGAAGATGAAGAAGAAATCACAGTAAAAGCAAATAGATATCCAATTGCACTTGCTGTAGTTTTCGTTTCAATTTTATTATTAATGTTTGTATACTATTATTTAGTTATGACACCATATAATGTTTTTGATAGTGCGTTATCATCTATGGTTGATGCTATAAAAGATGTAGCAGATAATTTTGGAAATGAAGATTCAGATAGAAACACTTTCGATTTACAATTTGATTTAAAAACTGATAATGAACAAGTTAAAAATAATTCGGAGCAGACTCCAGTTGATTATGTAAACGGTGATCATATTCAAGGAATTGTTAATTTTGATACAAAGAGCAAAGGTTTTTCTTTAAATTTATTAGGAGATAAATTGGTTAAAAATTTACCTGATGGAGTTGAACCTATAGATAAAAGTAAGAATAGAGCAAGGATGTTAGATTTAAAATTTTATAGTTTTAAAGATAACATGTATATAGGACCTATTTATTATATTAACTATAATGATCCTAATGCTGCTAATATGACCCCTATAGATATTGATAAAATAATTCAAGTAAGTTTTGGAACTGAATCATTTGGTAGAGATATAAATATAGAATCATTTACAATAGATTCTTTAAGCTATGCAGCAGACTTGATAGATTTAATTATAGAAAAAGGTAAAACTACAGTATTTGATAGTGATTTAGAAAGAGGAATAGTATTCAAAAAAGTTGGTGATTCAACTGCAATAGCACTAAAAGCAAACTGTGATACAGATTCAAAAATGATTGATAGGGTGTTTCATGGGACTTTTGATGAAGAGTTTATAAATAGAAAAGAAGTTATTGATTTAACTAGAAAAGTATTTGGTTTTTCAGAAGAAGAAGCTAGAGAATTATTAGAAGAAATACATAATAGACCACAAGACATACAACACCTAGATATAAACTTATATATGAACTTAGCAAATACTGAACTTATTTCATTTGATATGACATTTGATAATAAATTTTATATCGAATTAGATTATTTAAAAGGATTTTATTCTTTAACTATAAGAGTTATGACTGATGGTAAAGAAGAAAATGATAAATTTAATTTGAAAGCTGACTATAATAGAGACAATGGCGATATTGATGGTTTAGGAATTATTAATAATGAAAATACTTTCTTAGCAGTTAAATTTGATTATGATAGAAAGGTTACAACAACAGGTGAAAAGATTGGTAATACATTAGATTTTAAATTCTATAATAATGATACATATAAACAAAAAGAAGAAAATCAAAAACCATTCTGTATATTAAATTGTACTCTTGACATATATGAGAGTAATGATGATCCGAGTGGAAAAACAAATTTTGATTTAGAGAGTGAAGTAAAAGATGCATATATCTTGCCGGTAAGTCAATATAAAACAAATAGTGGAATTATAATTAAATCAACACTGACCGATGCTCCTAAGATATCCGTCCAAGAGGGATTGCAAGTTATTAATTTTGAAAAAGGATTTGTTTCGCATGTAATGTATGTAGTTGACCATTTGTTGTATAACAAAGAGGGTGCTATTGCAAGAAGAGAAGCACAAAATGAAGCTGAAGAAGATCTTACAGAGAATAACGAAGAAATAAATACATCGGATGAAAAAACAAAATCAATAGAGTCTTCTGAAGAAAATATCACACAGGAAGTAAATACTGAGGAAACTGTTCAAGAAGAATCATAGAAAACTCAGGAAAAATCAAGAAAATGCTTGATTTTTCTTTTTTTTTGCCATATAATTAATTGTAAACGACTGGCGATGATGTGCAAGGTTGCTGATACACCAGGTTAAGTTGAATTGTAACTTAATTACAAATCAGGTAATTTGCACTTAGCAAGTCTATAAAAAATATTATAGGCGAAGGAGGATATTAATATGTCTAAAGACAAAGTTAGAATCAGACTTAAATCATTTGATCACAGAAGTGTTGATCAAGCTTGCTCAAAAATTGTTGAGACTGTTAAGAGAACTGGTGGAGTTGTTAGCGGACCTGTTCCACTACCAACAGAGATCGAAAAGATCACTATTTTAAGAGCTGTTCATAAGTATAAGGATTCTCGTGAACAATTCGAAATTAGAACTCATAAGAGACTAATTGATATTGAATCACCAAGTAAAGAAACTATAGATGCTCTTGCACATATGGATTTACCTAGTGGTGTAGATATTCAAATCAAAAAATAATTTAAGAAAGGACAGAAAAAATGAAAGGAATCTTAGGACGTAAAGTTGGAATGACTGAAGTGTTCACAACTGACGGAAAATTAATACCTGTTACTGTTATTGAAGTAGAACCTAATGTTGTTACTCAAATTAAGACAGTTGAAAAAGATGGGTATGAAGCTATTCAATTAGGTGCTTTTGATAAAAAAGAAAAGTCATCTAATAAACCTGAAAAAGGACATGCTAAAAAAGCAAATACATCACCTAAGCGCTTCTTAAAAGAAATAAGAGGAGTTGATACTACATCTTATACTCTTGGACAAGTTATTGAAGCTGATGTATTTAAAAGTGGAGACACAGTAGATGTAACTGGTACATCTAAGGGTAAAGGTTTCCAAGGTGTAATTAAGAGATGGAATCAATCTCGTGGACCTGAAACTCATGGTTCAACATATCATAGACGTGTTGGATCATTAGGTACAATGAGACCAATGAGAGTTTTAAAGGGTAAAAAATTACCAGGACATATGGGTAATGAACAAATCACTATTCAAAATTTAATGATAGTTGATGTTGATACTGAAAACAAATATATATTAGTTAGTGGAAATGTTCCAGGAGCTAAAAATTCATTTGTATTCATTAAAGAAGCTATTAAAGGTAGCAAATATTCAGAAGGTGTTGAATTAATTTCATATGATGATGTTGAAGTAGTAGAGGAAACTCCAGCAAATGAAGTCGTTAACAATGAAGCTGTTGTAGAAGAAACTACTAATGAAACAGAAAAGCCTGAAGAAACTACTAGCGAGGAGGTATCTGAATAATGGCAAAAACTCAAGTTTTAAACCAAAAAGGTGAAAAAGTTAAAGATTTAACTCTTAAAGACAGCGTTTGGAATGTTGAAGTAAATGAAGCTGTTATGCATGATGCAATTGTACTTGCTCAAGCATCTTTAAGACAAGGAACTGCTAGCACTAAAACTAGAAGTGAAGTTAGTGGTGGTGGACGTAAACCATATAAACAAAAAGGTACAGGTAATGCAAGACAAGGATCTACTAGAAGCCCACAATGGCCAGGTGGTGGAATTGTTTTTGGACCAAAGCCAAGAAATTATGATAAAAAACAAAATAAGAAAGAAAGAAGATTAGCATTAAAGAGTGCTTTAACTTCTAAATTTAAAGATAAAGAATTAGTTGTAGTTGAAAGTTTAAATATGGAAACTAACAAAACTAAGAATTTTAATGAAATGTTAAAAAATCTTAAAATTGAAGGTAAAGCTTTAGTTGTTTATTCTGAAGATAATGAAAATTTATTCTTAGCTTCAAGAAATAATCAAAATGTTGCTGTATTAAGCTTTGACGAAATTAATGTTTTAGATTTAGTAGCAACTAATTACTTATTAATAGATGAATCTTCTGTTAAGAAAATTGAGGAGGTGCTTAACTAATGAATATAATTTTAGCACCAGTTATTACTGAAAAAAGTGAAACTTTAAAAGCACAAAACGTATATGTATTTAAAGTTAATAAGAAAGCTAATAAGACTCAAATCAAAAATGAAATTGAAAAGAGATTTGGAGTTAAAGTTTTAAATGTTAATACATTAAATGCTATACAAAAGAAGAGAAGAGTAGGAAGATATACAGGACTTAGCACTGCTTATAAGAAAGCATATGTTAAACTTGCTGAAGGCTCTTCTATAGAATACTAGGAGGGAAAATATGCCAATTAAGAATTTTAAGCCTAATACTCCTGGAACAAGAGGAATGAGTACTTTAATTAATGAAGAAATTACTTCTAGTACTCCTGAAAAAAGTCTTCTTGTTAAAAAAAGTAAAACAGGCGGAAGAAACAATCAAGGAAAAATAACTGTTCGTCATATTGGTGGTGGCGTTAGACGTAAATATCGTTTAATAGATTTCAAAAGAAATAAAGACGGTGTTGAAGGAAGAGTTGCTACTATTGAATATGATCCAAACAGAAGTGCTAATATAGCATTAGTAAATTATGCTGATGGAGAAAAAAGATATATAATTGCTCCATTAAACTTAAAAGTTGGAGATAAAATTGAAAGTGGAGTAAATGCTGACATTAAAGTTGGTAATTCATTACCACTTGAAAATATTCCTGTTGGTACAACTGTTCATAATGTTGAACTAGCACCAGGTGCTGGAGCAAAGCTTGCTAGAAGTGCTGGAAGCAGTGTTCAAATTTTAGGTAAAGAAGAAAAATATGTAATCATCAGATTAAAGAGTGGTGAAACAAGAAAAGTTCTTGGAACTTGCCGTGCAACTGTTGGTGAAGTTGGAAATACTGATTATGAACTAGTTAACTTAGGTAAAGCAGGAAGAAAAAGACATATGGGAATTAGACCTACAGTTCGTGGATCTGTTATGAACCCTAATGATCACCCACATGGTGGTGGTGAAGGTAGAGCTCCAGTTGGACGTGCTCAACCAATGACTCCTTGGGGTAAACCAGCTCTAGGACTTAAGACTAGAAAAACTAAAAAAGCATCTGAGAAATTAATCATGACTAGACGTAAGAAATAATTAAGAAAGGAACCGTAAAATGTCAAGAAGTTTAAAAAAAGGACCTTATACATTTCCTAGACTTTTAAAAAGAGTTAGAGAATTAAATGAAAAAGGTAAAAAAGAAGTTATAAAAACTTGGTCAAGACGTTCTACTATTTTCCCAGAATTTGTTGGGCATACATTTGCTGTTCATAATGGACGTGAATTTATTCCTGTATATGTTACTGAGGATATGGTTGGACACAAACTTGGAGAGTTTGCTTTAACTCGTAAGTTTAATGGCCATGCTGGAAGCGGTAAGAAATAGGAGGATAAGACATGGAAACATATAGTATACATAAAGGTGCACAAATAGCACCATTAAAAGCAAGAATGACTCTTGATCTTATCAGAGGTAAAAAAGTATCTCAAGCTGAAGCAATTCTACTTACTACTAATACTAAAGCAAGTAGATTAATCATTAAAGTTTTAAATTCTGCAGTTAGTAATGCAGTTAACAATTTTGGAGCTAATAAAGAAGATTTAGTTATTAAAGAAACTTACATTAGTGAAGGAAGAACTTTAAAGAGAAGAAAAGCTGCATCTCACTCAAGAGTTGCTAAAAATTATCATAGAACAAGCCATATTTATGTATGTGTTACAGATAATATGGAAAAGAAGGAGGACTAAACATGGGACAAAAGGTAAGTCCAGTCGGACTTAGAGTTGGTATTAACAGAGACTGGGAAAGTAAATGGTATGCACCAACTAAAGATTTTGCTAAATATTTAAATACTGATTTAAAGATTAGAAAATATTTAGATAAAGAATTAAAGGGATGTTCAGTTGCTTCTATCTTAATTGAAAGAAATAACAAGAGAACTAATGTTACAATCAATACATCTAAACCTGGTATCATTATTGGTAAAGGTGGAGCTGATATTGAAAAACATAAAAAAGCTCTTCAAAAATTAACAGGAGAAGAAATCTATTTATCAATAGTTGAAGTTAAGAATCCAGATTTAAATGCTGTATTAGTAGCTGAGAATATAGCACTTCAAATTCAAAATAGAGCATCTTTTAGAGCTGTACAAAAAAGAGCTATTAGAAATACAATGAAAGCAGGAGCTGTTGGTATTAAAGTTGCTGTATCTGGACGTTTAGCAGGAGCTGAAATGGCTCGTACTGAAGGATATACTGAAGGAACTGTACCACTTCATACTTTAAGAGCTGATATTGATTATGCTCATAAAGAAGCTGATACAATCTATGGTAAGATTGGTGTTAAGGTATGGATTTATAAAGGTGAAATACTTCCTGCTAAGAATACAAAGGGAGGTAATGAAGATGTTAATTCCAAAAAGAACTAAATATAGAAAACCTCATAGAGTAAGTTACGAAGGTAAGGCTAAAGGTAATACTGTATTAACTCAAGGTGAATACGGACTTATGGCTAAAGAAGGAGCATACATTACAGCAAGACAAATCGAAGCAGCTAGAATTGCTATGACTCGTTATATGAAAACTTTCAAAAGAGGAAAAGTATTCATTAATATTTTCCCACATTTAGCAAGAACTAAAAAACCTGCTGAAGTACGTATGGGTAGTGGAAAAGGTAATGTTGAAGAATGGGCAGCTGTAGTTAAAGAAGGTAAAATCATGTTTGAAATGACTGATGTTACTGAAGATATTGCTAGAGAAGCATTTCGTTTAGCAGGACACAAACTACCAATTAAAACAAAATTTGTTGCAAAGGAAGTGGCTAAATAATGAAAATGGCAGATATAAGAAAATTAACCACTGAAGATTTAAATAAAAGACTTGAAGAAAATAAAAAAGAATTATTTAATTTAAAATTCTCAGCTTCAACTGGAAATTTAGAAAAACCTCATAGAATTAAAGAATTAAGACATGAAGTTGCTAAAATAAAAACAGTTATTAGAGAAAGAGAATTAAGTGAAGTTAAGGAGGCTAACTAATGGAAAAAGCAAAACAAGAATTAGTTGGAAAAGTTGTTAGTACAGCTTGTAATAAAACAATTACTATTGAAGTTGTAACTTATAAAAAGCATCCACTTTACAAGAAAAATGTAAAAACTACTAAAAAGTATGCAGTACATGATGAAGAGAATAAAGCTAAAGTAGGAGATATAGTAAAAGTAGTATCTTCTCGTCCTCTATCAAAAACTAAAAGATATGTTTTAGATAGTATTGTTGAGGAAGCTGTTATTCTTTAATTAAGAAAGGAGAGAGTTATGATACAACCAGAAAGCCGTTTAAAGGTAGCTGACAATTCAGGCGCTCGTGAAATCTTAGTAATCAGAGTACTTGGTGGAAGCAAAGTTAAAAGCGGAAATATAGGAGATGTTGTTGTTGGTACAGTTAAAAAAGCTATTCCAAATTCAAACACTCCAAAAGGAAAAGTAGTTAAAGCTGTTATTGTAAGAACAGTTCAAGGAGTATCAAGAGCAGATGGAAGTCATATTAAATTTGATGACAATGCTTGCGTACTTATAAAAGATGATAATAGTCCTGTTGGAACTCGTGTTCTAGGACCTGTAGCTAGAGAACTTCGTGATAAGAACTATATGAAAATTGTTTCACTAGCTCCAGAAGTATTATAGGAGGATAACATGAAGATAAAAGTTGGAGATAATGTACGTGTTATTACTGGAAGCAATAAAGGAAAAGAAGGAAAAGTTCTTAAGGTTTTAAGAAGTGAAAACAAAGTTGTAGTAGATGGCGTTAATATTGTTAAAAAACATTTAAAACCAAATCGTACTAATGAAACTGGTGGAATTCTTGAAATTGAAGCACCTATCCACATTTCTAATGTAAAAGTTGCTACTAAGGAAGCAAAAAAAGAAGAAAAGAAAGCTGAAAAAGCTGCTAAAAAAGAGACTAAAAAGGAAGTAAAAGAAACTAAAAAAACTTCTAAGAAAAAAGAAGAAAAAGAAAGTAAGTAGGTGAATTATGGAAACATTAAAGAAATTATATGAAGAAGAAATAGTTCCAAATTTAACTAAAAAGTTTAACTACACTACTAAAATGCAAGTACCTAGATTAGAAAAAATAGTTCTAAACATGGGTGTAGGTGATGCTACTATAGATCAAAAGTATTTAGATGCTGCTGTTAAAGATTTAGAAGCATTATCTGGACAAAAGCCAGTTATTACAACTGCTAAAAAGTCAATTGCAGGTTTCAAACTTAGAGAAGGAAATAAAATTGGTTGTAAGGTTACTTTAAGAGGAGATAATATGTATAACTTCTTAAATAAATTAATTACAATCGCACTTCCAAGAGTTAGAGATTTTAGAGGAATATCTAAAAATAGTTTTGATGGAAGAGGTAATTATACTCTTGGTATCAAAGAGCAATTAGTATTTCCTGAAGTAGAATATGATCAAGTTGTTAAAGTAAGAGGATTAGATATCGTTATGGTTACAACTGCTAACACTAATGAAGAAGCACTTGCTTTATTAACTGAATTTGGGTTACCTTTTAGAAAGTAGGAAAGGAAATATTTATGGCAAAGAAAAGTAAATTAATATCACAACAAAGAGGAAGTAAATTCTCTACTAGAAATTATACTAGATGTACTAGATGTGGTCGTCCACATGGTGTACTTAGCAAATTCGGTTTATGCCGTATATGTTTTAGAGAACTTGCTTATAAAGGACAAATACCAGGCGTTAAAAAATCAAGCTGGTAATAAATTAAAAAATAATAAATTTTATAAACCAATAATTAACCAATGAGTGTTAATAAGAAGGGAGGCCTATAATGGTTAATGACACTATAGCAGATATGCTTACAAGAATTCGTAATGCTAATGCTATGAAGTATAAAACTGTTGAAATACCAGGTACTAAAATGACTAGAGGTATTGCTGATATTTTAACTAAAGAAGGATTTATAGATGGTTATGACACTAACAAATTAGCTGTTGGTGAAATGATAGTTTTAAATCTTAAATATTCAAAATCTAAAGAAAGAGTAATCACTGGCTTAAAAAGAATCAGTAAACCAGGATTACGTGTGTATGCTAAAGCTGATGAAATGCCAAGAGTTCTAAATGGACTAGGAATTGCTATTATATCAACTTCAGAAGGTCTTATGACTGATAAGGAAGCTAGAGCAAAGAAAATTGGTGGAGAAGTTTTAGCTTATATATGGTAGGTGTGTTATGAGTAGAATCGGAAATAGAGTATTAACTATTCCAGCTGGAGTAGAAGTAAATGTTGAAGGAAACAAAATAACAACTAAAGGACCAAAAGGAACACTAGAATTTAATTTTAGAAATGAAAGTGTTGATGTTAAGGTTGAAGGAAATGAAGTACATGTAACTCGTAAGAATGATCTTAAAACTTCTAAACAATTACATGGAACTACTAATTCAACTATTAACAATATGTTAATTGGTGTAAGTGAAGGATTTAAAAGAGAATTAGAAATCAATGGTGTAGGATATAGATTCCAAGTTCAAGGAAATAAATTAATTATTTCTGCTGGATATTCTCACAATGTTGAACTAGTTGCTCCAGAGGGTATTAAATTAGAAATGCCTGACAAATCACAAACTGAATTAATAGTTAGCGGATATGATAAACAAGCTGTTAGTGAATTTGCTGCTAATATTAGAAAAGTAAGAAAACCTGAACCATATAAAGGAAAAGGTATTAAGTTTAAAGAAGAACATATCCGTCGTAAAGAAGGAAAGAAAGCTGCATAGGAGGTAAATTATGATAAGAAAAGAATCAAAAAATGATATGAGATTAAGAAGACATAAGAAAATCAGAAGAACTTTATCTGGTACTGAAACAACTCCTAGACTAAGCGTATTTAGAAGTAATGCTGCAATTTCAGCACAATTAATTGATGATGTTAAAGGTGTTACATTAGCAAGTTCATCTTCTAAAGAACTAAAATTAAAAAATAATAATCTTGAAGCTGCTAGTGCAGTAGGAAAAGATATAGCTGAAAAAGCTAAAAAAGCTAAAATCAAAACAGTTGTTTTTGATCGTAGTGGTTATCTATATCATGGACGTGTTAAAGCATTAGCTGAAGCTGCTCGTGAAAATGGACTAGAATTCTAGGGAGGAAATTATGAACGAAAATAGAAAAAATACTCGTGAACCTAAGAAACTATACGAAGATAAAATTATATCTATCGGAAAAGTTACTAAGGTTACACAAGGTGGACGTAATTTTAGATTTTCAGCTACTGTTGCTGTAGGAGATAGAAAAGGTAATGTAGGAATTGGTACAGGTAAGAGTAAAGAAATTCCAGTTGCTGTAAGTAAGGCAATAAAGGAAGCTGAGAAAAATATTATTCACGTAAATTTAGTTGATGATAGAACAATCTCACATCAAGTTACTGGTGTGTGTGGAGCTGCTAAAGTATTAATTAGACCTGCTAAAGCTGGTCGTGGAATTATTGCTGGTGGTGCTTCAAGAATCGTTCTAGAACTTGCCGGTGTTAAAGATGTTGTTGCTAAATCTTTAGGAAGCAATACTCAAATTAATACTGCTAAAGCAACAATCGAAGCTCTTTGCAATCAAAGAACTATTGAACACGTTGCACAGTTACGTGGAAAAACAGTTGAGGAGGTTCTAAACTAATGAAATTACATGAATTAAACGCAGTTGATGGATCAACTCATAGAAGAAAAGTTGTTGGACGTGGACCAGGTAGTGGACATGGAAAAACATCTGGACGTGGTGAAAAAGGACAAAAAGCTAGAAGTGGTGGAGGAGTACATATTTGGTTTGAAGGTGGACAAACTCCATTATATAAGAGACTTCCAAGAAGAGGTTTCTCAAATGCTAGATTTACTACAAAATATGCTATTATTAATGTTTCAGATTTAAATAGATTTAAAGATGGAGATACTGTTACTCCAGAAACATTAAAAGAAGTAGGTCTTGTTAAAAAAGAATTAAATGGAATTAAAGTTTTAGGAAATGGTAAATTAGAAAAGAAATTAACTGTTAAAGCTAATGTATTTACTAATAGTGCTATTACTAAGATTGAGGAATTGGGTGGAACTACGGAGGTGATTTAAGATGTTTGCTACATTTAAGCAAATATTTAGATCTTCTAACAAAGATTTAAGAATAAGAATTTTATTTACATTAGGAGTATTATTCATCTTTGCTTTAGGTAATGCCATTACTATTCCTGGTATGAATGTTATAAATGGTGATATTGGATTTTTAGAATTATTTAATGCAATGAGTGGTGGAGGACTTAAACAATTTTCTATTTTTGCATTAGGTGTTATGCCATATATCACAGCATCTATAATTGTTCAAATATTACAAATGGATATCATTCCATACTTTACAGAACTTAAAGAAATGGGTGAAGAAGGCAGACGTAAGATTGCAAAAATTAACAGATATGCTGGTTTAGCAATTGCATTTGTTCAAGGTTTCTTTTATCCAATGATGTTCTTAGGAAAAGATGCACTTACTACTGCAGGATATTTTAGAGTAGCTCTAATATTAACAGCAGGTACAGCATTCTTGCTTTGGTTAGGTGATCAAATTACTGAAAAAGGAATTGGAAATGGTGTTTCATTATTAATTATGGCAGGTATTGTTAACACTTTACCTAATATGTTTGTTAGTGCATTTACTTCATTAGTACCTGATGCTAGTAATGCATTAATAGGATGGTTAAGTTTCGCAGCATTTGTACTTTTATACTTGGCAATTATTGTTGGAGTTATATTTGTACAAGAGGCTGAAAGAAGAATACCAATTCAATATTCAAATAGAAGTGCTGGAAGTTATGGTGGACAACAAACTTTCTTACCACTTCGTTTAAACTCAGCTGGAGTTATGCCAGTAATCATAGCAAGTGTTATAATGGGTATTCCATCAATACTTACTTACTTTATTAAGAATGCTAAAGCTCTTGCATTTATTAATGGATATTTAAGTACTAATAGTACAGTTGGATTTATAATCTATATATTATTAATAATTGCATTTACTTATATTTATACATTCTTAACAATTAACCCAGAAGAGTTAAGTAAAAATTTAAATAAGAATGGTGGTTACATTCCTGGTATTAGACCTGGAAGTGAAACTAAAAAATATATTTCACAAGTTTTAGGAAGAATAACATTTTTAGGAGCTATATTCATTGCAATAATAGCTGCATTACCAACTTTATTTACAAGTTTGACAGGACTTTCTAATACTATTAAATTAGGAGGTACTTCAATATTAATTGCTGTTGGAGTTGTTCTTGAAACCTATAAACAACTTGAAAGTTCAGTAGCATCAAGAAATTATAATAATAGGAGATAATTATGAATTTAATTTTAATTGCACCACCAGCTGCTGGAAAAGGTACAATGGCTAGTCGTCTTCGTGATGAATTTGGTCTAGTATGTATAAGCGCAGGTGAACTTTTAAGGGGAGTTGATCCAAATACAGATTTGGGTAAACAAATAAGAGATATACAATCTAGAAGAGAACTTGTTAGTGATGATATAACTAATGCATTAATGAAAGAAAGACTTATGAAGGATGACATTAAAAACGGATTTGTTCTTGATGGATATCCAAGACATATGCCACAAGTAGATGCTGTTAATAAAATGTGTGAAGAATTAAATCTTCATATTGATTATGCAGTATTACTAAATGTTAGTTATGACTTAGCACTTAAAAGAACTCTTGGAAGACAAATATGTTCAGTATGTAAGGAAACTCACAATGTCTTAACTGGTGTTAATGCACCTAAAGTAGAAGGCAAATGTAATAAATGTGGGGGAGACTTAACTACTAGAAATGATGATAATGAGGAAACATTTAAAGCTGGGTTTGCTGCATATGAAAAGAATTGTGCTCCAGTAATTGAGTACTATCGTAATAAAGGTATGTTAGTTGAATTAGATGCTTCTAAAGATCCTGATTATACATTTAATCAATTTAAAGAATTAATAGGAAGTAAAAATGATTAGTATTAAGAGTGAGCAAGAAATTAAGTATATGAGGGTTGCAGGTAAAATAGCTTATGATTTATTAATGAGTCTTAAGGATATTATTAAGCCTGGAATTACTACAAAGGAAATAGATAAATATGCATATGACTTTATTACAAGTCGTGATGCTACACCAGCATTTCTTGATTATGAAGGATACCCTGCTTCAACTTGTATCAGTATTAATGATATGGTTGTTCATGGTATCCCGGATGATACTAAAATTAAAGAAGGAGATATAGTTTCAGTTGATACTGGCGCTATATACAAGGGATATTACTCAGATACAGCTTATACTTACATAGTGGGTAAAGTTGATATGAAAACTGAGAAGTTAGTTAGAGATACTAGAAAAGCTTTATATGATGGTATTTCTAAAGTTAAAGCAGGTGCTAAACTAAATGATGTTTGTAAAGCAATTGGAGAGGTTGCTAGAAGAAACGGTTATGGAGTTTTTGAAGTGTTAACTGGTCATGGAGTTGGTAAAACTCTTCATGAAGATCCATACATCCCTAACTATAATAATCATGAGAGTGAGGGAATTATATTGCGTGAAGGAATGACTTTAGCGATAGAACCAATGTTTAGTTTAGGAACTAAAGAAGTGTGGCTTCTTCCAGATGACTGGGGAATTATAACTAGAGACGGAAGTAATGCAGCACACTTCGAACATACAGTACTTGTAACCCACGATGGTTATGAGATATTAACAGGAGAGTGAAAAATGGCCAAGGAAAAAGACGGTTATATTGAGCTTGAAGGAAAGGTACTTGAAGTAATACCTGGAGGAGACTTTAAGGTACAACTTGATAATGGGCACATAGTAATAGCTCGTGTTTCTGGAAAAATGCGCTTGAACATGATTCGTATTTATCCAGGTGATACAGTGCTTATGGAAGTACCAATATGTGATTTAACACACGGGCGTATAATTTATAGAAAGTAATGGAGGGATTAAAGTGAAAGTAAGACCATCAGTAAAAAAGATTTGCGATAAATGCAAAATTATTAAAAGAAACGGAAAAGTTTGGGTAATTTGTGAAAATCCTAAACATAAACAAAGACAAGGTTAAGTAGGAGGAAAATATGGCACGTATTAAAAATATTGACTTACCAAAAAATAAAAGAATCGTAGTAGCACTTACTTACATTTATGGAATTGGTCCTGCTAGAGCTCACGATATATGTGTTGCTGCTAAAGTATCAGAAGATACTAGAACTGATAATTTAACAGTTGAAGAAATTAATCGTTTAAGAGCAGAAGCTGATAAGTACGTTTTAGTTGGAGACTTAAAAAGAGAAGTTGAAATGAATATTAAAACTAAAATGGAAATTAATTCATATCAAGGAACAAGACATAAAAAAGGCTTACCAGTAAGAGGTCAACATACTAGTAGAAATGCTAGAACTCGTAAAGGTAAAGGTAAGACTATTGCTAATAAGAAGAAATAGGAGGGATAACTTATGGCTTATAATAGAAGAAAAAGAAAAGCAAAGAGAGATATCACTGAAGGTCAAGCACATATTCACTCTACATTTAATAACACTATCGTAACTATTACTGATAATGAAGGTGGAGTTATTAGCTGGGCATCTTCAGGAACAGTAGGATTTAAAGGTAGTAAAAAGAAAACTCCTTTTGCTGCTGGAATGAGTGCAGAAGCTGCTGGAAAAGCTGCTTATGACACTGGAATTAGAAAAGTAGAAGTTTTTGTTAAGGGAATTGGTCAAGGACGTGAAACAGCTGTTAGAAGTTTACAAACTGCTGGATTAGAAATAACAGCTATTAATGACGTTACACCAGTACCACATAATGGATGCAGACCACCTAAGAGAAGACGTGTATAGTAATAAGGAAGGGGAATAATTATAATGTTAAAATTTATTAAACCAGACTATAAAGTTAATGAATATGTAGAAAGTAATTATTATGGAAAATTTGTTTTAGAACCACTTGAAAGAGGTTTTGGAACTACTATAGGTAATGCTCTTAGAAGAGTTATGCTATCAAGCTTAGAGGGAAGTGCAATCACTGATATTAAAATTGAAGGTGTAATGCACGAATTTCAAAAAGTAGATGGAATTGTTGAAGATGTTACAGAAATAATTCTAAATCTTAAAAAATTAGTATTAAAAAATCATAGTGAAAGTGATCAAGTATTACATTTAAAAGCAAATAAAGAAGGAGAAGTTTATGCATCTGCTATTGAAAAAAATGCAGAAGTTGAAATTGTTAATCCAGATTTATTAATTGCTACACTTTCTAAAGGTGGAGTACTTGATATGACTATGACTGTATCAAATGGTCGTGGATATGTAGATGGAAAAGAAAATGCTAAAGCTGTTGCTGATGTAGTAGGAGCTATCGGTATTGACTCATTATATAGTCCAATTGAAAGAGTAAGCTATGAAGTAGAAAGTGCTCGTGTTGGACAAAGCGATAATTATGATAAATTAACATTAAATGTATGGACTAATGGAAGCATTAAACCAGAAGAAGCAGTTGCAAGAGCAGCTAAGATTATCATTGATCACTTTGAAGTATTAACTGATAAACATAATTTAACTGGTCTTGAAAGTGTATTAGCAGATAAGGAAGAAGATTCTGTTCAAAAGACATTAGAAACTCCTATTGAAGAATTAGATTTATCTGTAAGAGCATATAATTGCTTAAAGAGAGATGCTATACATACATTACAAGATTTAACATCTAAGAGTGAATCAGAAATGATGAAAATTAGAAATCTTGGTAAAAAGTCATTAAAAGAAGTATTAGACAAAGTAAGAGATATGGGACTTAAGTTCCGTGATGAAGATTAGGAGGCAAGAATGGCACTATATAGAAAATTAAATAGAGAGACTCGTGTAAGAAGAAGTATTCTTTCTAGTTTAACTAAAGATGTTCTTGAAAATGGTCATGTAGAAACTACAGAAGAAAGAGCTAAAGAAGTTCGTAAATTTGTAGATAAAATGATTACATATGCTAAAAAAGGTGATTTAGGTTCTAGAAGAAAAGCACTTGCATTCTTAAATAACGATAAAGATTTAACTAAGAAATTATTTGAAGAATATGCTGTTACTTATAAAGATAGAAATGGTGGATATACTAGAATAATTAAGTTAAAAGAAAGAATCGGAGACGATGCTTTAATCGTACGTCTTGAATTAGTATAATTAGGTTGTCTAACAACCTTTTTATTTGTGTAAAATTTTTGTATAAAAAATTGTTATAATAATTACTTTTATTTATTAAATGATATAATTTCATTATAGGAGGTATATTATGGCATTTAATTTATTTAAAAAACCATTGCCTGATGAAAATAGTAAAAAAAATCCTAAATTTAAGGATAAAAAGAAAGAATTAGAGAATAATGACGAATTATCGTTAGATGAACTTGAGCATGTTGGTGGGAATTACAATGAGGTTGAATTTAGTAAATTAAGACAAGTTGGAAGAGAAATAAAAGAAGAGCAGGCAAACATGTTAAAAAAATAGGAAAGATTCTTTGTAATCTTTTTTAATTGCTAAAAACTCTTTAAAATATATTTTAAATGTTGTATAATTACTTTTAGAATAGAAAAGTGGTGAACTAATGAAAGATGAAACTAAAAATAAAAAAACAGATAAAGTAGAAAATACTAAAAATAAAAGTGTAAGAAAAGTTGAAAGAAAGGTTAAATCAAAAGAAGAAATAGAAATTGTTAATAAATCAGTTGATTTTAACTTATTAGAGGTGGTTATAATTATATTAATTACTGGAATAGTAGTTAGTATAGCAAGTGGATTAATTGTTTATAACAACTATGATAAATTAAGTGTTAAGGAAGCTTCTAATAAAGATGAATTATCTGAATTTATAGAGAGTTATAATCACATTATTAATAGTTATGTAGAGGATGTAGATAAAAAAGAATTAATAGATGCAGCTATTGAAGGTATGTATAACCATCTTGGTGATGACTATAGCATGTATTTAGATGTTGATAATACAAATGATTTAGAAGAGCAATTAACTGGAGAATATACTGGTGTTGGTATAGAAATTAGAACAGATGTAAAAGAGAATAACAAATTTGAGACAGTAATTAATAGAGTATTTGAAAATACACCTGCTGAAAGAGCTGGTTTAAAAGCTGGTGATGTATTATTAAAAATAGATGGAGAAGAGGTTATTGATGCTTCATTTATTGCAGATACTATTAAAAAAGGTAATAAAGAGTCTTATGAGATTACATATAAAAGAAATGGAAAGGAACATACAGTAACATTAATTAGAGAAAGAGTATATATTAATTCTGTTACAAGTAAAACATATGATAATGTAGGATATATAAAAGTTGAAACATTTTCTGCAACAACTGAAGAACAAATTAGAAAGGCTATTAATGCTTTTGATAATAAGGTAACATCTTTAGTAATTGATCTAAGAGATAATACAGGAGGGTATTTAAGCGCTGCTGAAGACGTTTCAGAACTATTTTTGGAAAAAGGTAGTGTTGTATATCAATTGAAAGATAGAAACGGAAAAATAACAAAATATGAAGCTAAAAAGGGTGTATTAAGGAATTTTAATAAAATAGCAATTCTTATCAACTCAAGTAGTGCTTCTGCATCAGAAATATTAACTTTAGCATTAAAAGAAAATATAGGTGCTACTGTAGTTGGTGTTAAATCTTATGGAAAAGGTACTGTTCAAGAAACTAATACATTAAGTAGTGGAGCAATGGTAAAATATACTACATCTTATTGGTTAAGTCCAAATGGAAATTCAATAAATAAACAAGGAATTGTCCCAGATATAGAAGAAGCGAATGTAGACAAGCAAATTGATGCAGCAATAAAGGCGGTTAAATAATCGCCTTTTACTTTACACTATAAAGTTTAGTTTATTTGCATGAACTATTAATTGTATGATAAAATAATTCTAGAATTGAGGTGTCTTAATGGACAATTTAAAAGTTGGAGACACACTTGTAATTCATTGCTATAAACATAATGGAGTTATATATGAATCATCTAGAGTTGCATATGTACTTGATATTAAAGATGATTATATTGTCTTAGGTGATGAAAACGTATTAATTACAAAACAAGATGGAAGAACTTGGCATACTAAGGGTTCAGCAATAATGTTTTTTTACAAAAGTAGATGGTTTAATGTAATAGCACAATTAAAGGAGGATGGAATATTCTATTATTGTAATATAGCTAGTCCATTTGTTATTGATGATAATGCTCTTAAATACATAGACTATGATTTAGACTTAAGAGTGTTTAATGATGGAGCTTTTAAAATACTTGATAGGAATGAATATAATTATCACAAGAAGCTAATGAATTATCCTGATGAAATTAATTATATTATAAAAGAAGAACTGTCTGCATTAATTGAAATGAAAAAAGCAGGTGTATTTCCATTTGATAAGGAAATAATTAAACACTATTATGATATTTTCCAAGAAATTAAAAAGAAATAGAATTTTTTAGAAATATTATCATATAATAGTTAAGAAAGTATTAAAAAATACTTTTTTATTTGCTTAAAATACTGAGAAAATGGGATGTTTACAAAAAAAATTAAAAATTTTAAAAAAAATGTTGACATTAAAAATTCAAAGTGTTATATTATTGAAGCACTTGAGGAAAGTGAAAAGTAAAATATAGCATTGAAAACTTAAACAATTTTGAATTTTAAAGAAAATAAAATCATTAAAAATCAAAATATGTAAAAAAAGTAAAAAAATTGTAAAAAAGTTGTTGACTTTACAATTTGAAAATGTTATATTATATGAGCAACCGCAAGAAGTGGTTGAAATGATCTTTGAAAACTAAGTAAAATAATGAGTTTTGTAGACAGGATTAAAATGAAATCAATTCTTTAACAATAAAAAGAATTTTTTATTGAGAGTTTGATCCTGGCTCAGGATTAACGCTGGCGGCATGCCTAAGACATGCAAGTCGAACGAAGAGCCCCACTGAAAACTGAATGAAGTTGAAGAGCTTGCTCGGATATGGAATGATGTTGGATGTGGATTCTGCTCTTAGTGGCGAACGGGTGAGTAACACGTGGGTTATCTGCCTTCAAGCTGGGGATAACAGTTAGAAATGACTGCTAATACCGAATGTGCTAGTAATAGTAAAGACGCTCTCAAGCGTCACTTGAAGATGAGCCTGCGGTGTATTAGCTAGTTGGTGGGGTAATGGCCTACCAAGGCGACGATGCATAGCCGGACTGAGAGGTTGAACGGCCACACTGGGACTGAGACACGGCCCAGACTCCTACGGGAGACAGCAGTTAGGAATATTCGGCAATGGGCGAAAGCCTGACCGAGCAATGCCGCGTGTGAGATGAAGGTCCTCTGGATTGTAAATCACTTTTATTTGGGAAGAACGGTAAGTATAGGAAATGATACTTACGTGACGGTACCTTTTGAATAAGCCCCGGCTAACTACGTGCCAGCAGCCGCGGTAATACGTAGGGGGCGAGCGTTATCCGGATTTATTGGGCGTAAAGCGTGTGTAGGCGGTTTGTTAAGTTCGAGATGAAATGCTGAGGCTTAACCTCAGTTTGTTTCAAATACTGGCAGACTAGAGTGCAGTAGAGGCAATTGGAATTCATAGTGTAGCGGTGGAATGCGTAGATATTATGAGGAACATCAGTGGCGAAGGCGAATTGCTGGGCTGTTACTGACGCTGAGACACGAAAGCGTGGGGAGCAAATAGGATTAGATACCCTAGTAGTCCACGCCGTAAACGATGAGCACTAAGTGTCGGGCAACCGGTGCTGAAGTTAACACATTAAGTGCTCCGCCTGAGTAGTACGGTCGCAAGACTGAAACTCAAAGGAATTGACGGGCACCCGCACAAGCGGTGGAGCATGCCGTTTAATTCGATACTACGCGAAGAACCTTACCAAGACTTGACATCCCCGGCAAAGCTATAGAAATATAGTAGAGGTTACCCGGGTGACAGGTGGTGCATGGTTGTCGTCAGCTCGTGTCGTGAGATGTTCGGTTAAGTCCGCTAACGAGCGCAACCCTTGTCATTAGTTACTAACATTCAGTTGAGAACTCTAATGAGACTGCCGGTACTAAACCGGAGGAAGGTGGGGATGACGTCAAATCATCATGCCCCTTACGTCTTGGGCAACAGGCGTGCTACAATGGCTGGTACAATGAGCTGCAAACCCGCGAGGGGGAGCCAATCTAAAAAGCCAGTCGTAGTTCGGATTGAAGTCTGCAACTCGACTTCATGAAGCTGAAATCGCTAGTAATCCTGGATCAGAATGCCAGGGTGAATACGTTCTCGGGTGTTGTACACACCGCCCGTCAAGGCATGGGAGTCGGTAATATCCGAAGTCGGTAGCCTAACCCGCAAGGGAGGGGGCCGCCTAAGATAGGACCGGTGACTGGGCTTAAGTCGTAACAAGGTATCCCTACCGGAAGGTGGGGATGGATCACCTCCTTTCTATGGAGTTTAATAATCGTAGAAAAATTATCGTTTCGGTGGTTTAGATATAAAAACTCAAACCACTACGTAGAACCTATCTACAAACGTTAAAGTTATTTTACTTAGCTTTGAGAGATCATTTATGATTTCTCATATTGTATTTATTATACAATAATTGTTCTTTGAAAACTTGGTAATGTGATTGTATATATACTAAACGAGCGTATATATACATGGAGTAAATTTTTTAAGGTAATTTAATAGCAATATTAAATATTAAGAAATCGAACTCATCAAATTAGGATAATAGTAAGTGGTTAAATTAATAAGGGCGCATGGTGGATGCCTTGGCATTAGAAGCCGATGAAGGACGTGGCAAACTACGATATGCTTCGGGGAGATGTAAGCAATCTTTGATCCGGAGATCTCCGAATGAGGAAACTCAATAACGGCAAACCGTTATTATCATATAATGAATTCATAGTTATATGAAGACAACCCAGTGAACTGAAACATCTTAGTAACTGGAGGAAAAGAAAGAAAAATCGATTACCTTAGTAGTGGCGAGCGAAACGGTAATAGCCCAAACCAGTCTTAGGACTGGGGTTGTAGGACATCACAATTAAGAAGTTATAAAGTTACAATATAGCAGAATATTCTGGAAAGAATATCCACAGAAGGTGATAGACCTGTATGCGAAATACTGTGACCTTCGTGATGTATCCTGAGTAGGTCGGGACACGTGTAATCTTGACTGAATCTGCGGGGACCATCCCGTAAGGCTAAATACTCTCTAATGACCGATAGTGAACAAGTACCGTGAGGGAAAGGTGAAAAGAACCCCGGGAGGGGAGTGAAATAGATATTCTGAAACCGTGTGCTTACAAAAAGTTCGAGCGCGTTAATGCGTGAGAGCGTGCCTTTTGCAGAATGAGCCGGCGAGTTATGTTATCATGCGAGGTTAAGGTGAAGAGCTGGAGCCGCAGCGAAAGCGAGTCTTAATAGGGCGATTAGTATGATGATGTAGACCCGAAACCGAGTGATCTATCCATGAGCAGGTTGAAGTTGGGGTGATACCTAATGGAGGACCGAACCCACGTGTGTTGCAAAACGCGGGGATGACTTGTGGATAGCGGAGAAATTCCAATCGAACTCGGATATAGCTGGTTCTCCCCGAAATAGGTTTAGGCCTAGCCTTCTGATGAGCTACCTGGAGGTAGAGCACTGAATACGGAATGGCCGCGTCTAGCGGTACTGACTGTAATCAAACTCCGAATGCCAGGATAGTATGCAGAGGAGTCAGTGTATGGGTGATAACGTCCATACGCGAGAGGAAATGAATCCTGACCATCGGTTAAGGTCCCAAAGTTTATGCTAAGTGGAAAATGATGTGGAGTCGCATGAACAGCTAGGAGGTTGGCTCAGAAGCAGCCATCCTTTAAAGAGTGCGTAATAGCTCACTAGTCGAGTGGCTCTGCGCAGAACATGTACCGGGGCTTAAGCATAACACCGAAACTGTGGATACTAGTTTTGCTAGTATGGTAGGGGAGCGTTCCAAGGGCGTTGAAGATAGATCGTGAGGACTATTGGAGCGTTTGGAAGTGAGAATGCCGGCGTGAGTAACGTAAGGAAGGTGAGAATCCTTCCCACTGATTGACTAAGGGTTCCTGGGTCAAGTTCGTCTTCCCAGGGTAAGTCAGGACCTAAGGCGAGGCCGAAAGGCGTAGTCGATGGACAACAGGTTTATATTCCTGTACCACCTATATAACTGATGGAGTGACAAAGAAGGCTAGTCAGAGCCAATTATTGGATTTTGGTCTAAGCACAAAGATGTGTTGGGTAAGCAAATCTACCAACTTTAACATTGAAGTGTGATGGGGAAAAAGTTCTTCGGAACTTCAACTCTGATGAAGCCAAGCTTTCGAGAAAAACTTCTAGGGTTAATTATATAGGTGCCTGTACTCAGAACCGACACTGGTAGTCAAGGAGAGAATCCTAAGGTGAGCGAGATAACCATGGTTAAGGAACTCGGCAAAATGACCCCGTAACTTCGGAATAAGGGGAGGTGTAGCGATACACCCGCAGAAAATAGGCCCAGGCAACTGTTTACCAAAAACACAGGTCTCTGCTAAAGCG
>CAMKNB010000004.1 GCA_946414095.1 uncultured Mycoplasmatota bacterium
TTCTCATATTATATATAAAATTAGGCATTGGATTTAAATCAAGTAACAATGTTCTATAAACAGTATTATGAATTCTAGTGCTAATATCATAGAATACACCAGTCATATAGAATAACATTCTAAGACCTATATTCACTAAATTAACTAAATCTTCTGCAAATACACCTAAATGCATTACTATTGTACATACACCAAATGTAAATAACACAACAGTAATTAGTATTGGAATAAAATATAATACATTCCATGTAATTGGTACTTTATAGAATATCATAAATATAAATACTAGTAAAAATGATACTAACATCTTAAATCCATTAACACCCATCTTAACAAATAATAAAACAAACTTAGGTAAATAAACTTTAGTAACAGTATCTCTATTCATCTGAACTAGTTTTACACTTGCTACTACCATTTTATTAAAGAAATTCCATGCACTTAAACCAATGAATACAAATATTGGAAAATATTCAACTTTATATTTAAAAACAATTGTTCCTATAAACATATAAATAAACATAAAAGCAAGAGGTTCTAAAATCATCCACAACCATCCTAAATATGAATTAATTACCTCTGTTTTAAGTTCTGCCCATGTAGCATACAATATATAGTTTTTATATTTTTTTAAATCTTTAATAAATCTTTTCATATATTCTCCTTCAAGTACAATACAATTTTAACATAACTATGACTTATAAGCAATTAAAAAACCTTTTTTATAAAAGGTTTATTTTTTCTTTGAAGCTTTTTTATATGATTTTGGTTCTGGTATTTGATTAACGCCATTAATAGGTGCTTGAAGTCCTAAATCTTGTTTTATCTTAGTTGTTGAAATGCCTTCAGTTCTATCTAAATAAACAACTTCACAGTAATCTTTCAAATATTCGAATCTATCACTTCCAGCCCAGTCACTTCCCATTACAACAATATCAACATGATATTCTTTTACATCACTTATTTTTTGTTCCCAATTTTCTTCTGGAATAACTAAATCAACATATCTAATAGCTTCAAGCATCATCTTTCTTGTTTCATAATTATGATATGTTTTTTTACCCTTAAGAGCGTTAAATTCCTCAGTTGATAAAGCCACTATTAAGTAATCTCCTAATGCTTTAGCTCTTTGTAATAATCTAATATGTCCATAATGTAATAAATCAAAAGTTCCGTATGTCAATATTCTCTTCATAAATACCTCCTATAAATAATGTATCACTATTCAATTATTTTCTCAAGTGCTCTCTTACTAGAATGAGCATCATCTAAATAATTAAATCTTTTATTAAATTTTTCATATTTAGTTTTATATTTATCCCAATACTTATCTATATTATTGATTTCTTTGTATAAATCCTTCTCTGTTTCAACAATTGGTCCAGGTAATTCGTTCAAGTCAACATAAAAGTCTCTTGCATTATTTTTATAATCTTCCAAATCATACATATAAAATAACATTGGTCTTTTTAAATTAGCATAATCAAAGAATACACTAGAGTAATCAGTAATTATCATATCTGCTAAGATATATAAATCATTAATATCGCTATAATTTGATACATTAAATATAAATCCTTCATATTTACTCAAATCAATTATTTCAGCAATTAAATAGTGCGTTCTAAATAATATTACGTATTCATCACTAAATCTTCTTTTAAATTCATCAAAATCAATTGCTAAATTATAACTATATCCAGTACCAGGTTTATATTGATCATCCCTCCATGTAGGAGCATAAAGAATTATTTTCTTGTTTTTTGGAATTCCTAAATCTTTCTTTAATTTTTCAACATATTTATCATCAAATGTAAACAACGCATCATTTCTTGGATATCCAGTTTCCAAAATACAATTATCTTTACCAATCTCTTTTAAATTAAATGCACTTATATACTTTTCTGTAACAAATTTAGAAGGAGATACCATATATTTATATCTAGTAGCATCATATTCATATATTCTTCTCCAATCTTTTAATGTATGAAGAGCATTTTTACCCTTAACTACTATATCAAAACCAAGCCTTTTAAGTGGTGTTCCATGCCAACACTGAACATATACTTGATTTTCTTTCGGTGTAATATAGTCTGGTAATCTTGATGGAGTAAACCAATACTTAGCACTTGCATATGTCTTTTTATATTCATCACTATGATATTTAACTACTTTAGTATTTCTATTTTTTTCTAAAAATTTAAACTCTTCTGGATGTATAAATGCCCAAACAAATTTATAGTCTTTATATTTTTTATCGTTTAGCATTTCTAAATATAAAGCTTTAGGACTATCACAATATTTTCTTCCATTAAATGCTTCAAATACACAAAGTTTATCATCAACATCATATTTTTTATAAAATTTCTTATACTGCATTTTTTTTATCATTAAATCTGTACTTACTGCTCTTTCTCTTAAAAAAGTATTCTTTTTTAAAACGGTTACTACAGCCTTATTAATTGCTTTTTTCATATTTATTCCTCCATACATTTATATACTAAATCAACTATTTTTTTAGTACTAGTTCCATCTTGTACATCTATATATTTATTTTTATATTTATACAAGGTATCAATATCGTATTTATCTTTATTTAGTGCTTTACATAAATCTTTTGCACTTTTAAATACACATTTTGGCATTTCTTTATATAAATCAATATTTATACCATTATTTTTTTGATAATCTTCATAATCAAATACATAATAATATGTTTTCTTATCTAAAATTGCAGCTTCTATCGCTATACCAGAATAATCTGTAATTATATAATCAGAAACTGATATTAAATCAAGTGCACTATATTTATCACACGTTAATACTTGGTCATTTAATTCTAAATCTTTTTGTCTAGCATGAGCTTTAACTATTAAATTAAATTTATCAAAATTTATATTTTTAATTAATTCTATTGTTTTATCATCATAAGTTGTTCTAAATGTTGGAGCATATAAAATATTTAATTTTTTCTTTAGTACTGGATAATCCTTAGTAATTTGTTTTTTTAATTTTTCATGATTATTGAGTAAATAATCCATTCTTGGAAGTCCATAGTTTAAAAAATATTTTTTATCATAATTAAAAGCTTTAGCAAAATATTTAGTCATTTCTTTACTTCCAGAAATTATATAATCATACCCTTTATGCATATTTAATATTTTTGCAGTTTTTATATCTCTTCCAGAAGTGTTACCTAATGTCTGGTATGCAAACTTTTTAATTGCTCCCATTGAATGCCATATTTGAATAACTTTCAATGACTTTTTGTGTTTAACAACTGATATAGCAAGCACAAATGAATCAGTAATACACACTTTAGAATTTGCAAGATTACTTAAACACTCTAAAGTATATTTAATATTTCCAAAAAAATCACTAGTAAATGATGTTATTCTTTTACATAAAAATACACATTCTATATTTGGATCTTTATTTTTTAATTCATCTTCAATTAATTTAAAGTCAAGAGACTTTTTGCTATCTAATCTACTAATAAATACTACTTTATTATTTTTAGTTTTTTTAATCTTCATAAAAAAATATATTACTTTGCAAGTTATCTTTATCAAATAATCAAAAATTAACATCTAAAACCCTCCACTACTTTATAAGCTTCTTATATATTAATTGTAATATAATTATCTATTCTTAGCAAGTTTTTATATATAAATACACATAAAAAAACAAAATAATTTATTAAATTACTTTGTCTTTTTTTAGCATTTCAATTAATCTTTCTGTATTTCTATTATCATGAAATTCTACTATTTTTCTATACTTATTAATATGTTCTTTACTTTGAGGTTTATTATAATTGTTATCAAAAACCTTTTTTAATTCTTCTGTATTATATACAACATCTCCAAATGCAGTATTTTCTTCTAATAAAAGATTTGTCCCATATTTTTTCATACATTCATCTTTTTCTTCCCAATAGAATATTACATTACATCCTCTATAAAAAGCATCATATGAAATTGATGAATAATCTGTTATTAATAATGAACATTCTTTTAATACATCATCATATTTTTTACCATCTTTTAATAAATATTTTTTAAATTTATCATTATTTCTTATTGCAGCAACCATCAAAGGATGAGGAAGAATAATTATTTTATCACTATACTTTTTAGGTATAGATTCAACTATTCTTTTAATCATTTTAAAATATTTAGTATTTTCAAAATCACGTGAAGCTTCATTGTATTCCCATCTTCTCCATGTAGGCATCACTATTATTTTATCAGCATTATCATACCTTATTGCTCTATCAAATTTTAGCATTCCACACTTATATAAGTCATTTTCATCAAAGCCACCAACTGAAGTAAAATGTTTCTTCTCTAATTCTGATGAAACAACTATCTTAAACATTTTCATTTTTTTCTTTCTAAAAGCACTTCTCATATCAGAGTCTAGTGACACCATATATGTAACACCATGCTGTAAGAAAATATATTTAAGTTTACTTGAATGCTTTTTCTTCAAGATTGATTTATTCTTAGCTCTTAATTGAAAAGCATGATCAATTGATTCAGAAGAAATAAACGTTTTTGCTTTAAAAAAATAGATAATATTTTTTAGTGAATCTTTATAGATAAAGTTTTTCTTATATTTAAAATCTAAATTATCAATTGTTACATTGTCTTTATTTATAACGTAATAAACATTTTTATACCCCATATCAATTAATTTTTCATATAAAATAGAAGCACTTTCCTCATATCTACTACATTCTTTTTCATATAAATATAAAATATCTTTTTTAAATAGAAAAAATGATAGTATTTTTCCTAATAATAACTTCAATTTTCCTTTTGTTGTATCATAAATATTAAAATCTCTAACTGTAATAACAAGTGTATTATGGTCAGTTTGTCTTAAAAAAATACTTTTATTATTTTGAAAAAATGCTCTTGAAGATTTATATTTTCCTTTTTTATAATCTACAAGATTATATAGAATTCTTCCTTTTTCATTATTTTCATATATTAATTCTATTTTATTTTGAATATCAAAGTTTTCAATATCACTAGATGGTATTATAATTTTAAAGAAATTAAATCTTAATCCCATAATAAACTTAATTCCTTTTTTTAATTTAAATTTTATAGGATATTCTATTCCATTTATCATTACCTTTATTTTACTTAAATCAAAGTTCTTAATTCTAATTCCCTTAGTCAAACAAAAAGAAGAAATAATATAACTATTATTTTTTATTTTAAAAGATTTGAAAATACTTACGATTAATGGAATCTTTTTTTGTTTATTTGTATTCACAATGTCATCTCCTAGTTTTAACTTATTTCACCTTTACTTTAATAAAGTTTACTACAATTATTATTAAAAAATACTATTTTTTATTTTTTTATTAAAAAACTTAACATTTCTTCTTTATCCTTTTTACCAATAATAATGTTATGTATTAAATTAATAATTGGCATTTTTACTTTTTTACGTCTAACTAATTTATGTATTGATTTTAATGTATACATTCCTTCAACTGTTGTCTTAGACAAATAATCATCAATTTCCTCTTGTGAAGCACCACTACCAATTAAATATCCAAAGCTAAAATTTCTTGATGTTTTAGAAGTGCAAGTCATTAAAATATCACCAAATCCAGCAAAAGATAAAATAGTTTTTTTTCTTCCACCAAGAGCATGTATAAGTTCTTTAATATCATTCATACTTTCAGTTAAAAATAATGCACGAGTTGAATCTGTCACACCCATTCCTTCTAACATACCAGAGGCGATAGCCATCACATTTTTAACACTAGCACATATTTCTACGCCAACAATATCTCTACTTCTTCTAAATTTAGTTTTATCATTTTCAAAACATTTTCTAACAACTTCTTCTACCCTTCCACTTTTAGTTGCAAGTGTAAGTCCAATTGGAATATCTTTTACAATATCATCCGCAAATGTTGGTCCTGAAATAACACCTATTTTATTCCTACAATTCTTTTTAAATACATCATGTAAAAATAAACAAGTATCTTGTTGTATACCCTTTGTAGCAATTAAAACTGGTGTTTTTCTATTAATAATACCTTTTAACCTTTTTACAGTGTCTTCAAAAGCAAAAGCTGGTACTGCAAATATTACTAAATCTTTATTTTTAACAGTATCTTCTATATTACAAGTAAATTCTATTTCACTTGGAACAACATATCCTTTTAACTTTGAACTTCTTCTAGTTTTAATTAATAAGTCTCTTTCTTCTTCACTATGTGACCACATAATTACACTTTTTTTATTTTTAATTAATATACTAGCAAGTGCTATACCATAAGCCCCACTACCAAGAATTCCTATTTTCATATTTCACATCCTTATAATATCATTTTAATATAGAATGAATTATTAATCAAATTAAAAAGACTATTTTTTCTTTTTAACAGTCTTTTTATTTCTTTCAAATATTACATCTGTTTTAAGAATTAAGAATAATACTATAAATATAAGTAAAACATAGCAAACTGCGACTTCATTTTTATACCCTAATGTATAGAAAATAGTTGTTATTGAAAATAATAAATTAATCGCATATATAAATAATAATGTACTTTTTTTACTAAACTTCTTTAAAAATTGATGGTGTATATGTTCTTTATCTGCATGATCTATTTTTTGACCCTTAAGTTTTCTTCTTATAATTGCAAATAATGTATCCATAATTGGAATAGCAAGAATTAAACATGGAATTATTAGAGAAGTTAAAGTCGTTGTTTTAAATCCAAGTAGAAAAATTACTGAAATCATAAATCCTAAAAATGTGCTTCCTGCATCACCTTGATAAATTCTAGCAGGTGGAAAATTGTGAACTAAATAACCAAGAGTACTACCAAGCATTATTAAACTTAAAATAATATCTAAACCACCAAATTTATTTAAGATAAATCCAATTATTGATATTGTAAGAAAATAAATAGATGCAATTCCACCACATAATCCATCTAGACCATCAATTAAATTAATAGCGTTAATTGTTCCTACAATTATTAAAATTGATAATATGGGACTTAAAAATCCAAAATTTAATGTAAATCCAAATAGTGTTGCTTTTGTAAGATTAAGTCCACCATAAAATACAACAATTGCAGCCACTATTAGCTGTACAATTACTTTATATTTATTTGGCATAGGTGTTTCACTTTTAGTCATATCATCAAATAAACCAAGTAGCATTATCAAGAAAGATGATATTAATATTGCAATCATCAAATTATTTTGAGGAGCAAATAACATATATCCTAAGATGAATGCAAAGAATATTCCAATACCGCCAAGCATTGGCATTGGCTTTGTATGTATTTTTCTCTTTTCATTTGGATAATCTAATACCTTTAAAAATATAGCTACTCTTTTCATCATTTCTACAAATATAACAGATGCTAAAAAGGTAATGCCAACAATCATAAAAATATTATGTCCATTTACTGTAAAATCCATATAATCACGTCCTAAAGATATTATAAAACAAACTTTATAGTTTTTCCACAAGTTTTTATGTTATATATTTATGTAAAATACTAATTATATAGGTGAAAAATATGTCTTATTTTGGTATAATCTATATATAAATAATGATGGAAAGGAGTAAATATGAAAAAAAATATCTTTTTAATATCTATTTTTACAATATTTTTCTTCTTTATTCCTTTGAATGTTTTTGCAAGCTATGAAGCTATTATTAGTGGTGATAACGTTAGAATAAGAAGCGGTGCTGGTACAGATAACGATGCTTTATATACAGTTAATTCAGGAACTCAAATTACTATGGAAAATAAAACACTTTATGAAGGAACTGGATGTTCACAAAAATGGTATAAAATTGCATATAAAGAAAAAACAGGCTATGTATGTAGTAAATATGTTAAATTCGTTGATAGTACTTTTGATGGAATAAATACTTCTGATTATGAAGCAAGAGTTAATGCCAATAACGTAGCAGTAAGAAAAGGTACAAATACTTCTACAACTTCACTTGATACTCTATCACTTGGAGTAAATGTAACAATATTAGATAAAATTACTTCAAAAAATTCTAATTGTACAAACGATACATGGTATAAAATAAGTTATTATAAAAATAAAACCGGATATATTTGCGCAAAATATGTAACAAAAAAAAGTGATATCACTGCTAATGATGAAGAATATACAAAAACACTTTTAGCAGCAGGATTTACAGATTCATATATTCCTTATTTAACATATTTACATAATAAATATCCAGAATGGACATTTGTTGCTAAAAAAACAAATTCATATTTTACAACAGCTGTTAGTAGTGAAGAAGGAAAAAATTATATGCAAACTACAAATAATAATTATCGTACTTCTTCAAAACCAGCTGAAGGGTCATCATGGTTCAAAGTTAATTCAAGCGTAATAGCATTTTACATGGATCCTAGAAACTGGTTAACAGAACAAAGAATATTTATGTTTGAAAAATTAGATTATAGTTCTGATTTTGATGAAAAATATCCTCAAATGATTAAATCATTATTTGGAAATGGTAAACTTTCTGATGATAAATATACTATTCCTATGTTTACTGCGGGTAAAACACATAAAATTAGTCCTGTACACATAGCAAGTAGAATTAAACAAGAAGTAACTGCTAATGGTAGTGATTCAACAAATGGAACTGAATTTACTTTTAAAGGAAAAAAATATAGTGGATATTATAATTTCTTTAACATTGGTGCTTATGAAGATACAATTGATGGAGTTAAATATGGTGCTATTACAAGAGGACTTGCATATGCAGCAAAACTAATTAAAAGAGATGGAAATGTTTGGGATAATATAGAAACAGCAATCGTTGAAGGAAGTTCTTTCCTAGCAAATGGTTACATTACCAAAGGACAAGGTACACTATATTATCAGAAATTTAATGTATCACCCGATGCATACTTCTCTAAGTATACTCATCAATATATGACAAATATTCAAGCACCTGCTACTGAAGGAAATTCAACATATAATTCATATAAAACAGCTGGAATACTTAATGAACCATTTATCTTTGAAATACCTGTATATAATAATATGCCTTTATCAACTTCTCTTCCAGATGCAGGTGATACTAATAATGATTTAAAATCATTAAGTGTAGAAGGATATAATTTATCACCAGATTTTGATGAAGATGTACTTAATTACGAAGCATACGTTCCAAATGGAACAACAAAAATAAATGTTTTGGCTACACCAGCAAGTTCAAAAGCAACTGTAAGTGGAACTGGAATTATTAATTTAAATGAAGAAGATGCTGATATAACAATTACTGTGACATCAGAAACACTTAGTGTTAAGAAATATGTTATTTCAATCAAAATAGTTAAAGAAACTGTTAATAATAATATAGATAACAATGAAAATAATAACACCCAAGTAAATAACAATAATACAAATGAAACTACACCAAGTAAAACAGTAGATTCAATATTAAAAGATTCAGCAATAAATATTAATAATAACTATATAACAAATATTAAATATAATACCAGTGCTTCAACAATACTAAATAAAATAACAAGTTTTGGAGCAACTAGTGTAAGTATAGTAGATGCAAATAATAATAGTATCACTGGAAATAAAATAATTTCTACTGGTCATAAACTAACAGTTAAATATAATAATGAAGAAAAAACATACACATTTGTAGTTAAAGGAGATACTTCAGGAGACGGTCAAATAACAAGTTTGGATTTATTACAAATATTAAAACATGTTAAGGGAGACAAAAAATTAAAAGGAGAATTTATACTTGCTGGTGACACATCACAAGATAATGAAGTAACAAGTCTAGATTTATTACAAGTATTAAAACACATAAAAGGAGATAAAAAACTATGAATAAAAAGTTAAAACTATTAAGCATAATACTACTCAGCATTATGCTCTTCTTTATACATTTGACTCCCTTACTTGCTTCAAGCGCAACAATAAGTGTATCTTCTTCAAGCAAAAAGGTAGTTGTTGGAAATACAGTTACGGTTACTATTAAAGTTAAATCATCAAGTTATTTTGGAACTATAGAATTTACTCCTAGTTATGATAAATCAAAACTAAAACTTACAAGTGGTAGTTCAAGTGTATTATGGTATGGAAAAGAAAAGCAAAAATCTTTTACTTATAAATTCAAAGCAATAGCGACAGGAAGCACATCTGTTACTGTTAAAAGTGTAGCTGTGAGAGATTACTCAAATGAAGGAGAAATGAAGTTATCAAAAGGAAGTTCAACAATAACAATAATAACTCAATCTCAATTAGAAGCATCTTATTCAAAAAATAATAATTTAAAGAGTTTAAAAATTGATGGATTAAAACTAAGTCCATCATTTAATAAAAATACAACTTCTTATAAAGTAGAAGCAAATTCAAATACTACTAGCGTAAATATTAAAGCTAGTGTAGAAGATTCAAAATCAAGAGTATCTGGTACAGGAAAGCATAAAGTATCAGAGGGAGAAAACAAAATTAAAGTTACTGTTACTGCTCAAAATGGAAGTTCCAAAACATATACAATAATTGTCAATGTTATAGATCCAAATCCAATAGAAGTAACAATTGGTGAAAATAAATATACAGTTGTAAAACGAGAAAGTAATCTAGTAATGCCAAATAATTATGAAAAAACAACTGTAGAAATAAATTCACAAAAAATACCAGGTTTCTTCAATGAAATAAACAATTATACTTTAGTTGGCCTTAAAGATTTAGAAGGTGATATAGATTTATATATTTATGATAAAGAAAATAATACATATGAAAAATATAATGAGGTAAAATTAGATGTACTCAATATTTATCCATTAAAAATTGATAAAGAAATAGATGGTTATACAAAAACAACAGTTATTATAAATGAAATGGAATTAGAAGCTTTATCAAAAGAAAATAGTGATTTCTACATAATTCATGCAAGAGATTTAGAAACTGGAAAAGAAAATTATTACACATATGATAAAGAAACTAATACAATGATTAGATATGCAAGTTCAAAAGAAACAATCATTATTAATAATACAGATGAAGAAAAAATAATGGAATATAAAAAAATGATTGCACTACTTGGTATAGAAACTGTTATAATAATATTTGTTCTTATATGTATATTAATTGCAAAAGTGAGGAAAAATAAAAGAAAGAGAAAATATATAGAAGAAAGAATCAGAGAAGAAAAAAGAAAACAAGAAGAAAAGAAAATAGAAGCAGAAAAGAAAAAACAACAAGAAAAGAAAACAGAAGTAGAAACAAAGAAAGAAACAACTAAACAAAAAAGAAAGACAAATAGTAGTAAAAAGAAAGAAGTGTTAAAAGATGAAAAAGGAAAAAAAGACAAGAAACAATCATAAATTATTTAGATTAATACTTTCATTAATACTAATAATATTACAAATAATTGGTATTAATTTAGTTGGATATACATTAATGCTATTTGAAGGAGTTGAAACTCTATATAGAATACTTGGTATAGTAGTTCTTGTATATTTCTTCCTATTTTTCTCTTACCTACTACTAAGAAGTGTTAAAAAGAAAAGTAAACTATCTATAATTATCCCAGTATTTTTAGTAATATTGTTATTTATTATTGAAGGAGCAATATTCTATTATGTAACAAAAGTATATAAAGCAATAGATAATTATAGTGATAGTAAGAATATGTATTATTCATCTATTGTTTCATATGATAAAACACTTAAAAATGAAAAAGATTTAGTTAATAAAAAAATTGGTATTGTAAATGATACAGATGATATTGAAGGATACATATTACCAAATGAAATAATAAGTGAATTAAAATTAGATACAAATAATGAAATTAAAAAATATGATTCAACACTTGAATTATTATATGCTCTTAAAAACAATAATATAGATGCTGCATTCTTCAGTAGAAACTATGTTGATATGTTCTATTCTATTGAGGGATATGAAGATATTGAGGAAGAAACTGTGGTATTATATGAAGGTAAAAAGAAATATGAAAGTAATGAAGAAGATATAAAAAGTGAAGGAGCTTCACTTAATAAACCATTTAGTATGTTATTAATTGGAGTTGACTCTTCAAAAGATGGTGTAACATCGGGATATAATGCAGATGTATTATTACTTGTAACATTTAATCCTAAAACACTTAGAGCTACTCTTACATCAGTTCCAAGAGATATGTATTTAAAAACAGCTTGTTCAAACGGAACATATAGAAGAATAAATACTACTACTTGGGGAAGTTCATCATCATGTGCTGTTCAAACAATTGAAAATTTATTTGATGTAGATATTGATTATTATGCAAAAATTAATTTCAAAGGTGTTGTTCAATTAGTTGATGCAGTTGGTGGAATTGATATAGATGTTCCCTACTCTGTCTGTGAACAGAATAGTTCAAGAAAATGGGGTTCACACACACAATATATCGAAAAAGGATGGCAACATTTAAATGGCGAACAAGCTTTAGCATTTGCAAGAAATAGACATAAACCAAACGATGGAAGCAAAACTGGTAAAGCAATGGCAAAATATTGTGCTAGTTGGACAGCTGGTAGTAGAAGTGACTATAACCGTGGTAAAAATCAAATGAAAGTTATTTTAGGAATAGTAAGTGCTGGAACTAAAATGACTGATCCAAATAAAGTAGTAAATGTTCTTGAAATAGTAAAATCTAATTTTCAAACAAATGTTAAATCAAAAGATTTATTATCTATGTATAACTTAGCAAAATCAATAATAGTTTCAGATAATACAAACATTGTAAATGTACAAAGAATGCAACTTACTGGTTCATCTGCTTGGGGTAAAATATATGATACTCCATCTAAAAGTTATCCTGCTGTAATTATTCCTTACCCAGGAAGTATTAGTGATATTAAAAAAGAAATAAAAGCAAATCTAAAAAATACTAAGCTTACTGCTTCTAAAAAAATATCATTTGATTTAAATGATTTATATAAAGATAGAGTAATTGGTACTGGAAGTTATAGTGCACAAAGCATTCCAACATTAAAAGACTTATCAAATAGCAGTGTTTCAAGTATAAAAAGTTATGCTTCTTCTCATGGATTAAGCGTAAAATTTGTAGATAAATCAACAAATCAAGTTGTAAATATAAATGATTATAGTGAATATACATTCTCATCACAAAAAGAACATAAAGATACAATATTAGATCAAGTTAAATCATTAACAATTTATGTTAAAAAGAAAGTAGTTGTTCAAGAACAACCACAGGAAACAGGACAACAAACACAACAATAAAAGAGGTTATAAAACCTCTTTTTTATTCACCTTTAACTACATATAATTTATCACTATCTTTAATTAATGTTAACTTTATACTTTTAGCATAACCTAAGTCTTTTTTATATTCCCAATTTAATGTAACTAAATATGCATCATATTCTATTTCATTATATGTATATTTACTTTCAGTAATATCTGTAACTTCTATACTACTTACTTCTGGTAATTCCTGTGTTCTTTTACCATCTAAATTTATTTCTACATTCTTATATAATGTAGCACCCATATTTTCCTTAAAATTATCTTTTAATTTTTTATGTAGAAATTCAATGCCACCTATATCAGTACTAGATACTTTATTTGTAAGAGTAAATACATCAATTACAAAGAGTTTAGAGACTTGTTTAGCATAATCTGAATAATTTATTGGTTTTTCATTTAAAACAGCTTCTAAAGTCTTAAAATTATCTTTATAGAGACTTGTATCACTTTTACTTAATGTATAGCCATATAAATCTAGAGATAATAATTTTTTATGAACCTCATCTTTAGTAAAAAAATCACTTTTAACTTTATAACCGATAAAGCCAAATAACAAAACTCCAATTATTATAAACATAATAATCATTTTAATATCACTTTTTTTATTCATGAGTACACTCACCTATCCTATCACTTTCATTTTTAATTAAATCATGAACTACTATTCCATTAGATACCTCTAATATATTATCTGCATATTCTTTTAAATTATTAATATAATCACTATCTATTGGAGTTGAATCAAATGTAATATATTCATCATTTAAATCACTATAATATACTTTATCTGTAAGAACATTTCCATTTGGAAAAACTACTATATTTTCATGACTACTAAAAATATCATTTCCTAGGGAATACTTTTCTGTAAATCCAAACATGTTAGCAACTGTAGGTAATATATCATACATCCCCATAGCACTTGACACTTCTAAATTAAATTCTTCATCACCAGACCATATAATTAATGGCGTATTTTTAAGTAAATCATATTGATATCCATAAACATCAATATACTTTTCATCATCTGAATCAATAATAGTATCATTTTCTGGATCATAATTATATAGTATATCAAAATCTTTTTTACCTATTCTAGCCTCATGATCACCATAAAATATTATAATTGTATTTTCTAATAAATTTTCCTTTTTTAAGTTATCAAACAATTCACCTAAAGCACTATCAGCATAATGAGCAGATTTTAAATAATTACCCATTGTAGTACCTTCTAAATAATTAGCAGTATCACTAATAATATTTCCATTTTTATCTTTATATTTATATTTCATTGTTACATCAAATTCACCATATTTATTAACATCATTAAATGGTGAATGGTTAGATAATGTAATAATTGTTCCAAAGAAAGGAGAATTATTATTTTTAATGTTTTTATATAATGGAATAAATTGTTTAAAGAAAGATTTATCAGATAATCCTAAACCAATATAATCTGGATCATCTTCATCTAGTGGAATTACATAACTTTCTTTAGCAAAAAAATCTTTATACCCTAAATTCTTATGCATTATTTCTCTATTCCAATATTCTCTATTATTTGCATGTGTACTAAATGTATAATAACCTAAATTATTAAAATATTCAGGCATTCCTTTATAAGTCCTATCATAATAATTAACAAAAACTGTTCCGCTTGATGATGGCATCAAACCAGTAAGCAAAGTAAACTCAGTATCAGAAGAAGTACCAATGCTTATTTGAGGATAAAATCTATTGAAATATATTCCCTCTTTAGCTAATCTATTTAAATTAGGAGTAACATATTCACCATTAATTTTTAAATCAATTAAGAAAGTTTGAACACTCTCACCATGTATGAATAATAAATTTTTACCTTTAAATTTGCCTGTATATTCATTTGTTTCTTTCTTTTCTTTCCATTTACAAGCATAATATTCTCTAAACCTGTATGCAGCTTCATCGTAACCAAATAGATTATTAATTCTAGGTCTTATACTTTGTATCAAATCATTAGCTGTATAAAGATATATTCCATACTTATTAACAGCAGATTCCCTATTCCATAATTTAATAAATCTATTACCATCAGTTGAAATTATAGACACACTAATAAACGTTAAAAGTATTAGTAAAATCATACACAATCTTTTAAACACCAATTTGCTTATAGTATTATTTTCTTCATCACAATAACTTTTCTTTAACAAATATTTATGTATAACAAAATAAATAATAGGAAAAACTAAATACCAAAATTGATTAATATGCAATTTGGCAAATAATGAATCATTAACTTGGCCTATCATAGAAGTAGTTGCAAGTAAACTTACAGATAAAAATGATTGATAAAATCCATGATAAATAGTATTTGCTATACATATTCCTGTAAAAAAGAACAACCATATAAAATAATAAGTATACCTATTTTTAGGTTTAATTATATATCCAAATGATCCAATTAATAAAGCCATAAAAGTATCACAAACAAAAGCTTTAAAATATAATTTACCAGAAATTGTAGTTAGTCTTAAAAAGAAGCCAAGTAATACAGAAAAAAATACAAATAATAAGAATAATTTATTATCTGAAATAAAACTAATTATATTATTTTTTATTTTTTTATAATTCAACTTCTTTTTCATTGTAATCCTCTAGATTATTATATCATTATGTATATACATTTTCAATTCAAAAAAAAAGAGCATAGCTCTTAATTAGTCACCACTATTAATATCTTCAATATCTATAGAACATGCAAATGGGTGATTAACACATTCCATACATGCCTTATAATCAGTTCCACCAATTAGTCCCATTATTAAAGATACAAATGTAACTACTAGGAACACTAATACTGCAGCAATTGCTCTTTTAATAAGTTTATTTTGAGCTTCTTTGATTTTATCTTCACTCTTTTCACCAACAGCTTTTGCAAGATCTAACATACCAACAATAATTAAAATAATTGGTACAATTACTTTAATACCCCATACAACTATACCAACAATTTTAAGGATTGGCTCTAAATCACTACATATTTGTTCTGGTGAATCACCAGCTAAAAGATTAACCAAATTTAACATAATGCATCCCTCCACTACTTAAGATTTTACATAAATACTTCATTTTTGTCAATATTATTAGTTAGTTTTACATATTTACTTTACCAATAAAATTCTTTATTCCAGCTATATTGTCTTGCCTATCATCAACGTATGGAATAGCATCAATAACCTTTAACTTAGTTTCATATTCAAACGTAGCAACATCTTGTTTACTAAGAATACATTTATTCAATACTATTTTATCTCTACTTAACGATTCTAAAATACCTTTATTCTTTTTAAGCATCCTATTTACCATTATTGTTGATGGCTCGATTAGAAAATATACTTCTGAACATATATTTAAATCTTCATAATCATTTAAATCAACTAAAATAATATCACATGTATTTCTACTATTTATTTCTCTTGCCAAATCTTGTGAAGTTGTACTTATCATATTTTTTTCATTAAAATATAAGAAATCAACTCTATTCACTTCTATTGCAGCAACATTTTTAGTTTTTTGAAGTTCCTTTTTAAGCATATAAATTAAAGTTGTAGCACCAGCATGATTAGTAATATTTTTAAAACCAATTATTTTCATTCTACCATTATTTGCTGGCATTTCTTGCATTACTGGAGCAACTGGTGTTGGAACTTGAACATTTGAAGGTGTTGAGTTTGTCTGGTTAACTTGATTAGCTTGATTAACCTGACTCATATCTTGAACACCTTTTACATTAACTACATCCCTATATGAATGTGGATGAACTAATAAATAATTAATACCATCTACATTTTTAGTAAAGTTATATATACCAAGAGAAACTAAACTAGATATATATGATTCACTATTAGTTTCAGGAGTATCATCCAATAGAACTATAACATTTTCCATATTAATGTTCATTGCTAATTTTTGTAAATTATCTACATTTTGATAATCTCTAATAGCAGTAATGTCTAAAATCATTTTATCATAATAAAAATTTGTAAAAGTATCTATAATTTCATCTACATTATAAACACCCTCTAAAGATTTCATTACTTCAATTTTTAATCCTAACAACTCTTCTTTAAATTTGTTATAAACCATTACATTCATTTATAATCACCCCATTAATAATCGCAAGTATATCCACTTTGATCATAGTATATTGTTCTTGTTTGACCTGACACCGGAATGTTTAGTCCAATTCCTAGTAGAGGTATTTTCATTGTAATAAAAGTAGTAACTTTATAATATGTATTTCTACCGGTATTCTCATTGTCTTGACATACTTTTACTATACAATATCCTCCCTCTTCAAAATGAGTAGCTTTAGGATCTTGTCTAGTACAATTAGTAGCCCTTACACCATCATAATCATATCCAGTATTTTTTATTAGAGTATAAGCCTTCGCTTGTACTGTATCACCTATAGTATATCCCTTCTCAGCACATTTTCTTGTAAGATCAGTATTTCCAATATCATCACTATTAACACCACAAATACCTACTTCAGTAAATCCTTCAGCATGTTCAATATAATTAATTATCTCATTTTTAACATTAAATGCTCTTGTATAATTAATTGAATATGTTAAAAAGAATAAGAATAAAAATATAAATACGACTACAATACTAAGAATCCAACTTCCTCCTATGGCCTCTCTCATAATATAACTCCTTTTTTTCTTATTATAATTTAAAAAAAACTATAAACTATAAGCAACTATAATTTATAGTTAATTTTAATATTTTTTCTATTTATTAATCATTAGCTTTATGACAAGTTGTTTCACTATTATTTACTGAATTACCATTTGCATCAGTAGTTGTAACAGTATCAACACCCTCTGGGCAACAAAACCATTCTTTAACAGTTGCTTGAGTATTTCCACCAGAAACATCAGCATTTGCTCCTGAAACAGCATGCCATGTTGGACCATAAGTTGTTCTACATGATTGATTAACAACTTGTCTTTGAATTAATGGCCATACAACAAAATAGAAAATTGCACCAATTGCAGCAATAGCAATTAAAGTAACAACTGTCATATTTAATTCTCCTGTAGCTTCTTTCATTAATAATTTCCTCCTTTACCTTATATTCAAATTATACAATATGTTTTTTTTTTATTCAAGATTATTTACTACATATTGCCAAACATTTGTAAAATAGATAATAAGACAATTACAATAACTCCTGCTCCTGTGGCTACTAACATTGACATAGTCTTCTTTTCCATTTTTTCTAATCTTTCTTTATATTTAGTTTCTCTAGATTTAGCTTGTAAGTTTGATATTGTTCTAGAGAAAACTATTAATTGCTCTTGTTTTCTTTCTTGACTACCTAAACTAAGTCTATATAAAAGTCTCATCATACGCATAGAATCTCTAACTGGATACCTACGTGCAAATGCCATATATGGCTCTATTGTTGAATCACCTGCATCAATTGAAGCAATAAGTTCACGAAGACCAGGTTTAAACATTTCTGGAGCTTCTTCTAAACTCCTTGTAATTGCAACAGGAACCGTATAGTGTTGAATCAAGATTTCTAAACTTTTTAAATAGTATGGAAGTTTTAAATTAATCTCATGTAGATGAACCTTATAAAATCTTTTAACTTTATTATAATCATCTTTAAAGAATAAATATGTAACCCCTATAACTATAACAATTTTAATAGCAAAATTTACTCCACTTACACTTGTCATTACAACTACACATGCAATAATAAATGCAATTATTGAACTTTTGACTCTTTCTTGATATCTAACATTAGGATCTACCCTATCACCATATTTACTAGTTACAAAGAAATCATAATCATCTTCTTTTAATTTACCAAAAACAGTTTTATTATCAGCAACAAACTTATTAAAACTAAATACACCTATATAGTTAAATAAGAATACTAATATAATACCAACTGCTAATATCTCTATTCCTGTAGTCATTATTCAGCACCTACATCCTCATGGTAGTATTTAATACCGGTTACTAAGAAGTATGTGTTAATAATTATTACCCCATGCAGTAATACAACAACATACCAATCTTCAAGTAGAAGCAAGTAACTATCATTACCTAACAATAATTGAACTAATAATACAAGAAAATATAATGCTACACCAAATGTTAAAAATTGTTTATAGAAATTAGTTCTATCTATTCTATCACGATATACGCTTTCAACAAGCATATCTATATCTTGAAGCATTCCTTCTAAAGCTTCACCAGAATCCTTAGAACCTTCTTTTGTAATTTGAATAAACAATTGGTGCATATTTTTAATTACATAATAGTCGTACTTTTCATTCATAAATCTTATAGCCTCATCGATTGTACCATTATCATAGGCCATTTGAATCATTTCTTTTATATCTGCAAGAATTGGATCTTCAAGAACTCCAGATTCTTTAACACCTTCTAGTGCTTTTACAAATGATTGAGTTGTATTATATTCCATAATAACATTAGTAGTATAAATTTGAACTTGTTCAAATAAGAATTCACTATATGCTTTCTTACATCTCATATATGTAAGATATGGCACAAATGATATTGCTGCTGCAGCATATATGATACTCCATATAATACTATAAAAATACAAATAAGCTACAAATGCTGCTACAACGCCAAATATTGTTATTTGAATAAAATACTGTCTAGGAGTATATTCTTGCCCTAATTCTTTTGCTTTTTCTCTAACTACTTTAAAAGAATATGGTGAATATTTTTCATACGTATTACCAACAGTTTTAGCAATAAATTTATATGAATTATTGCCAGTATTCTTTCTGTATACATATACAAACAATACAATAGCTGCAATTACAAATACTTCGACATACATATTATTACCTCCTATATTTCTACAATTTCTATATTATCTTTTACCTCTTCTTTTACAGGACTATTTCCAGCATCAACTTTAATAGTTGCTTCACTATTACTATTTAGTGATACTTCAACATTTTCTTCTACTTTGCCACTTTCTTTTACTTCACTATCTTTAGGAATAAATGGATCTTCTTTCATTACTACTCCTTGAGAAGCAAGATAATCAATTAAGTGACTTGTTGGATTATTGTAACTTTCATTTCCTGCCAAATCTCTACTATATATAATATTAACTTTAGCTTCATTAGCTTCATCATCAACATAAAATTCAACAACTTGGGTAATTTCTCTTTGAAATCTATTGTATTGTTTTGAGAAAAAACCTTTAACATGTATACCAAGTTGAATATATCTATGCATACCTTTAACAAATTGATCAATATCTTGACTTGATTCTAAAAGTGAATAAAGACGCATAGGAATACTTGATGCTTTATCTGAGTGAATTGTTGATAAAATGTTATGTCCTGAAGAAATTGAGTTTCTAACAGCCATAACAGCTTCAGCAGAACGAACCTCTGAAAGTAAAATCCATCTTGGGTTTTGACGCATACAAGCAACCAACACATCAGAGTATGAAGCAATGTTATTTGTTTTCATTGCTACTATATCTCTTGTTGGATATATTTTATCTAAGTGAAGTTCTAAAGTATCTTCTATTGTAATTATTTTTTCATCTTCTTTTATATGACTTGCTAGATACTTAATAAGTTCAGTTTTACCAGAACCAGTTTCTCCACTAACTAATATATTGCAATGTCCTTGAACACATTCAATTAGAAAATCATGTAATTTAAGAGATACATAATCTTCTTCAATTAATTTTTCTTTTTTAAGTCTAATCTTAGCAGGTGTTTTTCTTATTAGTACTGCTATTCCATTAGTAGCAATAGAATCATGGACAAAATTAAGACGCAATTCAGCACTTTCTGCATCTAAAAGTGGGTGTGCCATATTAAATGTTTTTCCCATAACATTAGAGCATTGAAAAGCTAGTTTTTCCATTACTTCATTTGTAAGGCCATCTATATGTTCTGGATATACACCTTTAGATAAAGATTTAACCCATAACTGTCCACCATTAGAATATGAAATATCTGTAATATCATCATTATCTAAAAGTGGTTGAATTAACCCAAAATCAATTTGAGAAAAAACCATTGTGTCCATAATAATCCCTTTCTATTCTTTTTATTTTTAATCTGTTATTGTAATTTCTTCTATTCCTTTAACATCTGTTTCAGGAGTTAGATTATGAGATAAGCTATTTATATATTCAACTATTCTATTAGTATTTTCTCTGTAAATTGATGTATCAGCATTATACTCTGCATTTCTTGGTACAGGAATAACATAACCATTTAAATAAATAGCTTTTCTTAATAATAAATGCATATTTTCAGGAACTGAAAATATTAATGCAGCAGCATTAGTTTGCTCAGCACTTTTCTTAAAGATATGATTTCCTCTTTCATCTTTTACAGCAAGAACTGTAATACCTTCAATTAATTTACCAACAAATCTATTTTCTCCCATACTCCCTTGATAATATAAATCAATTTTATCTCCAGGATAAATTGAATTACCATATGTAGATTGAGAGTTTACAGAAAGTGATACAATCGTATGTCCTTCAGGAATATCTGACCAAGTTGAATCTGGCATACTTGACCATGTTACAACTGCGCTATCATAAAATAGGCTTCCTTCTGGAATAAATGTATTGTAATTAACATATTTTCCAATAATATTTTCTTTATTTAGAATAACATTGTTTGTAATCATTGAATATGCAACTTTTACTGTTTTAATATCATCTTCTTCTATTAACTTTCTTGCTTCTAATGTTTTAGTTGCAATTGGAACACTTACTGCATTTATTGCTTTATTTACTCTATATCTGTATGCAAAGAATAATATAGCCAAACATATAGCAATGGCAACTATAGTAACAATACCTTTGTTTCTAAACAATTTTCCCATTAGTTATTACCTCCTATAATAGTAGGACCATACATTTGATCTTCACTAAGTGTATTCCTTTCAATTTGCATTTTTATTTCATTACTTACAATGCTAGTTTTTTCAGGATTCTTTGAATATTCTGCATTTCTTGGCACTGGGAATAAACTTCCTCCAGAAAATTGTACCTTTCTTAAAAGCAAGTGAATATCTTCTGGAACACTAAACATTATATATGCTGGAGTTCTAGGACTATCAATTGTTTCAAAAACACTATTTCCTGCTGAATCAACTACAGCAAGTATTTTGATACTTTGTATAAACTTTCCAAGCATTAATGCTTGTTTACCATTAACTATCCCATTAGGATTTACATAATATAAGTCAATATAATTACCCGGATACATTGAATTACCATAAGTTGACTCAGTAGTTACAGATAATAATACAACTGTGTTTCCATTAGGAATATCTTCAAATAAACTTGATGGCAAATTATCCCAATCAACAACCATTTCAGAATAAAATAAACTTCCTTCTGGTATAACTGCTGTATTTAGTACATATTTTCCAACTATATCTGCTGTACCTAATAATACATTCTTTCCTACTATTCCACCTGGAACTTTCTTTATTGATACCATATCACTAGTTATTTTAGTTCTTGGTGCTATTGCTCTAGTAGCATAAGGAACGTTAACAGGCTCCGTAGCTTTTTGTATTCTATAATAATACGCCCAATATAAAATAGCTAGAGATGCTAAAATAGCTAAAATAGTAACTGTGTTTTTATTTTTTAAAAATCTTTTAATACTAATCATAATACTGCTCATTCTTTTTTCCTCCTATTTTATTATCTAATACACTATTCTAATTAATTATAACACAAAGCAAGATTATAATTCAATAAGATAAATAAAAAAATCTAGATTATCTAGATTTTATTTATAACTATATTTTCCACTAATTAACCAATCAACAAGTTCCTTTAAATCATCTTTATTAACTTTATTATCACCATTTATGTTAGCTCTCTTTAATTGTTTTTCAGTTAATGTAGACTTATTATTTAGATAACTATATAAATATTCAACATCAAGAGCAGTTACTCTTCCATCTCCATTGATATCTCCTTTTACATAACTATCGATTAAAGTACTTATATTTCCATCAACAAAATTTTTTAATATATTATAATCTTCATTATTATATTTTCCATCGCAATTAACATCAGCCAATATTTTTTCTTCTCTACGTAAAGTTGCACCACTCTTAAGTAAATTTACATCCTCTAGATTAATTACTCCATCCATATTAACATCGCCCTGCTTAAATCTACTAAGTATTGATCTTTCAACAATAGATGCATCTATATAATCTATTTTTCCATCTCCATTGATATCAGCTTTTGTTCCAACTTCTAATGTTGTTTTTCCATCTCTTGCCCAAGCTAATAATGTTCTACTATCATTAATATCAGTTACATTACTATTATCAACATCTGCATCTACACTATAGAATGTAGAAAATAAACCATCATCATCTGTAGTTTCTAATATACCAGTTATAAATGTATTTATTTCAAGATTAATTCCATCATTATTAATTGATGTTTCTCCAGTATCTGTACTAATTCTAATAGTTGCCTTTGGTGGATATTCGTAAATATCATAAAAATCTATTCTATAATCCTTATCAGCAGTTACACTATCTGCAAATCTTCTAGTAAATATTGCAACAAATTTTTCTCTAGACATTACTAACTTATGTGTATTCATATAAGAACCATAATCAACTGCATCTAGCATAGCAGATTTTAAAACCTCTCTACTTAAATAATAATCTTCTTCATTAGTAGTTGTTAATCTTTGAACAAATAACAAAATACCAATAATTACAACTCCTAAAATAACAATTAAATATCCCCACATTGACTCTTTCATATTTTATACCTTCCTTCGTACTATTATATACTAATTTGATTATATCAAAAAAAAAGAATATTTTAAATATCTTTTTTTTAAATACCATGCTTAATTTTTCTAAATTTAGAATTATAGTATGTAACACTAATAATACAAGTAATAACAAATAATAGTATTTTAATTCCCCAATTTAGCATAAATGTAGTTATTTTATCCAATGTTGTCAGTTCTTCCTTTTCTTTGTTTTTATCATCTTTTTCTTGAACTATATTATTATCATAATTGCTTTTTGCCATTTCTAAGCTTTCTTTTGTTACTTTAATAGTTGTAAATTGTGCAGTACAACTTCTTATTTTATTTTCATAACCTATACAATCATTACTACCATAGAATTCATTAAAATATAGTTGATTAATATAAATTACTCCAGCAATATCACAATTCTCATCGCTATCATATATATCTATTACCATACTAGTTCCTTCAGGTACAAATCCAATAGTAACAGTATCATCTTCATTTCTTTCATAATACCTATTACCGTATTTAACCCTTAATCCATCAACTACATTATATAATGTTACAGTAAATCTATTGCTACTCTTACTATAACTATTATCGTATGTAATTTTTGATGCATAATTAATATATTCTTGATGCTTTGCAGTATCGCATGTTTTAGCAAATACAAACATTGGAATAAACAACAGTACTAATAATATTTTTTTCATTCTTCACCATCTTCTTTCATTAATACAGCATGAACTACAAGTCTTCTATTATTTCCCCCAGCACAAGTAGATAATGTTAATATCTTATCATCACTTGTTACAATCTCATTACTCTTAAAACTACTTCTTCCTGTTATTAATTTTATAAAATCTTCTTTTTCAACAGTACTATCAAAATTAATTCTTAAATAATCAGTAGTATAATCAACTTTATATGCAGAAAATATTTTAAATTTATATGTTTTATCTTCCTTATCTAACGTAATAATCATATTTTCTGAATTCTTTCTCCAAGTAGTATTCAATACTTTTTTTAACGTACCAAACATAGTACCATTTTTCATACTATGTCCATAAATAATATTGTTATCATCAAAACTATCTGTATTATTTCTATAATCAAAATATACCCAACCCATACTAGTCTTTTTCTTATAAAAATCATATTTCAGATAATAATTATTATCTGAATGCTGAACTACCGGATAAGATATTTCAGTATTTTTAACATTTAAATAAGCTTTAGTCTCTTTATTAATCTTCTTTAATGCTTTAAATGAATTACTAAAAGTATATTTAGATAAAATTTCTTCTTTACTTATTTCTTCTTCCATTTCCTGATCTTCATCTTCAAGTTCATACTCATCATCATCTAAATCTCCATTATAAACATCACTGATTACATCATTTCTTAATTGTTCAACACTAATTTCTTCAATATATTCATAAGCTTTAACAATTACAAGAGATACAATACATACATATACACATAAAATAGATATAAGTTTTAAATTATTAAATGTTAATTGTTTAAATAAATTATTTTTAAGAAAACTATTAGCATAAATAATCCTAAATTCACAAGTATAGTCTTCTTTACATTTGTCACTTAATTCTCTTAACCATTCAAAATTATTAACAATGAAATTTCCTTTATCATATCCTTGATGTAAAAAAACAACAACATTTCTTGATTCATCATTCTTTACTAAATCCACAATGGATTCAATTAACTCTTTTGAATATACATAAACATGAATTGCTTTCAAATTATAATTAATTTTTAAAAATTCTCTTAAATCATCAATTAATCCAGGATAGTCTTTTTCTATTTTTATTACATTTTTGTAATATAAAGTATCATTTTCAAATGCATCTTGTTGACTTAAAAAATCTATAGATATTTCCTTAATAGATGATAAGACTACATTAACGCCTTTATTTCTAAACTTCTTAACTACTCCTCCTGGCATGTAATAACAATATATATTTTTAATATTTTCAATACCCAAAAATGTATTATAATCTTCCAAATCTAATGTAGAAGAAAAATCTAATACAAGATTACTTAAATTTAATTCTTTAATTATATTAACAACATATTTAAATGTTATTAATCTCATTATCTTTAATGTATTTAAATTAGCATAGTTTTTTTTAAAATTCTCAATTATAGATTTAATATGAGATTTATAATATTTTAGAGTATAGTAAAAAGAATCTTTATATAAACTATTTTTGTTAACAAAGACTTTTTCTTCATCAACTATAGTTCTATAATTAAAGACTAATGTATTATCCAATATAGTTATAACAACATATTCTTTCATACTAATCTACCCTATATTTATAATAACATATTTTAAAATAAAAAAAAATATGGAACTATTCAATTCCATATTTAGTTAACAATTCTTTTAACTGATTAACATCAATTAATCCATGAGAACTATCTATCGCATCCATAGCTTCCCCATCTTTAATATATATAATTAATGGAGCTGTATTTATTTTATCTGCAGTCACAGGATATTTATTTTTAAGAATCTTTATGTACTCGTTATTATCTTTTACATCACTAACATTCCAATAAATAACTTTATCAATTATATGTCTCTTTTCAAACTCATTATATAGTTTTTTCTCCATATTATATACTTTAGGATAATCGAAGAAACTAACATATAAAATAGCTTCATTTATTTCTTCCAAAGCAAAATCAAAATCATCAGTATTCATTTGATTAATACTCTTATCATAAAACACACTATTGTTAATTTTACTAGCTTGATAACTTAAATAAAACGATCTTACATACAATGTTAATATTATAACAAGAACAGAAACTATTAATACAATATAATAGTTTTTAATTGGAACTTCTCTTAACTTATCTTTTTTCATACGACCTCCCTTTAAATTATATTAATATTTTAACATATTAATATACAAAAAGAAAGATTAAAAATCTTTCTAATTGTTGCCAAAATATTTACTTCCATTATATTTCTCATCAAGAGTTCCATACATGGTCATATTTTGATTAGTATCTCCTCTTAATATTCTTAAAAATGAACTCTTACAATTTCTATATGTTCCATCAACCTCAATGCAATCATATATGTCTTCATTCATATAATCCCTATTATGCTCGTTATACTCTCTTAGTGCCATTATTTGAGAAGTTGAAAGTGAAATACTATAATCTAATAAATTCTTTGTAAATCTTAAATCATCAGAAGTAGTTTCAATCTCATTTTTAGCAATTTGACCTTCAACTGTTGCCCAGTTACTACTATCATAATATATTCCATTTGGGAACATAACTGTAGGGCTTACATTTCTATAAATAGTAGCATCGCCCAAATCACATCTATCATCTTTACAAGTAGTAACTCTAGGTATTTTAATATCAATACTACATTTAAACTTATTATCACTTGAATTTATTGCACTAAAGAATTCATCTTTATTACTCTTTCTGTAGAAAGTATGTATCATAGGTGTAGAAACAGTAGCTCCAAGTACATAGTTAATATCACAACGTTTTGTAACATATTTACTATCTTCATTTATTCTAATACAATCATTAATATTTAGATTAACAGCATTTTTAGAAACAGGATATAAATAATCATCAAGTGTTATATACCCAGGGTAAGCATCTCCATCCGTAATGTTTACTATATATCCAGTACCAGGCTTAGTTTGAAATTTCATATTATTATAAAGACCTATATCAACACTTACATCAAACATAGCATAACTATAATTAGGTATTCTATATTTAGATATATGATCAGTAAATGATATATTATCAATATTTACAAAACCAGAATAATCATAATTAGCACTACTTCCAGGTACATATTTCATACAATCTGCACCATCACAATACCTAACATTTGATATGTTAGTTCTTATTGAACTATTATCAGTACTCAATGATACTTCATTAAGTCTTGAATCATTAGAATATTCTGCTCCGAATGCATATTGTACTCCTTGCATATCAATACACTTTTCTCTATTTCCTTCTCCTAAAACAGAACACTTATTTTGACTTCCAGAACTTGTACATGTTACTTTGCCATTGCTACCTTTACTACATATACGTTCCGAATCATCAAAACCATAATTATTAGTTTCTCCAAATAAGTATTTAATATTTTCATAAACATTTTCAATAACATTATTTCTAGGAACGTCTAAATTACTAAAATTACTTTTATCAAGTAAGAAACAATTATATAAGTCAAATACAACTTGATTTAAATTTTCTTTTCTATTTGCTTCATTTTGAGACTTTACAAGTAAAACTGATAATAATTGACTTGCGTTATCAATTCTATCTAATTTAGCCTCTTTCATATCTTCATTAGTTATTCCATAAAGTGATTTCCAATTAATTTCTTCTGGGAAATTTAATTTATAGTATACTTGAGAAACACAAGTTCTCTTTTCACTAACAATGCTTGATAATTGATGATCGGATTTTGTTTCCTTATAAGAAAATTTTTCAATATCAAAATTAAATGTTTCTCCTGCTACTGCATTAATTCTATTTGAAAATGTATAATCTACTTCATCACTACAATAAACTCTACATAAATTACTATTAACTCCAAAATAATTACTAAAATCATAATAATTTCTAGTAGTAGATGGCATATTAACAATACATTTTAATGATGGATCTTTTATAGAGTTAGAAAATGTATTATCTCTTTGTATATTATTTGAACCATTATTATTTTCACAAGAAGCAAATGTACCAGATGTACCAGATTTATTAATACCAGTTTCATTACATGATCCACTTATATTACAAGAAATTTGATAAGTTCCAACAGTTTCTCCTCTTTTAACAATTTTAGTTGGTTTACCAGAATTATCAGTATCTTTTAAATCTTTAGACAATTCATCAGTATCAAATGCAAACATTACTTGATTCTCGTTTGCATTACTACATGATTGATACTTTCTCAAATATTTACTAACTGAGTTTTCCTGATATACCATTTTATAATAAATTGGCGTATAATCTTGACCAGTACGCTCACAAACTGCGTATCTAAATGTTTCAGTAGTACATCCTGAACCTTTTCTACAAGAATCAATGCCTATTTCATCACTTACCCTTTTTCCATTTTCATCTAACAAATACACTTTAGTTTCACAATAAGGTTCAATCTTTAGCTTGTCTTCTGGAGACACATCATCAAGTTTATCACAATCAAATACTACTTCTTCTGTATCTAATGTACTAAATTCATAATAGTCTAATTCAAAAGCAACTTCAGATTCATCATCACCTTTACTTTTTTCAACAACTCTTATATCATCTGGTTTTGTATCAACAGCACCACCAAATAGAAGAGCTAAATGATTCTTCATTTCTTTGTTACCAATAAGAGTATTAAAATATAAATCTATGCCTTGACGATATGCATTATTAGTTCCACACATAACGCCAAGTAAACTACTATCATAATCATCAGTACAAGCAATTGAAGCAAATGTTTCACCTAATTTTTTGCCAGTTGGAGGAATATATTCATATGAATATGCTACATCGTAGAATATTTCTTTTAATTCTTCTCTTATATATTTCTCAGTATATTTATATACATTTACTCCGTTACCATTGTTTACAAAAAATCCCCATTCACCACATGATGAACCAACAACATTTGCAATTCCAATTCCATCAAATCCTCTTTGTGATGAGTGTGCTCCCCATAGTCTTAGTGCGATATTCGTAGCATCATTACTTACAGAAGTACCTATCTTTTTATTATATTCACTTTCAATTAATATATTTGCATAACCACAATCAACAGTGCTATAACTATTAGCACATGAATTAACATCAAAATCTTCATCAACTATATACTCTGCTATATTAGTGCTTGCTTCTTTAGGAAAACCTTGGCCAGGATTTACACAATATACATCAGCACCACTTTTATTAAGAATATAATCTGGTGAACATGCTTCTACTTTCATATCCTTTTCATGGCATTCATAAATAGGACATCTAAGTGAGTATTCAAAATCACCACATGTAATTGTACCATTATCTTCATTGTCACTTATCATCTGCTCAGCAATATCCTTCAAACGATCTTGCCTTTTTTGAGCTGGCTCTTTATCTATTTCAGCTGTTATTGTTGGTGTTGCACTATATGTACAAGTTCCATTAACATTTTTTGAGCCTCTTCTACAGCATATTCCGCCATCATTATCATAATCAACTGCACAGCAAATTCCATTTGAATTATAGCTTCCAGTTGGACAACATATTCCATTTGATTCACTACTTCCAGTTGGACAACATATTCCATTTGATTCACTACTTCCTTCAGGACACGCTTCACCAACATACTTGCAACTATCGCAAGTACATCTATACTCTTTAATTTTAGTAAAATACTTGCAATTCTTCCAGTAATCTTCTACTGGTTTTGTTTTTCCCCTATATGTATCGCTTGTATATTGTGATTCTTTATCTACGGCTTTCTCTGCATCCACAGGATCTAGCTTAGGGGCTGTTGCTGTACAAGTTATAGAAACAGTTACTCTTGCATCAGGATCATCACATCTAGGCATTGATGAATAAGACATATTTTTATTTTCAGCATCCATTTGAGCTGCATATACTGTTTCTCTTCCAGCATTTACCGCATCAATAAAACTAGATAAATCGTTTGCTCCTATATCCATATATCTTTCTGATAAAGAACCAGTTGTTTTCTTTTTCATTTCACACTTAGGAACTTTTACAGTAAATCCAGCTGGAGTAATTCCAGTTTCTTTTATTTTTATTTTTTTAGCGTTTACACCACATTCAAGTTCGCCATCTTCAGCGTGTATATATATATTAAATGAAAAAATAATAATTAAACTTAAAAGAATTAATCTAATCTTTTTCATAATGTCACCCACTATCCTAAATAACATTATATCAAATTAATAAATAAATATCTATAAAAAAACCTTTAGTTTTTTACTAAAGGTTTAATTACCACTAAAATGCTTACTTCCATTATATTCTGGATTTAATGTTCCATATTGTGTTGTACCAAGTTCTGTACTATTTCCTCTTAATATTTCAAGGAATGTACTTCTACAATTTCTATATATTCCATTGGTAATTTCACAATTATCAATTTCTTCACTAACGAAATCTTTGTGTGTAGCATTGTATTCTTTTAATGCTCTTATTTGTTCAGGAGTTAGTGAAATGCTATATTCTAATAAATCATTAGAGTTTCTAATCATATCTGATGTAGATTCAATAGTATTTGCTGCAATTTGACCTTCAACTGTTGCCCAGTTACTTGATTCAATAACTCCATTTGGGAATAATTTTGATTCATCAGCATTTCTATAAATTGTTGAAATATCTAAACTACAATCTTTACAAGTTGTTACTTTAGGTATTCTTACATCTATTACACAATTGAATCTATTATCACTAGAATTAATATCTCTAAAGAATTGATCATTATTTTGATTTCTATAGAATGTATATATCTTAGTATTATTTGCTTCACTAGCACCTAGTACTTGTGAAATATCGCATCTCTTAAGTGTAGATTTTGTATCACTTGAAATTGTTTTACAATATTGACTATTAGTATCAAATGTCAATGCATTCTTAGAAATTGGATATTTATATGGATCTAAAGTTATATATTTATTATTTGGATCTTCTTTAGATAACTCTATTACTGTACCATCACCAGGTTTAGTTTGGAATCTATCTTTATTATAGAATCCTATATCAACAGATACCTCAAACATTGCATAATCATTTGTAGGAATTTCATATTCTTTTCCAAATAGAACAGCTTTTCCATTTGATGAAGTGTTTGACCAGTTATTATTATTGTTATAATCATAATCTTGATGATCTTTACTTGCTACAAATTCAAAGCAATCTTTTCCAGGTACATTTGTACAATATTGTACATTTTGAATTCCATCTGCTCTTAAACTATCCATTGCAGAAGCAAGATTAACAATATTTACTTTACCAGTTTTAGTCTCAGCACCAAATTCGTAATTTACACTTGTCATATTTATACATGTATTAGTATTTTTATTAAGTGTACAATCTTTATTAAGTCCATAATTGTTTTGAACTGAACCATATAAGTAATCTACAAAGTCATAAACTTTATTAAATTTAGTTTTATTTCCATGAGAATCTTTTCCAACTCTAGCATTAGCAGTATTCTTAGGTGTTTTAATTTTGCTATCAAATTCTTCTTTATAAATATTACAATTATATAAATCATATAATACTTGATTAACAACTTCTTCTCTTCCACCTTCAGATGCTTGAGCTTTTGTCATTAACACAACTAATAATGAACTAATATTTCTAGCTTTATCTGCTTCTGCATCAGTTAAATTATATGTTGACTTAATCTTATTATGTATTTCATCTGGGAAGTTCTTAGTATAGTAAATTTCAGATGAACATGTTCTCTTTTCCCTAATGACACTTGATAAATGATGAGATGATTGTTTTTCTTTATACATAGCAAGCTCAATATTATAATCAAATGTTTCACCTGCTACTGCATTTATTTTATTAGCAAGAACATAATCTACTTCATCACTACAATAAACTCTACATAAATTTTTATTTACTCCAAAATGATCACTATAATCGTAAAGTTGTTTATAATTACTTGTCATGTTAACTATACATTTTAGTGATGGATCTTTAATATAATTTGTATAAGAACCTTCACTTGTATAAGTTAATTCTCCATCTTTTCTTACTGCACAAGAACCAAAGTTATCATTCTTATTAGTTCCTGTTTCATTACAAGTAGGGTCTCCACAACTAACAAAGAATGAATAGTTTTTAGAAGTTCCTCTAGACTCCACAGGATCTCTATAAATAATTCTTGGATCTTCTGATGAATTTTCTGGATCTGATTCTATCCTATCTCTAACAAGTCCAAACATTACTTGATTTGCATTTGCATTTGCACAAGATTGATATTTTTGAATTGTATTTTGAGCATTACTTTCAAAATAGTAGGCTTTAATATTAATAGGTGTAACTGTTTGTGTTCCTCTACATCCTACTGCATAACTAAATTCTTCTGTTGTACAACCAGAACCTTTTTTACATTCTTCAACCTTTATTGGATCATATACATTACCATTAGAATCACTTATTCTATTTCCATTTTCATCCACTAAGTAATATACTGTTTGACAATAAGGATATATTTTTTGTTTATCTTCATCTAATATTTCAGTTGATTCTCTTAGTTCTTTACAATCATATACAACATTATCTTCAAGACCTAAATCACTAAATTCATCATATGTTATATCTAACCATACTTTGTTTTCACCATTGCTAGTTTCTTCACCAACTATTACACTTACACCATCTGGTTCAGTGTCAATACCACCAACAACATCATTTAAGTGATTTATCATTTCTTTATTACCAATCAAAGTATTAAAGAATAAATCAATTGCTTTTCTATATATACTATCGTTTCCACCGCCAGTTTGACTACTACAAACACGATTTCCACATGTAAGTCCAATATTTTCACAACTAATTTCACCTAATTTATTATCATAAGTAGTTGAACCTAAAGCACCATTGTTAGGTGGAATATAATCATATTTATATGCAATTTCTTCAAAATGTTCTTTTAGATATTTTTTCATATACATATAAACATTTACTAATTGCCCATCTTCACCTGTTAAGAATAATACTGGATTTGAACAATTACAACCAGTTACATTTGCAACACCTGTTTTATCATAACCTAATTGTCCAGAGTGTGCGCCCCATATTCTCATTGCTAAATTGATAGCTTCATCTTCAACAGTCTCACCTAATTTTTTATGGTATTCAGCTTCAATTAGTATATTTGCATAACCGCAATCTATTGTACTATTACTACTAGCACATTTATTAACATCAAAATCTGAATCAACTTGATAATCTCCATTAAATCCATTACTTGGGTTAACACAATAAGCAGGAGATCCATCAGGTAACTTATAAGTTGGAACACAAGTTTCTAATGTAGAATACTCTTTTTGACATACATATATAGGACATTGTAATGTATAATTTCTTGTACATTGCCATCCAGAAGATTCTTTATGATTATTTGAAAATGTTTTCCAATCAGTATTATTACCATCTGCATCTGTTCCAAGTGTCGAATTATTTCCATCTTTTATATCTTCAACGCTGCCATTTTCTGCTTCAATATAAGCAGTAAATGAAGCTGTTAATACACATTTACCTTTTATTAACTCACCTTCACCAGGTTTACAACATTTATGATCTGCAGATACAACCTCGTTAGTACATTCACTTCTATGACAACTATATGAATGCTTACAAATATATACTTTCTTTCCTGGGTCCCAGTTACACGTCCATCCATTACCGCTCTTGTATGTACTAGACTCAATATTACTCTCAGTACAAGTATCTATATAAGTTCCATGAGCTTGAATTTCTTTTTTACAAGAAACTACAGCTTTTACTCTTGCTTTTTCATCAGAACATACTGGAACTTCTGATGATTCTACTGATTTAGCATCTTCACTTTCAAAATATGCTATTGTTGTATCTAATCTATGGTTCCAGGCGCCATCTAAACTATCAAAAGACCCACTATCTGTATAGTTACCAGTGAACGTTTTAAATGTACATATAGGTAATTTAGCTTCCCATCCTGTAGGCTTAATTCCATCCTTTTCAATATCTACTTTTTCACCAGTTCCAGGTGAACACACAAGTTCACCATCTTCTGCATTAACAAAACTAATTGTTAAAAACAATATTAGAAATAAGAAAGAAAATCTAAATATCTTTTTCATATTATTTCTTCCTTTCTTTTTTCTTAAACTCTTGAATTTTAATAATATATACTAAAGTAATAATCAAGAATGGTATTAATATAAATATTCCATATTCTCTAATTATAGATAACACTTTATCTAGGAAAGGTGTTGATTTTTGTTCATTTTCATATTCTTCCATAGCTTTTAGAAATTCTTCTTCAGACATGTTTTTTGTTTTATCAGTATGTGTTTGACATAATTCATGATCTGGATATTTTCCACAAACTTCATATTTTAACATTCTATTTAGTCTAGGAACAGTATATTTCATTGTTTTTAAAAGTTCATTTGAACATTTGTTATAAACAGTTACTGTATATGTCTCATCTTCTAAATTTGTAAAACATCCTACTGCATAAAGATTAATATCCTCAAACATTTTTGCATTAGCAGAATTTCCATGAGAATCTGCAACTGTAACTAACACATCATCATTTGCAGGAGTTACTGATAAGAAATATGCATATTTACTTGCATATGAACCAGTTGCTTCTGTAAATAAAACTTCAGCTTTTGTTGCCCATTCTCTTAATTCTTCAGTTTTTTTACTATCACACTCAGCATAAACATTTGTGCTAAATAAAACAATTGCTAAAAAACTTAATAATAAAAATTTTAACCTTTTCATATTTCACCTACTATCTAAAAATCATTATATCAAAAAAAAATTATTATTTCTACTTAAAGTAGTAAAAATAATTAATTTATTATATAATTTTATTGAGGTATTGATATGGAAGAACAATTTAAAAAAGAACTAAATTATATAAATAATAGTCGTATTAAGAAAAGCTTAATAATTATGATAAATAAATTACCAGATTATTTTTTTGAAGTTCCAGCTAGTAGTACTGGTAAATATCATCCAGACTTCTCACTAGGAGAAAATGGATTATTAAGACATACAAAAGCTGCAGTTAGAATAGCATATGAACTATTTAATGATTCATCACTTAATAATTTTACCAGTGATGAAAAGGATTTAATATTATTTTCTTTAGTATTACATGATGGACTTAAAAGCGGTAAAACAAAAAGTGAATATACTTTATTTGAACATCCAATTCTTATGAGTAACTATATAAAAGAATGCCAAGATGAATTAGAACTTAGCAAAGAAGAAATTGAATTTGTTTGCAAATGTATAGAAACACATATGGGACCATGGACAAAGAATTATAAAGGAGAAGAAGTATTAACTGCTCCTAAAGATAAATATCAAAGATTTGTACATATGTGTGATTATTTAGCAAGTAGAAAGTTTTTAGATATTAAATTTGATAATAATGAAATTGTATATTAAAAGAGGATTTTTAATAATCCTCTTCTTTTTTTTCATTTAAATAAATCTTCTTTAAATTTTTAAAATCAACATCATCTTTATAAAACTCATTAACTTTTTCACTCTCACAAAAAGACTTAATGTATTCTATAAATGTACTTGTATCTTTTTTATTTTCTTTTATTTTTTCCTTTATTTTTTCTATCATAAATACCTCTAATTTTGTATTTCTACAATTGTTAAATTATTTTCTTTAGCAACATTAAATAAGTCATCTGTTAATTTACCAACCACTAATATAAATTCTGTTTTCATTGATTCTTTATTAATATTATTTTCAGATACTTTAATAGATGTTCTGCCATCATCCAATGAAAATCTAATTGAACCATCACTAATTAACTTATTATAGCCATAAGCATTTTTTTCTAAATCTGTTACATTTAAGCACATATAATGAACACCGTCATCCTTGCTTGAACATAACACTCTAAAATCTTGCCCTACAATAGTATATATACTTACCCCATCTCTATTATTTTTAATAACAATATCAGGTCTACTCATATATAACTCTTCTATTTCTTCAAGACTTACTATTTCATTATTAATTAGCTCTACTTTATACTTTTTAATTTTATTGAACAACTCAGAAATACTTATAATGTTTCTTTTAACTTGATTAAATAAAAATTTCTCAGTAAATGATAATAAAACATCAAAATCAGTAGAACTAAATAATAATTTAGTCATAGCAAATAAATCTATTTCTTCTCTACTAAATATTTTTTTACCCTCAATAGTTAAATTATCTAAACTATCAACATCATACAAATCACATAAACTTTTAATAGTAATTACTTCTAACCATCCACTATTACCTTTTTCATCATAACCTTTGTTAAATAAGTAATTACATAATAGATTTTTATATGCATCTTGTTCCTTAACAGAAGATATTTCAGAGACTAATCTTTTATATAAAATTAAATCATAATTAGCAAGTTGCTCTTTTTTAGTTATATTGTATTGATTTGATGTAGTAGCCAATAATAATGTTAAATTATCAATTTCTTCATCTGTTAAATCTTTATCTTTTACATCTTCTATTATATCTTTATAATAAATAAAGTTTTCAACTGACCTATAAAGAGTTTCTTTATTTTCACCAAAAATATTAATAAGTATCTCATAATATATTTTAAATAAAGGATAGACCCTATCTGATTTAATAATTAATAATAAATTAGATATATTAACAAAATTATATTTTGAATAATCTAGTAATAACTCTTCACTTATAAATGATAATCTATCATCAAATAATTCAAGTGAATTTATATTGTATATTTCTCTATTATTATCAATCTCTTTTCCATATGCATTACTTAATAAATCATTTAATAATTTAATACAAATACCTTTTGACTGATCTCTAATATCTTCTTTATACAATAAACTAGTACCTATAAATAAAGATATTTTTTCAGGATTATTTTTTAATATAATATTTTTATTAAATAAAACTTTAAATAATTCAAAAACACACCTATAATCTTTTGACCAATCATGTTTTTCAATATTAGCTAAATATTCATCATAAATTTTATTTATTAATTTATAATATTTTGAATATGTATCTTCTCCAAAGTATGCTTTAAATAAAGATAAACATCTTTTATTACAATCAATAGTTAGTTTTTCTTTTTCTTTTCTGTCAGTATCATCTTTATATACAGGAACAATATAAGGAAGAACATAGTTAACATCAACCATAATTAATGCTATCATTTGTTCTATAGTTAATTCTTGCAATAATCTAATTACTCTTTTTGTATATTGATAACTAATATCATTACTTTTTGGATTAAATCTGTATATTTTTCCTTTAGCATTCAAAACACACTTATTAACAAGCATATTAACAACTTCTCTATTACTTTTAATACTTATATTTTCTAATATACCACAAACTACTTCTTGAGTTTTATCATCTTTATTTTTATTACCTGATAAATTAACATATTTGATTAGTTCTATATCATATTTTAATATTTCAATTAATACACTATCAGCTAAATAGTTAATCATGTAAGGATACTTTCTAATATATTCAGTTTGTATATCAACAGTTGATGTTTCAAACAAAGAAAAATCTGCTCTAATTTTTTCTACTTGTTTGATAGCATATTTATCTTTAGCCGCACCATTTAAATAAATTACATACTTTTCATCTTCAGAGTGCTTAGTCTGAATAGCCTGACTTGCATATTTAATAAATGAAGGATTAACTTCTATAATGTATTCCCATTGTCTATCAGTTAGTTTTCCTTTAATACTCTCAATTAATAATTCAGTTTTTTTAAGATTTAATCTTGATAATACTTCAATTACCTTTTTTAAATCTTCCATATATAATAATGCCACATCTTCGCTTTGCTTAAAATATAAACTAATATAAGCATCATATTCTTCATCAGTTAGTTCAACAACTAATGCATTCATAAAAAATTTATTTTCATGAAGCCATGAACTAACTAACTCTTTTCTTGCTTCAACAGACCCAAATCTAAACATTCTTAAATTACTATTGATTCTAGATTTTTGAAATTCAATTGGAAGAATTCTAATTAAAGAGGTATGATTAAAAAATATATAACTTAAAACAATCTCGTTGTTTTCGAGATCTTTATTGTTCAAATAAGCTTGTTCAATTTCTTTATCACTTTTATTTTTTAAAGAAGCGATAAAGTTATTAGCTTTTCTCTGAATATGTCTATTTTTAATTGTTTCATATAATGACATAGCCAAACCTCTTTATTCTATATTTCATTATAACATAATAATAATTAAAAAAGAAGAAATAAATTATTTATTTCTTCGTTAAATATTTATGATTAGCTGCAATTTGTTTAATGCCAACTTTATGATTAAATGCTATAGTTGCAACACTACCATTAATACTTATTACAACACCCTCACCAAATATATTATGAATTACTTTGTCTCCGGCGCTAATTCCATCACTAGTTTTATTATACATATTTGGTATTACTTTATCATTTACCATTGTAGGTTTTGTATTAGTACTATTTAGTAATGATTGGTCTATTTCTTTAATAAATCTACTTTCTATTGTACCACTAGTACTTCCATAAATAGTTCTTTGTCTTGCACTAAGCAAATATAATTTGGATTTAGCCCTTGTAATTCCTACATAGCATAATCTTCTTTCTTCTTCAAGTTCACTTGCACTTTCAAAACTTCTATTATGTGGAAATATTCCCTCTTCCATTCCAAGAATAAATACAACTTTAAATTCCAATCCTTTAGCAGAATGAAGAGTCATTAATGTAACTTCATCATCATTATTAGAATATTGACCTGTATCACTAACAAGCATAATATTTTCTAAAAATGTTTCTAAATCATATATACCATTTTCTTCAAAATTAAGTGCCAAACTCTTAAATTCATCAAGCGTTTCTAATCTTCTCTCATTCTCAATAGACTTATCATTTTCATATTCCATTCTAAGACCAGTTTTAGTAAGTGTATTTTCAATTATTTCTACTAAATTCATTTCTTTTGCATCTTCAATTAATTCAAGAATAATTTTTTTCCACTCAAGTTCTTTTCCACTATCAATTGCATTAAACATAGAAGTATTATTTTCACGAGCTTTATTTCTGATAGAATCGATTGTTTTAGCACCAATACCTCTTCTAGGTGTATTAATTACTCTTTCTAAACTAACAGAATCACTAGGATTATAAATAATATTTAAATAAGCAATTAAGTCTTTAATCTCTTTTCTATCTAAGTATTTATATGAACCTATAACATTATATGGAATACTATTACTAGCACAAGTTTGTTCAATAATTCTTGATTGAGCATTTGTTCTATATAAAATTGCAAAGTCTTTGTAACTATATCCAAGAGATACTAGTTCTTTAATTTTATTAATAGCAAAGCTAGCTTCTTTCATTTCATCTTCTACTCTTATATAATCTATCTTTTCTCCATCACCAGAAGATGTCCACAAATTAAGTTTCTTACCTTCACTATTATTCTTTATAACAGAATTAGCTGCCTTTAATATATTATTTGTGCTTCTATAGTTTTCTTCAAGCAATACAACCTTTGCATTTTTATAATCACGTTCAAAATTAAGAATATTTCTATAATCAGCATTTCTCCATGAATATATAGATTGATTAGCATCCCCTACTACAAAAATATTATTATATTTTTTAGCAAGTAACTTACATAGTTCATATTGAATACTATTAGTATCTTGATATTCATCAACTAGTATATATTTAAATCTTTCCTGATAATGTTCAAGTATTTCAGGACTTTTTTTAAATAACTCGACTGGTTTCAATAATAAATCATCAAAATCAACTGAATTGTTTTCTTTTAATAATTTTAAATATTTTTCATAAACACGAGCAATAACTTTATCATCATCTCTTAAAAAGAGTCTATTATATTCACTTGGACTTACTCCATCATTCTTAGAACTACTTATTCTATTTATTATATGTTTAATATCATAATCTTTTGGATCTAAATCTTCTTCTTTCAAAATTCTTTTAATTAATGATTTAGAATCATCTTGATCTAAAATAGTAATATTTGATGTATATCCTACACTTCTATAGTTTTCCCTTAACACTCTAAGTCCAAAAGAATGAAATGTTCCAATAAATATTGAATCAGCAACACTACCAAGTTTTAATTCAACTCTATCTTTCATCTCTTTAGCAGCTTTATTAGTAAATGTAATAGCAAGAATATTATATGGACTTACTCCATCATCTATTAATTTAATAATTCTTTCTGTTAAAACTCTTGTTTTTCCACTACCTGCCCCAGCAAGAACTAAACAAGGTCCATCTTTATGATTTACAGCTTCAATTTGTTTGTCATTTAATGTCATATATTTTTACCTCTTAAAATATTATAGCATTAAAAAAGTATTAAATAAATAATACTTTTCTTTATTCCCTTATTCCTATATTTGTCTTTTTAATATCTTTTCCTTTTAATAAATCTTTATTAAAAATTAATATTGAAATATTTGATAAACATACTATTCCATCAGTTAAAGCCCCAGAATAAGACTTAACAGCAATATCATATATAACCCAAAGTGTATAAGATACAACTGCTCCAAATACTACAATCTTTTTTTTCTTTGTTAAAGTATATCCATCTATAGTACTAGAAAGAATTGGTAACAATTCTATTATTCCTGAATATGTGAAAAAACCATATAGTATGTAAATTGGAATTGATCCTAAAAAAATATAATCATCTGAATCTGTTTTATAATACAATGAATCTCTAATCACTTCAAAAATGCATATAAATAAACCACTATACGCTCCTAAAAAATAGTAATGCAAACACCAAAGAACAGTAGATATTATTTGAAAAACTAATATTTTATTAGTATTTTCTCTATAATAACTAAGTACTATTAAAAGCCATGCTACTATTCCTAATAATTGTATTAACCAAAAATTTATATTTTCCATAATATTATTATAACATCAAAAAAAAAGAAGAAAAATAATTATTCTTCTTATTTACGTATAGTTGTAATATTATTATTACTTAATATACCTTTTATATTTGATAAGCTTGTTATGATAGCATCATTTCCAGTTCTATTTACAAATCTAATGGCTGCATCTATTTTTGGCAACATACTACCTTTTTTAAACTCACCATTTTTTCTATATTCCATTGCTTTTTTTGTACTAATAGTAGCAAGTGCTTTTTCTTTTGGTGTACCAAAGTTAATACATACTTGATCTACTGCTGTTAAAATAATAAATTTATCAGCATGAAGTTTCTCAGCTAGTAATGATGAAGCTAAATCTTTATCAATTACTGCTTCAACTTTCTTATTTTTAGATTCATCAAATACAGGAATACCTCCACCACCACATGCAACTACAATTGTTCCATCAGACACCAATTTTGCAATTGCATTAAGATTATAAATATCTTTTGGTTTTGGTGAAGCAACCACTTTTCTATATCCTCTATTAGAGTCTTCAACATAAACATCACCACTCTCACGAGCAAGTTTTTCTGCTTCCTCTTTTGTATAGAATTTACCTATAGGTTTAGTAGGTTTATTAAAAGATGAATCTTTTGGATCAACTAACACTTCTGTAACTATTGTTACAACATCTCTATTAATCTTTTTACTTAAAAGCTCATATCTTAGTCTTCTTTGGATATGAAAACCAATATATCCTTCACTCATAGCTGTACAACAATCAAGTGGCATTTCTACTCCATTATTAGCAAAAGCTTTAGTTATCATACCAACTTGTGGACCATTACCATGAGTAATTATTATTTCATTACCCTTAAATAATTTAATTAATTCTTTAGATGCTTTTTTAAGTAATTTTTGTTGATCTAAATATGTATTACCAAGAGCATTTCCACCCAAAGCAATAACTATTCTACTCATTTTCTATGAGGAACCTGTTGAGTAATACAGTGAATGTTTCCACCACCTAATAGTATTTCTCTAGCATAAATAGGTTCAATCTTTCTATCAGGATATAATTCTTGTAATGTTTCAATAGCTTTTTTATCCATTGGATCATTAAATACTGGTAAAGCAATAAAACCATTTCCTGTTAAATAGTTAACATAAGATGCTGCCATTCTATCTCCCTCATTACGTGGAAGAGTTCCTTCAACATAATCAATTCCGCCACTTTCTTCAGCAGTAATATATTGAGGGCTAGGACAATATAATTTATGGATTTCTAATTTACGTCCTCTAGCATCTTTAACACTACTTAAATAAGCATAATCTTCTCTACTAATCTTATATTGAGGGTCTTTTTCATCATCACTCCAAGCAAGAACAACTACACCTGGACGAACAAAATTACAAATATTATCTACATGTCCATTAGTATCTACATCATTGTATAGACCTTTTGGAAGCCATAATACTTTTTCTACATTTAAATAATCTCTCAATATTTTTTCGATTTGCTTTTTGCTTAAATTTGGATTTCTACCTGGGCTTAATAGTGTTTCTTCAGTAACCATACAAGTACCTTCTCCATCAACATGGAATGAACCACCTTCACAAACAAAGTCTCTTATTTGGTAATAATCAACGCTTTCTATTTCACTCATTTTTTGAGCTATACATTCATCAAAATCCCATGGAAAATAGATTCCATCATAAAATCCACCATATGCATTGAATCCCCAATCGATTCCACGCATTTCACCTTTTTTATTAACAACAAATGTTGCCCCTGTATCTCTACACCAAGAGTCATTGTTAGAAAGTTCAATTACTCTAACATTATCTGGTAACATATTTCTTGCATTAGCATATTGATCACGATTAACAAGCATAGTCATTTTTTCATATTTAGCTATTGTGCTTGCTACTTTAACAAATACTTCTTGAGCAGGCTTAGCACCATTTCTCCAGTTATCTGTTCTTTGTGGCCATAGCATATATACACCATCTTGTAGTTCAAATTCACCAGGCATTCTAAATCCATCAGCTTTTGGTGTTGAGTCTTTTATTCTTCTCATCTTATACCTTCTTTCTAAAAATATAATTATTAAGGGATTTCAATTTGAAACCCCTATTTCATACTAATTCTTTTTAATTCTAGAAACTAATATTTCTTCCATTATGAATGATAATACAACTCCAGCAAATAGTGGAATGTTATCACTAATATATTCCATTGTAAAGTCACCAAATAATGTAAATACAATTCCTAGAACAAGAATTATAAATGGTACAATAGCAGCTACTTTAATCATAAAGTTTCCACCAGGTACTTTATATGGTCTTTTAACATCTTTATCTGTTTTTCTAAGTTTTAAGAATGCTAAGAACATTGGAACATAACTAATTAATAATGTAATCCAACTTAAACAGAAGAATAAACTAAAGTTAGCTCCTGCATCTTCACTAATATAATTAGCAATTACTCCACCAATTACTATGATACTTGCTACAATACCATTAATAATTGATGCTTTATAAGGAACACCTTCTTCATTTACTGGTTTAAATACTTCTGGCATTCCACCATCTTCTGCTGCATATTTAGCAACTTCATTAACTCCAAATGACCAAGAAGCAATATTTGCGATAAATGTATAAATAAACATAAATCCTGCAATTATTACTAATGTATTAGAAAGTCCTTCAGCAATTCCTACACTACTAAATAATGTAACAAGAACTTCAACTACATTTTCTGGATCCATTTGTGCAACTACTTCTGGATCTAATGCAATATTAAATCCTGTTGCTGGAAGTACATAGAAAACAGCCATTAATAATCCACCAAATATCAAAGCTTTTGGTATTTGCTTTTTAGGATCATCCATATCTTCAGCCCAAGTACCAACTACTTCAAATCCCATGAAGTTAAATAAGATAATTGAGATGAATGATAATTCACCTAAATTTAATGATGGGAATAAATCCCCAAAACTTGTAATTGGATTAGCACTATGTCCAGTTGAAACAACTGAATAAATACCTAAAAGTCCAATTCCAAGAAGTAATATAATTTTAAAAGCAGTACCAATATTTACTATTGTTTTGCTTTCTCCAATTCTTTGAGTTCCTAAGAATGTTACTAACCAAACATAAGCAAGTTGAATCAATAACAATGCCCAAATTGATAGTTCAATATTGAACATTCCTGCAACTATATCTGTTAGGGCAACAGCAAGTGATGAAATCCATAATGGGAAATTAACCCAATAGTTCCATGCAACACGTCCAGCCCATTTAGGACCAAATGCTCTTTTTACCCAATCATACATACCACCTTCACTTGGATATGTAGTTCCAAGTTCTGCAGTAATCATACCATATGGTAAACAGAAACCAATTAAAAGTAATATCCACCAAAAGTATTGAGTATTTCCAATAGCTGCAGTAGGCATTACTGATTCACAAACAAGTGTAAGGCAAACTGTACCTAATATGGCATCAAACAATTTGAATTTTTTCTTTTTCTTTTCCATTTTTATTTTTTACCTTCCATAATTCTTAATGTTTCTTGTTCTTTACCCATTAAAGTAACAAGTATAGCTCTCATAGCAGTTAATCTATTTTCTGCTTCATCAAACACTACTGAGTATTTAGAGTCCATAACTTCATCAGTAACCTCCTCACCTCTAGTAGCAGGAAGACAATGCATAAATTTAACTGTAGGACTAGCTTTTTTAATTTTATCCATGCTAACTTGATATTTTGGATAGAATATTTTCATTCTTTCTTCTTCTGGTAATTCAGATTCATATAATCCATACCAAACATCTGTATAAATGAAGTCTGCATCTTTTAATGCTTCATCTTCATTCTCTGTGATTAAGAAAGTTCCTCCAGATTTTTCACAATTCTTTTTACATATTTTTTGAAAATGTTCATTTAATTGGAAGCCTTTAGGTCCATATTGAACAAAATGACCACCTAAATGTGTAGTTAGCATTGCTAAACTTGCACAAACTTGAGTTGCATCTCCAAAAAATACAATCTTTAAATCCTCAAACTTTTTATTTTTAGGTTTATGTTCATAAATAGTAATTAAATCTCCTAGTTCTTGAGTAGGATGATTATAATCACTCATACCATTTATTACAGGTACTCCTGCATGTTCTGCAAGTGTCGTAATAGATTTATGTTCAATTACACGTGCCATTAGTATATCAGTTAGTCTACCTAATACTTTAGCAGTATCATATAAACTTTCATGAGCTCCTAATTGAATTTGGCCAGGTGCTAAATATTGAGCATGTCCACCTAGTTGAGTCATAGCTGTTTCAAATGAAACTCTAGTACGAGTTGATTTCTGTTCGAAAACCATTCCTAATGTTTTATGATATAAAACATTTAGAACATTACCTTCCTTAAGATACTTTTTCATCTTAATTCCTAGATTCTTCATTGCTAGAATTTCTTCTTTAGAAAAATCTTGAGTATCAACAAAGTTTTTCTGCAACTATTTCACCTCCTTCCGTCTACTATACCCCATATTATAATTATAGCTTTTTAAATATAAAAAGTCTATTACTTTTTCTACTTTATTTCAGCCCAAATTTTATCATACTTTGAAATATTACTTCCAATATTCTCAACATAGTTACTATTGTATAAAATATTATATAGTTCTCCTACTTCAACATTAAGATTACTATATGTTGTATTTAAGTATGGATAGTAGTCAGTTATTTTTTTATTAATATCAGAGCGTAATAAATAATTTATAAATTTATATGCATTCTCTATATTTTTTGACCCTTTTACAAGAACATAATTATCTAAACTAATTGCAAATCCATCACTAGGATATATTATTTCAATATTATTATTTGCTTCATGAGCTAATGTTGCTTCAGCATTCCATATAACACCAATATCAACTTCATTAGTAATTAAAAATGTTTTAGGACTATCACTATCAAATGCTTTGACATTATTATTTATATTTAGTAACCATTTTTTAGCTTCTTCTAATTCTTCACTATCAGTACTATTCATGTTATGAAGATTTGCAAGTAATGCCATACCAATCACAATTCTTTGATCATCAAGTAACACTATATTATTTTTATATTTTGGATTTAATAAATCATTATAACTTTTTATATCATCTTTAATCCTATCTCTATTAACTGCTATTACTGATGTTGCAGCTAGAAATGGTATTGAGTATTCATTATTAAGATCAAACTTTTGATTTAAAAATAATGAATTAATATTATTAAAATTATCAATTTTACTCTTATCTATTTTTTCAAGCATATCTCTACTCTTCATTAACTCTACCATATAATCACTTGGAAAAATCAAATCATATGTTCCTTTTTTAGATGAAGCTATTTTAGCAAGTAATTCCTCATTAGATGAATATGTTCCATAATTTACTTTAATATCATATTCACGTTCAAAATCGCTTATTATTTCATATGGAATATAAGAAGACCAATTAAGTACGTTAAGTTCACCATTTTTATAATTTTTACTACTACATCCACATAACAATAAAACACTTATTATTATAAATAATATTTTTTTCATAATGCCTCTTTTCTTAGTTTTCTACTTTGTATTAATGTAAGGGTTATTAACGATACAAAAGTAAATACTAAAAGTATTGATGTTAATGCATTAACATCAGGAGTTATTCCACTTTTCATTATTGAATAAATATATAATGGTAATGTATTACTTCCAGGTCCTGCTGTAAAATAACTGATAACAACATCATCTAATGACAAAGTAAAAACTAATGTTGCCCCACTAATAATGCCAGGAGTAATAATTGGCATTATTATTTTTTTAAATATTGCATAATTACTAGCACCTAAATCTTTTGCTGCTTCTTCATAAGTTAATGTTTGACTTGTAAGTGTAGTTTTAACACTAACAATTACATATGGAATTGAAAAAGCAATATGAGAAAGAATAATTGAGTAAATACTTAGTTCTAATTTCATTAAAGTATATATTGATAACAATGAAATACCAAGAACTATTTCAGGTATTACTATTGGAATATATATTAAGCTATTAATTGTCTTTTTAAGTGGAAAGTCGAATTTATAAAGACCATATGCAGAAATAGTACCAATTATAGTTGAAATAACTGTACTTATTACTGCAACTAATAATGTATTAATAAATGCATTAATTAAGTCAGTGTTTTTAGTAATATTTAGATACCATTTAAAAGAAAATTCTTCAAATATTAGATTTGTTGAACCACTATTAAAAGAATATGCAATTAATACACTAATTGGCAAATATAAAAATATAAATACTAATATAACAAATAAAGATTTAGAATATTTACTCTTCATTAGAAACCTCCTAAATCATCCATCTTACCACCAAGACGTTTATATAATTTAACAAGCAAGAATGTAACGATAATTAAGAATATTGATATAGCTGAACCAAACGGCCAATTTCTAGCTGTTAAGAATTGGTTCTTTATTAAATTACCAATAATCATTATTTTTCCACCACCGAGAATATCAGTTATAAAGAAATATCCAATAGCTGGAATAAACACCATTAATGAACCATTAAATACACCAGATATTGTTTCAGGTATAATTATTTTTCTAAATATTTGTAATGGCTTTGCACCTAAATCTTTTGCTGCTTCAATTAAATCATTATTAATTTCAAATACAGAAGAACAAATAGGAAGTAACATAAAAGGAAGTAACGTATAAACCATACCAACAATAATTCCAAATTTGTTATACATTAAATCTAATGGATTAGATATAATACCACTAGCAATTAATCCATTATTAATAATTCCATTTTTTCTAAGAAGAATAATCCATCCATAAGTTCTTATTAAAGAATTTGTTAAAAATGGAATCATTATTAATTTAGTTACTAAATTTTGAACATGAACACTTTTTCTTCTTAATATAAGAGCAAATGGATATGAAATAACAATACAAATAATTGTAGTAATTATTCCAATCATAACAGACTTAAATAATATTTTTAAATATGTTAAATCAAATATTTTAATATAATTATTTAATGTAAATTTATATAGTACTCCACCATAAGAATCACTTGTACAAAAACTTAAAAACAAAATATAAAGCAAAGGTAAAACAATTAGTATAAATGTATATACTAATACAGGTAATGTAAAAATTGTTTTAAATATTTTATTATTTTTCATTCTTATTTCCTTAATGGTACAATTCTATTACTATCAAATTTTATATAAACATTTTCATTTTCTTTGAATTTAGATTCATCAGTTGTAGAAACCTTAACATTAAAGTCTCCAGGGATATCAACTATTAAACTAGTTGAATTACCACTATATGTTGAATCAATAATTACACCTTTAATAGAACCAATAAGTTCATTTTTACTAACATTTATATCCTCTGGCCTAATTACTACTTTTATATCTTCACCCTTCTCAAATGATTCTTCAGTTTTAATATCTATTTCAAAACCTTCTAACATAGAAACTTTAATACCACCTTCTATTGTTTTTAAAACTTTAGCTGATATTATATTTGCTTCTCCTATAAAATCAGCAACAAATACACTTTTAGGATGATTATAAATATTTTCTGGTGTATCAAGCTGTACAATATCACCTTTATTAATAATTGCTATTCTATCACTCATACTTAAAGCTTCGTCTTGTGCATGAGTAACATATATAAATGTAATTCCTAGTTTCTTTTGTAATTTTTTAAGTTCAACTTGCATACTTTTTCTTAATTTTAAATCAAGAGAACATAAAGACTCATCAAGTAATAAAACTTTAGGATTCATAACTATTCCTCTAGCAATAGCTACTCTTTGTTGTTGACCACCAGATAAATCATGTGGATATCTATCTTCAAATCCTTTTAGTTTGACTAACTCTATTGCAGAAGAAACTCTTTTATTTATTTCTTTTTCATCTACTTTTTTCATTCTAAGGCCAAAACTAACATTTTCTCTAACTGTCATTTTAGGAAATAGGGCAAAATTCTGAAAAATAGTATTTACTTCTCTCTTAGTAGCATCAATGTCAGTAACATCTTTAGAATCAATAAATACTTTTCCACTTGTTACTTTTTCAAGACCAGATATCATTCTTAAAACAGTTGTTTTTCCACAACCAGATGAACCTAATAATGTAATAAATTCTCCTTCATAAATATCTAAAGAAAAATTTTTAATTACATACTTATCATCAAATTTTTTACTAACATTCTCTAATCTTACAATAACATTTTCTTTCATATATTCATCCCCTATTATAAAAACATTATATCATGATAATAATATTTAGTCCAACATTATAACGACACTTTTTATTTACTAATAGAATATAATAATATGGAAGAAAGAGAGGAATAAAATGAAAAGAATTATTATCGTTTTATTAACCATTTTCATTATTTTTTCTTTAGTATTAATAACTACTAAGAAAAAAAATGATAAAAATAAAATTATTGTTTCCGAAGTAACTCATTCAGTATTCTATGCTCCATGGTATGTTGCTATTGAAAATGGTTACTTTAAAGATGAAGGACTAGATATAGAAGTTGTTTTAACTCCGGGAGCTGATAAAGTTGCAACATCAGTAATTTCAGGAGACACTCAAATTGGTTTTTCCGGACCAGAAGCAACAATATATGTATACAAAAATTCAAATGAAAAATTAATAACATTTGCTTCATTAACTAAAAAAGATGGACAATTTATAGTAGGAGACTGCAAATATAAAGATAAATTTAATATGGAAGACTTGATTGGTAAAAAAGTATTAGCAGGAAGAAGTGGTGGTATGCCACTCATGATGTTTAAATATGCTTTAAAAGAATCAAACATAGATGAAAGTGATATTAAAATAGACACAAGTGTTGAGTTTGCTGGATTAACAGGTGCTTATATTGCAAGAGAAGGAGATTTTGTTAATTTATTCGAACCAAACGCTACTAGTATTGAAAAACAAAAATATGGTTGCGTTTTAGCATCGCTTGGAAATATAACTGGTACTGTTCCCTATACAGCATTTTACGCTAAAGAAGAATTTATAAATAATAATAAAGATAAAATCAAAAAATTTAATAATGCATTAAATAAAGGATTAAAATTTGTACATAATAATGATTCAAGAACAATAGCTGAAGCAATCATAAATGAATTTCCAGATACAACTATCCAAGATTTAACTACACTTGTAGAAAGATATAAAAATATAGACTCTTGGTATAATAATACTACTATTAATATAGATGATTATTATAGATTAATAGATATAATGATTTATGGTAAAACTTTAGATAAAAAAATAGCTATAGAAGCACTAACAACCAATGAATTTAATTAGAATAACTAATCTATCTAAATCATATTACTCTATTAATGAAGAAACAAAAGCAATAGATGAAATATCATTTAATATTAACAATGAATTTACTGGAATAATTGGACCAAGTGGATGTGGAAAAAGTTCAATTCTAAATATCATATCAAAACAAGATAATGACTATAATGGTAAAATTATAAAATCAAATAATTTAAAAATTGGATATATGCTTCAAGAAGATGCACTATTCCCTTGGCTAACAATATATGAAAATGCTATTTTAGGTTTAAAAGTATCAAAATCTTTAAATGAAGAGAATATAAAATATGTTCTTCATTTATTAAAAAAATATAACTTATTTGAATTTAAAGATAAATATCCAAGTGAATTATCTGGCGGTATGAAACAAAGAGTTGCTTTAATTAGAACACTTGCTATTAAACCAGACCTTCTGTTATTAGATGAACCATTCTCAGCATTAGATTATCAAACAAGACTAAGTGTATGTGATGATGTATATAAGATTATTAAAGAGGAAAATAAAGCAGTTGTTATTGTAACACATGATGTATCAGAAGCCATTTCATTCTGTGATAAAGTAATTGTATTAACCAAAAGACCAGCTAAAATTAAAAATATATATCACATAAATCATAATAAAGAAGATATTCCTACAAAAAATAGAAAAAAAGAAGATTTTCAATATTATTTTGATTTAATATGGAGTGATATAGAAAAATGACATATAAAAAATATATTTCAAAAATAAAAAAGAAAAAAAGAACAATTGTAATATGTAGATTGTTTATATTAATTTCGTTTGTATTTTTATGGCAATTACTAGCAGATAAAAATTATATTAATACATTTATTACAAGTTCTCCTAAAAACATAATATTATCAATTATTAATTTATATAATCATAATAATTTATTATTTCATATTTGGATAACAATTAAAGAAGTATTATTATCATTTACAATTACAAGTATTCTTTCTATACTAATAGCAATTCTATTTTACAATCATAATATTTTATATAAAATATTAGATCCATTTATAACATTATTTAATTCTCTTCCAAAAGTAGCATTAGGTCCCATAATAATTATATGGATAGGTGCTAATACAAAAAGTATAATTACAATTTCAATCTTAATATCAATAATAGTTAGTATGCAAACAATATATAATAGTTTTGAAAATACTGATAAGTTAAAAATAAAATTATTAAAATCATTTAATGCAACAAAAAAAGATATATTAATATACGCAGTAATACCTTCTAATAAAAGTGTTATATTAAGTACACTAAAAATTAATATATCAATGTGTTTAATTGGAGTTATAACAGGAGAATTTCTTACTTCTAAAGCAGGTATTGGTTATTTAATTCTATATGGTTCACAAGTTTTTAATTTAAATCTAGTAATGTCGGGAATATTTCTTCTAATGATTATTTCATATATTATGTATAATTTAGTTTTATATATATCAAAAAGATAGTTTAATATTAAACTATCTTTTAATTACATGTAATTTGTAATTTTCTAGTAGTTGAACAACCACCATCTGTTTTTTCAAAATGCATTGGATCATAATATTGAGGACTCCAATTACCACCCCAACACCAACCATATTGTTGAAATATATTATGATATATATGATAATTTATATTTTGTGGGCAAGTTTCATTACCATTACATACTTCACAAACGAATCTTTTATAATTATCCCATTCAGCATAAGAATAATTACCATATGGTCTATATGTTTTTCCATTATGAGTATATGAATATTCTGTAAACAAATCAACAGCAAGACCTCGTCCATGATAACCTGCTTTTTGAACATATGAACCTGCATCTTGAATTCTACTTACATAAGGAGAAGAATTAACATAAGTACACATCTTTACGAATATTTCGTGTATTTCATCAGCAACCTCAGTATTAAAATACAAATATTCTCTATGAAGAGTAGAACTATAATATTCATCACACCCTATATCTCTCATATTAACTTTTGTTACAGATGTTGATGTTATTGTTCCACCACCAGTAGTTTCTCCTGTACTACCAGTTTGACTCTGCTGCTGTTGTTGCTGTTGTTGAGCTTGCTGTTGAGCTCTTCTTGCTTCTTCCTCCTGTCTTTTCTTTTCCATTTCCTCTTTCCATTTTCCTATAGCCTCTTGATTTTCTTTTTCTTCCTGTTCTTTTAATTCTTTTGCTCTTGATAATGAAGAATTTTTAATGCAAGACTTAACATCTGCACTACTAGATACTAAATCTCCTATTAAATACACAAATGTAGGAATCATAAATACAAGGATAGCTGCAACTATTTTGCTAACCCAACTTTTTAGCATCTTATTAGTCATATCACTGTCATTTGAGGTGATTGTTTTAACAACAGAAATCATACAAGAAACTATTAACATTATTGGAACTGCTATTCTAATAATAGTTAAAAGAATTTTAACATAGTACACCATATAAGCACCAGTAGAACTATCACAAATAGATAAAAATGTAACCATATTAAACACCTCATTATAATTATAACATAAAAAAAACGTAGATAAACTACGTAATTTTTAGAATCCTTTAAATACGTTTTTCTTACTAATCCATACTAAACATACTACGCTAGCAACAATTAATACTGAAAGACCAACTACTGGAACAAATACACCAGTTTTTGGATTATCAGTTGTTTCTGTAGTTGTAGTTGTAGTTTCAGTTGTTGTAGTAGAAGAACTATATCCACCAGATAGTTTTAATGTCTTAACATCAGCCTTTAAATAAGTTAAGTTTCCACCTTCTGTAGTACCTTCAATTCCATTTTCACTAAATGAATAACCAGAAATATTATTAATTACGTTATTAGCATCAGATTGAGACGCATTTTTAACTTCTCCAGAATTATTTAATACAGCAGCAACAAGAAATGGAATAACTGAACCTTCATTGTTAACATCTACTGCGTTATAAGTTAAAATGTTATTTTTTAAAGTTACTGGAAATGTAATAGTTAATCCCATTGAACTACTTTCTACAGTAACATCTACTGTTTGTCCATCAGTTTTAACACTAGTACTTACAGTAATATCATCTAAACCTAATTCTGATCTTGCTAATGATTGAGAATATGATGCAACATTATTTAAAGTAGTTTTATCACTACTACTCATAGATGCAGCATTTACTCTAGTTAAACCTAATACCATTAGTACAGCGAATAATATTCCTAATAATCTAAATTTTTTCATATATATCTCCTTTCACAAACTATATCTAATTTAAGCATATAACATATTGATAATTTTGTCTATTCTTTTCTTTTTATTTAACGTAAAATTCTATTAAAAAAAATACTTTTATGTTAGAATATTTTAACAAGGAGTAAAAATGAAAACTAACAATAAGAAAAAAATAATTATATTATTAGGACTTTATTTAGCAATACTTTTATCACCAAAAATTAAAAGTGATGATAAAAAAAATGAAATTATAAGTGATAGCAAATATTCATATATTAATTATAATGATAAAAAAGTAATAATTGTTAGTAGTGAATACTTTAATTACATTTATGATAAAGAATCAAATAATATTTATATAATAGATTTTAGAGATAGAGAAAATAGTAACTTTGAAATTGTAGAATCTTATAAAATACGTGATAAGTCAGAAATGGAAGATATAATAAATATGTTAGTTTCATATAATCAAAAAGAACCATCAAATTGGAATAGAAGTTTTGATTCTATGATAAATGAATGGCAAGTTCATAATATCTGTTATTATTTAGGATATGATATTGATAGTACAGAACATGTAGATTTAGATAATGATGATGAAAATAAATATAAATCCAAAACTCTTTCAAGACTTTTAGGTAATTAAAAAAAGACCAAAGTCTTTTTTATTGTAAACTATTTTCACCAAGCTCATTTAATTTGTTTTTTAGTTTAATTAATCTAATTAATTTATAAACATCATATCCTATTATAACAAGTGCAGGTATTAATATTGCTACTAACCAACCAGTTCTTGATGCAAGAAAGTATTGAAGTCTTCCAAGTTGTGGTATTTTAAACATAACCTTACCTATTACATTATTAGGATAGACTTTTTCATCATCAGCAACTTCATTCGCATCACCCTTAACCCTATACATAGTTCCAACATCAGGAACATCGACTATTTCAATAATTCTATGTGTTATAGGAGTTGAACCAAAAAAAGAATTTGTTGAATAAAATGTTATTACATCATCTACTTTTAAATCATCTGTATTAACTTTTTTTACAAATACAACATCATATACTTTTATATTTGGTGTCATACTTGGACTAATTATGGTATATAAACCAAATGGAGGATTTTCTCCCCTCTTCTCTGCTATTTTTCCACATATGACATATAATATAAAAAATGATGCTATAATCATTAATATAATTATTAAAATATAACTAATGATAGATGAAATCTTTTTAATTTGTTTTTTTCTTTTTACAACTTTATCTTCTTCCATACACGCCACCTAGTTATTATCAACTGATATTTTTATTCTTAAAGAAAATAATGAATCATTTAAATACTTACTTTTATCAGCATTATCTTTTAATTTAATAGTTATTTTATAAGAATGGATATTGTTTGGAGTTATCGTTGCACTTCCAAGTTCTTTTGTCATAACAGGTACTGGTACATCAGAAATATTAATTAACTTATTTGATGTATCTTTACTTTGTGAAGTACTTTCAATTGTATATAAAAAATTATCATCACTCATATTTGACAATGGAGTAATTATCTCTGCAATTACTTTATAGTTTCCAATAGTATCTTCACTATAGTTTTCTACTGTAAATGTTATATTATCTTCAAAACCTGGTTTAATATTATGAATATTTATTTGACTACTTTTATCAAATGAAACTAACATATTTAAATTTTTAACTATAACATTAGTATCATCTTTTTTAATAACATTCTTATAATACATATAAAAACAACCAGCAAACATTGCAAATACAGATAATAATACCAAAATATAAATTAATATATGTATTTTTTTACCTTTCATATATTACTCCTATCATAAATTCATAATAACAAATTTAATAATTTTATACAACTAAACAAAATAAAAAAGTGATTTACTTCACTTTTATTTTACAATTATTTATTTTAAACCTTCATCAGATATCTTAACTGATAAATAACCGGAAAACTCTTTCCCTTGAGCAGCATTTTGATCTTTATCAACATTATTAAGACCAATTGTATATTCATATGTATGAACCTCATATCCTTCAATAACACCACTGCCAATTATTGTACTCTCAGTAGGAACTGGTGTAGCATCTAATGTTGCAAGCTTCCCACCATTAGTATTTCCAGATGATGTAAGTTTATGTATGAATTCTCCTTCTGCATTTGGTGTTAAAGTGTTACTTCTAACATTTAGCATTATATTATAAGATATTTTTCCAGTTGCAGATGGATCAGTTTGACTAACTGTAAATGTTTTAGTTGTAAATGTACCAGGCATTAGATTTCCAATATCTATAGCAGTTCCATCTGTAAAACTTACTTGACCAAGATTTCCAGAAGTAATCACTATATCAGATGGATTTTCATTACCTGTAACACTAATACTAAACCATGCAAATGTTGCACCAACAATAGCAACTAATAAAGTAGCAATTCCAATAATAGATAAAAATATTGTCTGTCCTTTAGGTTCATCCATAGTAAACCCTCCTACCCTATACAATAATGATATCAATATTTCAAACAAAATTCAAGAGTTTTACTCTTTACTAAGAATTATTACAGGTTTTATATCAAGTTTATTTATTAAATCCTCCAAAATATAATAATCATAATTATACTGAATAGAACTACCTTTATCATTAGTATAAGTATTAATTGCCCAATAATTACCATTTATTACTTTTTTATCTTTTGCTCTTGAATAAACGTAATTAAATTCATCATAAGATATCAATTTAATTTTACTATCAACATAACTATTACATACAAAGTTATTATACTCTATTTCTTCTTTACTATACCCCCCACATATTTCATTATCACATAAATGATTTTCAAAATCATTACATATATTATTATTAGTTATATGTGATAAAGTCTCATCAGATAGTTTATTAATAAATATATTATTTAAATAATAATTAATATATGAATTACTCCACTTATAAGGTAGTCTATTATTCTTAGTATAAAAACAATATTCACTTTCAATATCAAAGCAATGACTTAATTTATCATCTATTGGTAAATACTTCATAAGTTTAGTATAAATAGTACTATCTTCTATAACAACCCATTCAATATTATCTACAATTACTGTTGACCCACTACAATAAAATACATCTTTGTTATATTTAGCTTTTTTAGTATCTAAACATTCAACTTCAAATTCTATTTTTTCACTTAAATTACCATCTTTATTTTTAAACCATATATAGTTTTTACCTTCTCTATAATATTTTAATAACAAATTATCAGTTCCTATATCATTCCATTTACCTTTAAAGTCATCATTATAAGATATCTTATATGATAAATCTTTTTCTTTACTAATAAATGAAATTTTAGAATTATTTTTTACTATATCAACTTTAAAACTATAAAAGTCATCACATTTATTATTTATTAATTTTATTTTTTCAATAGGATTTTTATTAATACATTTATTCTTATAATTAATTTTAAACTTAACGTTTCCATATTTATCGATATTAATAATACCATTACCATTAAAATAATACTTTTTATTAATAACAGAACCATTATTACTTACAAGTATTCCATCTTTAAGTTTATAGTCTCCTTCTTTAATATCATATAAATCAGTTAATAATTCTTTTGATTTATTAATTATATTTATCTCCTCATATTTTTTCATAAAGAAAACTAATACTAAAGACATTAGTATAATAAATAATAATAGAACAACTAAATACTTTCTCTTTTGTTTCATAGAGATTATTATAACAAAAAAATAAAGTGAATTAAATCACTTTATTTATATAAATTTAAAAGTTCTTCTTCCATAATATTGTTCTCTTCACCAATAATTAAATAAACATAACTTTTACCTCTTTTTAATATTGCATTTTCATATAATGAAGAAATAGATTCATCTAAAGAATCATTATTAGTATATACATAAATAATTCCATCTAAAGAGTCATAATATTCATCTACTTTTTCGATACTTAAATCAGTTAATAAAAGTAACAACTTATGTGAAGTTTTTTCTTCATCCATATTATAAGGATTAAAATTTGATAACAATAAACTATTATCTATTTCACTTGATGGTATTTGAAAATAATAATCTAAATTATCTTTTTCTAGTTCCTGAAGTCCTTCATCAGCATAATATGATATAAATTGTTCTTTAACTTTATTTAAATCAAATTTTTTATCATTCTTAAATATAATTATTAATATTGCTATTAGTACTAATGTTGCTATAGCTACTAATAATGAAATATAATAATTGTTATTAGATTTCTTTTTCATGTTTAAATCCAACCTTTCTACCTAATAAAACTAGATTAATTATTACAACTAATAATATAGCAATATAAATGTATATTCTACTATCTTTTATAATATTCTTTTCAGTCTTATTATAGAAATAGTTATATAAATAATTATCTGATTTTATCTTGCTATTTTCAGTAATAACATCTTTAGAATCTACACTAGTGTTTAGTAATAAACTTGTATCAATTATTTCATAATCATTGCTATCTGAGTCATAATAAATTACATAATTATTTGAATAAGTTGCGTTTGAACTAATAACATCATCTAGACCTAATTTAGTTCTTATTTCTTCATCTTTTGTATTATTTAATAAGCTTACAATTTCATTACTATTTTTATATGAAATTTTGTTTATTTCTATATTATTGTTTTCAGATAACATAGACCTAGAAATATAATTAAATAATGAAATTGTATATTCAATAGATTCAAATAATACTTTACCATTATAGTAATTAATAGCCATAATATTTCCATCTTCATATCTAATCATAATTATTGGATCATTACTATTAATATCAAAAGACTTTTCTTCAATCTCTGCATTATAGAATGATTCACCGAAATTAACTTCATCTTTATATGAAACTATATTTCCTTTTTCATTTAAAGCAAGTTGATAATTTCTAGTATTATATTTATTAAATACAATATTTTTATTATTATCAGTATAAATATATAAATTACCATCTTTAGATACTATTTGATTATCTCTATATGTGCTTTCATTATCTTTACTAATAACACTATATCCATAGTAAGTTTTAATACTAGATTCTTCTAAATTACTATCAAATAATGCTACTTTATTTGATACAATACCATCACTATAAATATACTTTTGATATTTACCAGTCTTAATATTATATATTTGATTAGTAGATAATAATACCAAATTATCATGAATATTAAGTGCATTAGATGATATTTCTTCTTTATTTTTAAATAGTTTTCCATTACTAATATAATAGTAATTTCCATCTTTAATACTAATTAATGAAGCAAGACTGCTACTCTTATATGTAGTATTAATTTTCTCATATGTAGTTTTAATATTAAATGTAATATCACTCTTAAAGTCATATCTTAATGTATATACTCTATCTTTTGCATTAACTGTATCAGACTTATAATTTCCATAAGAATAACTAAACTTCAAACTTTCTGGTACTTCATCAAATTCAATATTTATAGTATCAATTCCACTCTTATAAACATGATATTTACCTTGCATACTATGTTTATAAATAGATGATTTTAAACCAGTAGTAGTACTTGAAGACGTTGAAAAAGATAATGTAGTTGGATCTTCAGGTAAATCTATTAATTGTTGATTATCAAGAGAATAAAGAGAATCATTAGTATTAACGAGTGGATAATTTCCTACTCTATTATTTTCATATTTAGTTAAATCATAATATAAAACTAAACCTTCTGAATTAGTAACTCCCGAAGAATTATAACTTTCTCTAATTTCATCTTCACTTAAAACTCTATTATAAACTTGAATACTAGATACAATACCAGAAAATGCTCCAGTACCACTTGGACTCATACCTAATCTAGCGCCATATGAATCGCTAATAGAAGGAATATTATTAACACTTCTACTTCTATGTAACTCTCCATCTATATAACTATTTAATATTCTATTAGTTCCATCATAAGTTACAGCAATAGTTGATTCATCTAATACATATTTATCAATATAAGTATTATAATTTGAATTATTTAATCTCATAAATGGTTCATATGCATTATTAAGTAAACCAAATCCATAGTTAACAGCTGTTTTTGGAGCATATAAGAATACATAACCAGTTCCAGTATTAGCATGCATATATCTAGATATAATTGTATAATTATTTGTTTTAGATATTTCAAAATTTGGAATATCAATATAATCTGCAATATCATAATAATCAATAGATATTGTTCCATCAACAAATTCAACATTATTAAGCGTTTTAACTGGAACGCTATTATCATTAATTGGTGTAATAATTACATCTGCATTAACTATTAAATCTGCAATATCTTTTTTAGACCAATAATCATTTATATTAATAGATAACTTATTTATATCTGCAACAGCTTCATAAGTTAAATTTAAATTTGTATTAACTGCATAATGCCATTGTTCATTCAATTTTGTAAATATAGTATCATCACTCTTAATCAATCTTTGAGGAACTTTAATTCCATAACTCTTATTTTGAGTAAGTCCAGTAAACACAACACTTTCGAAATTATTACTATATATTACAGCAGGTCTAGATTTATACCTACTAGTTGGTCCAGATATATCAGCACCTACATATGCATATAAATTCTTTTCAGGCATTGCATAATCAACATCTTTAATTTTATATTTCCAAGTTGCTTGAGTAGATGCAGATGTTGAAGGATACATAGTAATTATTGCTTTTTGCTTTTTAGGAGATATTTCAACACTTCTTAAAGTTAAATCTTCCTCTACATCATTTGGATAAATTACATTAGGAGTAATCATTGATCCAGTTGTATCTAGATATACTTCATATGAGAAATAATATTTATTTCCTCTTCTTAGTTTTGTATCACTAGTATTTGTATCAGGATTTAATCCTTCAGTACCATAATCAACTTCATATATTGTAGAAGGAAGAGTACCATTAGTATTGAAACTAACTCGTTTATCTAAATGAGGTAACATTACCCATGTATTATTTACTCCATCAAATACCCAAACATGATAGATTAAATACATTGCATTTTTAGCTTCGTTATTATAACTTGCCGCTATGTTATAACCAATTATTGTATTATTATCTATATTATCATCATAATTAAGTCCAAAAGCAACAGCATTTTTATTTAATATTTCATTAATATGAACACTATCACTTGGATCCCCAGAAAATTCA